>CAILCO010000084.1 GCA_903832735.1 uncultured Sterolibacterium sp.
CAATGTCCCGATGAGCCTTGCCAATTCTCTCGTCCTCATTTTGCATCTCCTGGCTCCAGCGCCCGTGCGCTATGTAGCCAGTATCCACTTCCACAGGCTCGCTAGATGAGCCAGCCACGTTATTCGCTAAATGAGCCAAAAGTAAACACCCTCAACCAGGAATATCCTCATGATCAAACTGCATACCAACCACGGCGTCATCGACATCGAACTCGACGCCGAAAAAGCCCCCGAGACGGTGGCCAACTTCCTCGCTTATGTCAAGGCTGGGCATTACGACAACACGATCTTCCACCGCGTCATCGACGGCTTCATGATCCAGGGCGGCGGCTTCACGCCGAACATGGAACAGAAGCCATGCCAGGCGCCGGTCAAGAACGAGGCCGGCAACGGCCTGAAGAATGTCCGCGGCAGCCTCGCCATGGCGCGCACCTCGGACCCGCATTCGGCCACCGCACAGTTCTTCATCAACGTCGCCGACAATGCCTTCCTCGACTTCAAATCGCCCTCCGGCAACGGCTGGGGCTATTGCGTATTCGGCCAAGTGGTCGAAGGCATGGATGTCGTGGACAAGATCAAGGGCGTCAAGACCGGAAGCAAGAACTTCCAGCAGGACGTGCCGGTGAAAGAGGTCATCATCGAGCGCGCCGAACTCGTCTAGGGCGGCGTGGCATGCCGGCCGCGCTGTTCGTCTCCGACCTGCATCTGTGCCCGACGCGGCCGGCCATCGTCCGGCTGTTTCTGGATTTCCTCGCCGATCAGGCGATGACGGCGGATGCGCTCTACATTCTCGGCGACATGTTCGACTACTGGGCCGGCGATGACGAACTCGCCGACCCCGATGACCCATTTGCCGCCTCGATCGCAGGCGCGCTGAAGGCCCTCGGCGACCGCGGCACCCGGCTGTTTTTCATCACGGGCAACCGCGACTTCCTCGCCGGCGACGGTTTCGCCCGTGCCACCGGCATGACGCCACTCGAGGAACCGCATCTGGCGACCATCGCCGGCGTGCCGACCCTGCTCCTGCATGGCGACACCCTGTGCAGCGACGATACGGCCTACCAGGAATTCCGCCGCGAGGTGCGCCGGCCGGCCTGGCGCGAAGCTTTCCTGGCCCGACCGCTGCCCGAGCGGCGGGCACAGATCGCGGCGCTGCGCGCGCGCAGCGAACAGGCGAAACTGGGCAAGAGCGCCGCCATCATGGACGTCAATGCCGGGGCCGTCGCCGAGCTCCTGCGCGCTTACGGCTACCCGCGCCTGATCCACGGCCACACCCATCGGCCGGGATATCACGAACACCTCGTCGATACGCATCTCTGCCAACGCTGGGTGCTCGGCGACTGGTACGAAAAAGGCAGCTATCTCGCCTGCGACGAGCGGGGCTGCGCCACCCTACCCTTGCTGTCGACCAAGCTGTAATGCCCGTCGCGCTCGACCTGCCCACACGCCCCGGCCTATGCAAGCTGTAAAGCAACAAGCCACTCCAGATGAAGTACTGCGGAAGGTTTTTGGCTACGCCACTTTTCGAGGTCAACAGAAAAATGTAATCGATCACGTCACTCACGGCGGCGATGCTTTGGTGTTGATGCCGACCGGGGGCGGAAAGTCGCTTTGCTATCAGATTCCAGCACTATGTCGCAGCGGACTGGGTATCGTCATATCACCGCTGATTGCGCTGATGCAGGATCAGGTTGCCGCACTCAAGCAACTGGGCGTTAGAGCCGAATTTCTTAATTCCAGCCTTGATGCCGATGCTGCGCGCCAGGTGTTCGGCTGCCTGATGCGCGGCGAATTGGATCTGCTCTACGTGTCGCCGGAAAGACTGGTGTTGGCTAATTTTTTGGATGCGCTGGAACGAGTCGCGCAAGGCCCGGGATTAGCCTTGTTCGCGATTGACGAGGCGCATTGCGTTTCGCAGTGGGGCCATGACTTTCGCCCTGAGTATCGCGAACTGACGATACTGCAAAAGCGTTTCCCGAACGTTCCGCGGATTGCACTAACTGCCACTGCCGATGCACCGACGCGCGCAGAAATCGTCGAGCAACTGGGATTGGAGAGTGCGCGACAGTTCGTTTCCAGCTTTGACAGGCCCAATATCCGCTACCGCGTCACGCCAAAAGCAAATGCCCGCGCGCAGTTGCTTGCCTTTCTGGAAAGCGAACACCCTGGTGATGCCGGTATCGTGTACTGCCTTTCGCGCAAGAAGGTCGATGAAACTGCCAAATGGCTAGAGGGCCAAGGCTGGGCCGCATTGCCTTATCACGCCGGACTGGACGCGAAAACACGAGCGACAAACCAAAGTCGTTTCCTGCGCGAAGAGGGAGTCGTTATTGTCGCCACCATCGCCTTCGGCATGGGCATCGACAAACCCAATGTTCGCTTCGTCGCCCATCTGGATATTCCAAAGAGTCTGGAATCGTACTATCAGGAAACCGGCAGGGCCGGGCGTGACGGCTTACCAGCCAACGCCTGGATGGCATACGGACTCAGCGATGTAGTCCAGATGCGCCAGATGATTGCATCAGGAGAAGCCTCGGAAGATCGAAAGCGCCTGGAACGACAAAAGCTCGATGCGCTGTTGGGCTTCTGCGAATCCGCCAGTTGTCGCCACCAGACTATCCTGCGCTACTTTGGCGAGGATCATCCAGGCGATTGCGCCCAATGCGACAATTGCCTCGAGCCGGTCAGCACCTGGGATGCCACTGAATCTGTACGCATGGCGCTGTCCTGCGTCTACCGTAGCGGTCAACGCTTTGGTGTGGGTCACTTGGTCGATATCTTGTTGGGCAAGCTTACCGCACAAGTCGAGAGGTTCCAGCACGATAGGCTTTCCACCTTTGGCATCGGTCGCTCTCTGTCCCAGAGTCAATGGAGCAATCTGTTTCGCCAGCTGGTCGCCGGCGGTTTCCTGGAAGCTGACATGGAAGCCTACGGAGGGCTGCGCTTGACCCATGACTCGCGTCCGATTCTTAAGGGCGAGAAGGATATCTGGCTCCGCCGTGACCAGGATATCGCTAAGCGTAAAGCTCGCGGACCCAAGCGCGGCACAGCCGCCACGGGTGGCGAAGGCCTGCCGCACGAAAGCCCCCTATGGCAGGCGCTCAAGGCAAAACGGCTAGAGCTCGCACGCGAACAGGGCGTACCTCCTTATGTCATTTTTCACGACAGCACCTTGATCTCACTTCATGATCAGCGCCCGCGAAGCACGGCAGAATTCAGTCAAATCAGTGGCGTCGGACAGGCCAAGCTGTCACGGTACGCGGCTCATTTCCTGGCCGTAATCAACGATTACCCATGAGATTAAGGCTCGCTCAAAGGCGGCGCGCTATGGCGCCGCCCTGCTCATAGCAATTAGCGCCCCCTGAAACCCGAGTGGTGGGACGGGGCACTCTGACGCGGACCGTTGCCGCGGGCGGGCTGGCCGCGGCTGGCGCCGGGAGCGCGACCACCACGGGCAGGCGGTCGCGACTGGCCGCGACGGCCGTTTTCGATCGGCTCGGCACGGATCGACGGATCAGGTTCGAAGCCGGGCACGGCCACCTTCTCGATGTCGCGTTTCAATAACCGCTCGATGTCGCGCAGCAGGGTGTGCTCGTCCACGCAGACCAGGGACGCCGCCTGGCCGCTGGCGCCGGCGCGCGCCGTGCGGCCGATGCGATGGACATAGTCCTCGGGGACGTTGGGCAGTTCGTAGTTCACCACATGCGGCAACTGGTCGATGTCCAGACCGCGTGCGGCGATGTCGGTGGCCACCAGGACATTCAGCTTCAGGCTCTTGAAATCGGCCAGCGCCTTGGTCCGCGCACCCTGGCTCTTGTTGCCGTGGATCGCCGCCGAGCGGATGCCCGCACCTTCAAGCTTCTCGGCCAGGGTGTTGGCGCCATGCTTGGTGCGGGTGAACACCAGCACCTGATGCCACTGGTGATCCTGGATCAACTGGATCAGGAGATCGCGCTTGCGGCTCTTGTCCACGTGGTAGACGCGCTGCTGGACATTGTCGGCGGTGGCGTTGCGGCTGGCCACTTCGACCAGTTTCGGGTCGCGCAGGAAGCTTGCCGCCAAGCCGCGAATGTCGTCGGAGAAGGTCGCCGAAAAGAACAGGGTCTGCTTCTGTTTCGGGATCAGCGCGATGATCTTCTTGATGTCGGGGATGAAGCCCATGTCGAGCATGCGGTCGGCTTCGTCGAGGACTAGGATCTCGACGCCGGAAAGATCGGCATTCCTCTGGTTGAGATGGTCGAGCAGGCGGCCGGGCGTGGCCACCAGGATATCTACGCCGGCCTTCAAGGCCCTGATCTGCGGCACTAGGCCAACGCCGCCGAAGATCGCCAGCGACTTCAAGGGCAGGTGGCGACCGTAGGTGCGCACGCTCTCCTCCACTTGCGCGGCGAGTTCGCGCGTCGGGGTGAGCACCAGGACGCGCGGCTTGGCACGCGAGGTGGGGGCACGGGTGCTGAGGATTTGCAGGATCGGCAAGGTAAAGCCGGCGGTCTTGCCGGTGCCGGTCTGGGCAGCGGCCATCAGGTCGCTCCCGGCCAGGACGACGGGAATCGCCTGCGCTTGTATGGGGGTGGGCGTGTCGTAACCTTCCTCGGAAATGGCACGCAGAAGTTCGGCTCGAAGGCCGAGATTGGAAAAGCTCATGGGGTGACTCCTGGACTCCGCCCTGCATGCTTGGCACGCACCAGTCTGGACGAAATCGCTTACGGGGTAAGACGCGGAAAGAGAATCTAAACGCGGCGCGCGGCAAACAGACTGATGGGAAGGCCCCGCGGCGCGCAGTGTATCACCCCCGGCCGGTCGCGGGTGGCAAATATTCAGGCCCGTTTCAGACCCGTGTTAGACCAGCGCCAGCCCCCGGGCGAGATCAGCCTCGATGTCGCTCACCGCTTCGAGGCCCACCGCGATGCGTAACAACCCCTCGCCTATGCCTGCTGCGGCTCGCGCCTCGGCCGTGATGCGACCGTGGGTGGTGCTGGCCGGGTGGGTGATGGTGCTCTTGGTGTCACCGAGATTTGCCGTGATCGACAACAGCTTGCAGTGATCGACGACGCGCCAGGCGGCTTCCCGCTCGCCCTTGACCACGAAGGACAGGATCGCGCCACCGCTGGCCTGCTGGCGCATCGCCAGAGCGTGTTGCGGGTGCGAGGCCAGGCCCGGGTAGAACACGCGCTGGACCGCGGGTTGCGCTTCCAGCCAACTGGCCAGTCTGAGGGTATTGGCCGACTGCGCCTCCATGCGGATCTTCAAGGTCTCCAGGCCCTTCAGGATGATCCAGGCGTTGAAGGCCGAGAGCGTCGGGCCGGTAGTGCGGAGGAATTTCAGCACCTCGTCGGTCAGAGATTTCCTGCCGAGCACGGCGCCGCCCAAGACGCGGCCCTGGCCGTCGAGATACTTGGTGGCGGAGTGGATGACCAGGTCGGCGCCAAGTTGCAGCGGACGTTGCAAGGCCGGCGTGCAGAAGCAGTTGTCGACGGCCAGCAGCGCGCCGCCGGCATGGGCCACCGCCGCAATGGCGGCGATATCGAAGACCTCGGTGAGCGGGTTGGAGGGCGTCTCGATGAACACCAGTTTGGTCTTCTCGGTGAGCGCAGCGCGGAATTTCTCGGGCTCGGTACCGACGACGAAGGTGGAGGACACACCAAACTTGGGCAGGATGTTGCCGAACAGTTGCTGGGTCGCGCCGAAGATGCTCTGCGATGCGACGACATGGTCGCCGGCCTTCAGCAGCCCCATGGCCATGGCCAGGATAGCGGCCATGCCCGAGGCGGTGGCGACGCAGCCTTCGGCACCTTCGAGCGCGGCGAGGCGATCGGCGAACATGGTCACCGTCGGATTGGTGAACCGGGAATAAACATTACCCGCTTGGTCGCCGGAGAAGCGCAGCGCGGCTTGCGCGGCGCTGTCGAAGACGTAGCTGGAGGTCAGGTAGAGCGCCTCGGAATGCTCATTGAACTGACTGCGTTCCTGCCCGGCGCGAACCGCCAGGGTCTCGAATTGAAAATCTTCGCTCATGATTTATCCCGAGGTCACGAGATTGAGGTCGAGTTGCGCGCTCTCACCTTCGTCGTCGGGCCCGCTGGCGCCGTCGCGGCGCGCCGAATCGATGCTGGAGAGATATTCGACGGTGACATCGCCGGTAATGTAGTGGCCATCGAAACAGGAGGTCTCGAAGCAGCCGATGCCCGGATTGACCGCGGAGAGCGCCGCCTTGAGCCCGTCCAGATCCTGGTAGATCAGGGCGTCGGCGCCGATCTCGCGGCGGATTTCGTCGTCGCTGCGATCCGAGGCGATAAGTTCGGAACGGCTCGGCATGTCGATACCATAGACGTTGGCATAGCGCACCGGCGGCGCCGCCGAAGCGAAATATACCTTGCGTGCGCCGGCCTCGCGCGCCATCTGCACGATCTCCCGGCTGGTGGTGCCGCGCACGATCGAGTCGTCGACCAGGAGCACGTTCTTGCCCTTGAATTCCTGGGCGATGGCGTTCAGCTTCTGGCGCACCGACTTTCGTCTTGTCGCCTGACCGGGCATGATGAAGGTGCGACCGATATAGCGATTCTTGACGAAGCCTTCGCGGTACGGGAGGTTCAGCCGCTTGGCCAGTTCCATGGCCGACGGCCGGCTCGAATCGGGGATCGGCATCACCGTGTCAATCTCCAGATGCGGCATGGTGTGCCTGATTTTCTCGGCGAGAAATTCGCCCATCTTGAGTCGGGTCTCATACACCGAAGTTCCATCGATCAGCGAGTCGGGTCGGGCCAGATAGACGAATTCGAAAATGCACGGTGCGTGCATGGTGCGTTCGGCGCACTGGCGACTGACGAAGTTGCCCTGGATATCGATCAGCACCGCTTCGCCCGGCGCCACGTCGCGCAGGATCTTGAAGCCGAGGGTATCGATGGCCACGCTCTCGGAGGCCACCAGATACTCGCAGCCCGCCTCCGTCTCGTTCTTGCCGATAATCAGCGGCCGGATGCCGTAAGGATCGCGGAACGCGAGCAGGCCATAGCCCGAGATCATCGCCACCACGGCATAGGCGCCCCGGACACGGCGATGGACGCCGGCCACGGCCTTGAAGATGGTCTCGGCATCGACCTGATACTTGGTCGAGGCGGCCTGCAACTCGTGCGCTAGGACATTGAGCAGCACTTCGGAATCGGAATTGGTGTTGATGTGCCGCAGATCCTGCAGGAAGATGTCCTGCTTGAGCTGCGCGGTATTGGTCAGATTGCCGTTGTGCGCCAGGGTCAGGCCGAACGGCGAATTCACGTAGAAGGGCTGCGCCTCAGCGGCGTTGAAGGCGGAGCCGGCGGTCGGGTAGCGACAATGACCGATGCCCCAGTTACCCACCAGGTTGAGCATGTTGCGGGTGCGGAAGACATCGCGCACCAGTCCCGGCCCCTTGTGCATGTGGAAGCGCCCGCCGTCGGCGGTGGCGATGCCGGCCGCATCCTGGCCGCGGTGCTGCAGCACTTGCAATCCGTCATAGAGTAGTTGATTGACGGCTGTTGTCGCGACGACACCGATAATTCCACACATAAAGTTCCACCTATCTATAACGAATCCGCTGCGCCACCGTCCGCGGCAACCAGGGTCTTGCTGCCAGCACCGCTGTTTCCATCGGCGGCGCAAGCCAGGCCTCTCGCCACCAGGGCTGCCGGGGCAGATCGGACAACCCGCAAACCAGAACCACAGCCAAAGCCATCAACACGCCGCGCAAGACGCCAAACATGGCGCCCAGAAAACGATCCGCGAGCCCCAGACCGACCGCGCGCAGTAGGCGCGAGAGCAGGAAGCGGGCGAGTGCGAATACCAGCAGCGTCGCCATAAACACCGCGACGAAACCAGCCGCGGCCCGCCAAGCCGGCTCGCCGAGCCAAGGACTCAACATCTCCGCCGCGGCCTGGGACCACGCCCGCGCGGCAAAGAAAGCCGCCACCCAGGCCACCAAGCCGAGAACCTCGCTGACCACGCCGCGCCACAGGCCGAACACGGACGACAAGGCAATCACCGCCAGCACTGCGTGGTCGAAGCCGGTCATGCGCTATTGTTGCGCCACGATGCCGCCCTGCGGCCCTCCGGCGCCGATTTTCTTCAACTGGGCCTGGGCCTTTTCCGCCGCCATGCGCGTCGCGAACGGACCGCTGCGCACACGCGTCCGCGGGCCCTGCGCGGTATCCACTTGTTCAGTGTAGGCCGGGTAACCCAGTCCCTTGAGTTTGGCCAGTAAATGCTTGACGTTGCCCTGGTCCTGGTAGGCGCCCAACTGGACAACCCACTGTTCATGGTTCGCTTCGGGCTTGCCATCGGACTTAACATCGGGCTTGCTCGGCGGCGCCGTCGATTTGACTTGCGCGGCTGGGGCGGCCGACGGTGCGGACGCAGGGGTTGGCGCAACGGGCTTGGGTGATTCTGTATTATTCTCGGGCGCGGGCGGCTCCGCTGCGGGCGGGGCCGGGATGGCAGCGGGTTTCGCCAGCGCAGCAGCAGGCGCGGTGGCGACATTCAAGGGCGGCCCAGCGGCATCCTGGCCCGGGATGCGGATCTGGATATCCTGGGTGAGCGGCCTGGGCTCCTGATCCATCACCATGGGCAGCACGATGACGGCAAGCAAGGCCAGCGCCACGGCACCGACGAGACGCCGCCGCGCACGCTTCTTGAGTTCCAGTTGCCCGTCTTGCGCCGGGTCGATTTCCGCCATGGAGTTCACGCCTTTCGCGCCAATTCGCGCAGGACATCCGCAACCGTAAGGAAGGATCCGAAGACTAGAATTCTATCACTTTCGTTGGCGGTCCCTCGCGCGTGACGAAAGGCGGCAGCTGGTCCATCGAACTGCGGCAGCGACTCCGTGATGCCCATTTCCCTGAGCATCTGCGCCACTTCAGCCGCTTCCGCGCCACGCGGTCCAGGCAACGAACAAGGCAGCCAGCGAGTAATGCGATCCTTGATCGCGCTGACCACGGCGCGGATATCCTTGTCGCGCAGCATGCCGAATACCGCCCAGGTTTCGGGATGGAAGGCCATGTTGCCGAGGTTGTCGGAAAGCGCCCGCGCCGCCTGAGGATTGTGGGCGACATCGAGCACGATCGTCGGCCGTCCGGGCAGCACCTGGAAGCGCCCGGGCAATTCGACTTCGGACAGGCCGCGGCGAATGTCCTGCATCGCCACCGGCAGGCGCGCCGCCAACGCCTCCAGGGCCGCCAGGGCGCTGCTGGCATTGTGCAACTGGTGCACGCCATGCAAGGCAGGGTAAGCCAGGCCGCTCTTCTTGCCGGCGCGACTGCGGTATTGCCACTGACTTTCCTGGCGCAAGTAGCCGAAGTCGCGGCCCAGCACCTGCAAATCGGCGCCTATCGCCAGCGCATGGGCGACCAGGCTTTGCGGCGGCTCGCGGTCGCCGCAGATCGCTGGCCGCCCGGCACGAAACACCCCGGCCTTCTCGAAACCTATGGCCTCGCGCGTATCGCCCAGATATTCGGTGTGATCGAGCTCGATGCTGGTGACGATGGCGCAATCGGCGTCAAAGCAGTTGACCGCATCGAGCCGGCCGCCCAGGCCGACTTCGAGGATGACGGCATCCACCCGCTCAGCGCCGAAGCATTGCCACGCCGCCAGGGTACCGAACTCGAAATAGCTCAGATTCACTCCGCCGGCCGCCTGTCTTGCCGCTTCCACGCTGGCAAAGGCAGTGCAAAGGACGGCATCGCTGGCGGCCATGCCACCGATTCTGACGCGTTCGTTATAGTCCAGCAGATGCGGAGAAGTGTAGAGCCCGACGCGATAACCGGCGGAACCGAGTATGCATTCCAGCATGGCGCAGGTCGAACCCTTGCCGTTGGTGCCGGCGACCGTGATCACCGGCACGGCCTGCAGCACGCCAAGATGCGCCGCTACGGCCGCTACGCGGGAGAGTCCGAGCGTTATCCCCGCCGCCCCCTGCGGGTGCCCCGCCTCAAGATGGGCGAGCCAGGCGGAAAGCGAGTCAGGCATGCAGCGCCGGCAAGCGCTGTAGCAGACAGAGCAGGGAGGCGAGCTTGTCGCGCAATTCGCGGCGATCGACGATCATGTCGATGGCGCCCTTTTCGAGCAGGAACTCGGCGCGCTGGAAGCCCTCCGGCAGCGTCTCGCGGACCGTCTGTTCGATCACCCGGGGACCGGCGAAACCGATCAGCGCCCCCGGCTCCGCGATAACCACGTCGCCGACGAAGGCGAAGCTCGCCGAGACGCCGCCCATGGTTGGATCGGTCAGCAGGGTGATGAAAGGCAGTTGGTGCTTGGCCAGGAGCGATACCGCAGCAGTGGTTTTAGCCATCTGCATCAGCGAGAACAGCCCTTCCTGCATCCGCGCGCCGCCTGAGGCGGTAATGCAGACAAACGGCAACTGGCTCTCGATGGCGCAATTGACGCCGCGCACGAAGCGCTCGCCGACCACCGAGCCCATCGAACCGCCCATGAATTCGAATTCAAAACAGGCGATCACCAGAGGCAGGGTCTTGATCGCACCCTGCATCACCACCAGCGCATCGGACTCGTCAGTGTCCGCCTGGGCGGCGACGAGGCGGTCAGGATAGCGCTTGCTGTCCTTGAACTTCAGCGCATCGACCGGAATCACCTCGGCACCGATCTCGAAGCGCCCCTCCGGGTCGAGCAGCAGATCGAGCCGCGGCCGCGCCCGAAGTCGATGGTGGTGGCCGCACTTGGGGCAGACGCCCTGATTGGCTTCGAGGTCGGAACTGTAGAGCACCGACTCGCAGGCCGGGCACTTGCACCACAAGCCCTCGGGAATCGACTTGTGAGCGCCTTCGGCGCGTTTGATCTTCGGCGGCAGGAGCTTCTGCAGCCAACTCATCGCGACACCTCGTCGATCGCAGCGCGAATGCCGCGCAGGAAAGCGGTGACGCGAAGCGTTGCCTCCGCCCTGGGGGAGTTTTCTATTTCCTCGATGATGCGGCTGCCAATCACCACCGCGTCTGCGATCACCGCGATCTTCGCGGCGCTCGCCGCATCACGGATGCCGAAGCCGACGCCGACCGGCATGCCGACTTTCCGCCGGATCTCGGGAATGCGTCGCGCCACTTCGGCGTAGTCAACCTGGCCGGCGCCGGTCACCCCGGTCAAGGAGACGTAGTAGATGTAGCCGCTGCCGGCCGCTGCCACTTCGCCGAAGCGGCGCTCTATCGAAGTCGGCGCGAGCAGGAATATCGGATCGATGCCGGCGCGCCGCAAGCCTGCGGCGAACTCCACGCATTCCTCAGGCGGATAGTCGACGGTCAACACCCCATCGACGCCGGCGGCCGCGGCGTCGATGGCGAAGTCGCTGCCGTAGGCTTCGAGCGGATTCGCGTAGCCCATCAGGACAATCGGCGTGACGGTGTCTTCAGTGCGAAAACGGCGCACGATGGCGAGCACGCCCCTGAGATTCATGCCGTTCTTCAAGGCCCGCTCGCTGGCGCGCTGGATGGTCGGACCGTCGGCCATCGGGTCGGAGAAGGGTACGCCCAACTCGATGATGTCGGCGCCGCCCTCGACCAGCGCCCGCAGCAGGGGCAACGTCAGTTCGCCATCGGGGTCGCCTGCGGTAATGAAGGGGATCAGCGCGCAGCGGTTCTGCGCCTTGAGTTGTTCGAATGTTTTCCGGATGCGCGACATGATCAGAACACCATCCCGGATTGTTCGGTGACGGTATGCATGTCCTTGTCGCCGCGGCCGGAGAGATTGACCAACAGCAACTTGTCGCGACTCAGGGTCGGTGCGAGTTTGGCGGCATAAGCCAGGGCATGCGCCGACTCCAGCGCCGGGATGATGCCCTCGAAACGACAAAGGGCGTGGAAGGCCGCCAGGGCCTCTTCGTCGGTCACTGCGACATACTCGGCGCGGCCGCTATCCTTGAGCCACGCATGTTCGGGACCGACCCCCGGATAGTCGAGCCCAGCGGAGATCGAGTGCGTCTCGATAATCTGGCCATGCTCGTCCTGCATCAGATAGGTGCGGTTGCCATGGAGCACCCCGACCGGGCTGTTGGTGGTCAAGGGCGCCGCATGCCGGCCAGTCTCCAGACCGTGGCCGGCGGCCTCGACGCCGATCAGGTGCACGCCGGGGACATCGATATAGGGATAAAAGATGCCCATGGCGTTCGAGCCGCCGCCGACGCAGGCGATCACCGCGTCGGGTTGCCGACCGGCCACTGCGGGCATCTGGGTCCTGCATTCCGTGCCGATCACCGACTGGAAATCGCGCACCATCATCGGATAAGGATGCGGGCCGGCAACCGTGCCGATGATGTAGAAGGTATTGGCGACGTTGCTGACCCAGTCGCGCATCGCCTCGTTCAAGGCATCCTTGAGCGTCTTCGAACCGCTCTCCACCGGCACCACGGTGGCGCCGAGCAGTTTCATCCGGTAGACATTGGCGGCCTGACGCCGGATATCCTCCGAGCCCATATAGACGACGCATTCCATGCCGTATCTTGCCGCCACCGTGGCCGTGGCCACGCCATGCTGGCCCGCGCCGGTTTCCGCGATCACTCGCGGCTTGCCCATGCGCCGAGCCAGGATCGCCTGACCGATGCAGTTGTTCACCTTGTGGGCGCCGGTATGGTTGAGATCCTCGCGCTTCAGGTAAATCTGCGCGCCGCCCAACAGCGCCGACCAGCGCTTGGCGTGATAAATCGGGCTGGGCCGGCCGACGTAATGTTCGAGGTCGTACTCGAACTCGGCACGAAAAGCCGGATCTTGCTTCGCCGCGGCATAGGCGGCGGTCAACTCGGCGAGCGCCGGCACCAGCGTCTCGGCGACGAAACTGCCGCCAAAACGGCCGAAGTGGCCGGATCTGTCGGGAAGATTGTAGGGAAGCTCAGACATCGGTACTTCTCACTCCAGCTATGAATTCTGCGATCAACTTCGCATCCTTGATGCCGCCGGCGCTTTCCACGCCGCTGCTGACATCCACTGCCCAGGGCCTAACGGCGGCCAGCGCGGCCGCGACATTGCCGGCATGAAGTCCGCCCGAGAGGATCAGCGGCAGCGGCAAACTCTCAGGGATCAGACGCCAGTCGAAGGTCTTGCCCGCGCCTCCGTAGCTATCGACATGGGCATCGAGGAGCAGGCCGCAGGCGCCCGGGAACGACTCGGCGTATTCTAGCAAATCGAGCCCCGGCCTGACGCGCGCGGCCTTGATATAGGGCAGGCCGAACTGCGCGCAATAGCCATCGTCCTCCTCGCCGTGGAACTGCAGCAACTGCAGCGGCACCGCCTTGAGAATTGACTGCACAACCCTTGCGTCCTCATTCACGAACAGACCGACCGAGGTCACGAACGGCGGCATCAAGCGCGCCAGCTGGGCGGCCCGCGGAGCGCTAAGGTAACGCGGACTGGGCGGATAGAAGACCAGACCCAACGCGTCGGCGCCCAGCAGGGCCGCGCTGCGCAAATCCTCTTCGCGCGTGATGCCGCAGATTTTTATGCGCGTGCGGGACATAGTTTATGAATGGGGAACGCGCCCTAGCGAAGCGGCAAAGGCGCGATGATACGACCCTCGTCGGGCAAGCACCAGCGCGATTCGTATTCGGCCCCGGCAAAATAGAGGCCGGCCGGCGAAAAGGTCGGGGCGGCCCGGCCGCGGTCACGACCCGCCAGGACTTCGGCCAGCCAGACTGGCGGATGTTTGCCCCGGCCCACCGCGACCAGGGCGCCGACCAGGTTGCGCACCATGTGGTGGAGAAAGGCATTGGCGCGGAATTCGAATACCACCATGTCTCCGGAGCGACTGATCTCCGCCTGGGAGAGCGTTTTTATCGGGGATTTGGCCTGACACTCGGCGGCGCGAAAGGCGGAAAAGTCGTGCTCGCCGAGGACATGGAGGCAGGCGCGGCGCATCTCGTCGACATTGAGACCGTGGTGATACCAACCCATCCTGCCATGGTTCAGGGCAGGTCGTACCGAGTGGTTGTGCAATAGATAGCGGTAGCTGCGCGAGCGCGCCGAAAAACGGGCGTGAAACTCGGCGCCGACCGGTTGCGCCCAGCGCACTGCCACCTGGTCGGGAAGATGCGCGTTGGTGCCGCGCACCCAGGCACTGTCCGGGCGCATTGCCTGCGTATCGAAATGCACGACCTGACCGAGCGCATGGACACCGGCATCGGTACGACCGGCGCAAACGACCCGCAGCGGCGCGCCGGCGACCTCGGCCAGAGCCCTCTCCAGATTGTCCTGTACTGTGTTGCCGTCAGGCTGCGACTGCCATCCGTGAAATCCTGCGCCGTCATACTCGAGGCCGAGCGCGATCCTGACCATAGCCTAGGCCGGATAATGCTTAAGCGAGTTGGGCGAGACGGGTGCGGGCGACTGCCTGCTGGTCGGAATTACCCTCTTTGGCGACTTCCTGCAACAGTTCGCGCGCGCCTTCCTTGTCGCCCATTTCTTCATAGGCATGAGCGAGTTCGAGCTTGGTGGCCACTTCCTCGAAGGCCGCGACCGGCGTTCCGGGCACGGCGGGCTCGATGGATTCGGCCGGTTCGGCAGCCGGCAAGGCGTCGAAATCGAGACTGATCTTGGACAGATCCACTCCCGCCGGAACCTGCGGCAGTTGAGTCGCAGGCTGCGCCGCGACTGCGGCCTCATCGGCGCCAAGGTCGATTTCAGGCACGTTCAGTCCGGTGCTGGTAAGCTCGATCATCATCAGTTCTTCGGCGGCAGCGGGCTGATCCTTGGCCGGCACAGACAGATCGAGATCGATGTCGGCCGGGGATTCCACTTCGGACTCGGTCATGCTCGAGGGCATGACCAGCGTCTCCATCCCGGAATATGCGGGCCCCTGGTCACTGCCGCCGGGACTCAGTTCGAAGTCCAGAGACATGTCCTCTGGCACAGCCATTTCCGCTGCCGGCGGCGCCATACTCGCGGGCTCGGCAACTGGACCGGCAACGAGCCCTGCAGCAGGCTCGGGCATGCCTAGATCGAGATCGAAATCGAGCTTGCTGGGGTGCTCGTCGGTTGCTGGCGAAGCAAACCCCGGTCTGGCCAGGGGCTGGGTTTCGATCGACTCGTAGATCTGCGCCAGTTCGCCAGGAAGGGTCAATCTGGCCCCTTCGGCGGCCGGCAAGGACAGGGATGACCCTTTGGATTCCCGGAGCGCTTCCGGCGCGTCTGGGACGGTTTTACGGCCATACAGAGGGTTTTCCGGATCGATCTTCTGGACCAGGATCGCCGCCTTCTCCCAGTCGGGTCCGGTGCCGCCGGTCTGCCTGTAGAGTTCGCCGGCAACTGCCGCGAACGGCTTGAGACTCTTGCGCGCGGCGTAGATTTCCAGCAGCTTGAGCTGAATCGCCGGCCGCGTCGGATCGGCCTTCTGCGCCTCCAGGAGGATTTCCTCGGCCTGCGTATCGCGACCGTAGGCCATGTAGACATCGGCCTCGGCGACCGGATCGACCCCCTCGTCACTGTCGAGCGCCGCCATGCCGGACTGGCTGAAGTCGGTGGTCAGCGAGCTTTGACTGGTATCGACGCTTTGTCCGCCGGTGGCGCCAAAGACCGAGTGGGCCGGAACATTGGGCTCGATGACGGTATGGTCCGATTCGGAGAAAGCGGCAAGTTGCCGCCTGCGCCAGACCGAGAAACCAAGATAGCCCAGGAGCAAAGCGATGATACCGCCACCGCCATAGACTAGCGCGGGATTGTCCTCGACGAAACTGGGTGGGGGCGCGGGCGGCAATAGCGGTTTCGCCGGTGGCGCCAGCTTGAGCGGCGGTGCCGGCTTCGAGGGCGCTTGTTCGACCGGCTTATCGACCACCGGCTCGCCCTTCGATGCCTCCGCCACGGCCACTGCCGGTGTCACCGGCTGTTCCGTGGCTTTCACGGGGGCCGCCGCGGCAGGCAGCGCCGGCGCGGGGACCGCCGGGGTCGCTGGCTTGACAGCCTGGGCCTCCGCCTGCTTCTGCAGGTCGACCATGCCTTGGCTCTTCAGTTCGACCAGTTTCCTGAGATCGTTAAGATTCTTCTCGAGTTCGGCAATCCGGCTATTCGCCTCCTTGAGCGCCTTGTCCCGGGCCACCAGATCCTCTTCAATCGCCGTCATCCGTACGCTGCCCGCCTTGCCGGCAGCGGTTTTGCCATCCTTGGCCGCGGTGCTGACTTCGAGCTTGTCGCTGCCTGCGGCTTTGGCCTGCGCCTTGTCCTCGACCCGGGGCAGGATCTTGCCGCTCACCGATTGCTTCGCCGGAGTCTCCTTCGGCACGGCGGTGGCGACCGCACCGGCGAGTTTCCTGCGATATGCTTCGAAATCGGCGGATTGAGCAACGACGGTCTTCTTCGCTTCGCTCTGGCTGACCGAAGACGCCGCCTCAGCAGCGGGAATGCTGAGTATCTTTCCGGCCACCAAGCGGTTCATGTTGCCGCCTTCGAAAGCATCCTTGTTATGGCTGAACAACGCGACCAGCACCTGGTCCAGACTGACGCCCTCCGGTTTGACTTCCCGGGCTATCTTGGCCAAGGTATCGCCGCGCTGCACGACCCGAGTCGGCACGACAATGCGCTCCTGCACTACCGGCTTCGCTTCGGCAACGCGAGGTGACGGCGGAGGCGGGGACGGCTGCTTTGCCGCTGCTGGAGTCGGGGCGCCGACCGGTGCGACCGCTGCTGCCGACGGCGTCCTGGCGGCGGGCAAGGTGGCGGGGACGGCCACCGGCTTCTGCAGGAATTCGGGCGGATCGAGCAGGAAAGTATATTCGCGCACCAAGCGCCCAGAGGCCCAGTTGAGCTCCACCAGCATATCGAGAAAGGGTTCGTTGATCGAGCGCTCGGAACTCAGGCGCAGGAAGGCTTGACCATCCGCTCTCTGATCGACGTTGAAACGGATCCCGGAGAGCGCCGCGGCGTATTCGATTCCTGCCTGCTTGAAGGCCTCCGGAGCTGCCATGCGCGCCGACAGCGAGACAAGCTCCTCGCGGCTGGCGCTGATATCGAGCTCGGCGCGTAGTGCTTGCCCGAGCACCGAAAGCACGGTCAGTTTGCCTAGACCGGCGGCATCGGCGGCAAGCGGCAGCACTGCCAGGGCAACCGCGAGCGCGGAAGCCTTGAGTCGCATTGGCAGGGTCGAATTATTCACTTGGCATCCCTATCGCGAATCTTTCATAGGTAATCAACATAACATCAGCAGCTTAGCGGCGCAAGGCAAGCTTCACCCCGCCAAGGCAGCGACCCGCACGAGGCTCAGTCGAGCAGGATACGCAGCATCCGCCGCAGCGGCTCGGCCGCTCCCCACAATAATTGATCGCCGACAGTGAACGCGGAAAGATACTCCGGGCCCATGGACAACTTGCGCAGGCGCCCGACCGGCACGGTCAGCTTGCCGGTGACGGCAGTCGGGGTCAACTCCTTGATCGTCACCTCGCGCTGATTGGGCACGACCCTGACCCAGTCGTTGTGCCCCGCGAGCAGTTCCTCGATATCAGCCAGCGGAACATTCTTTTTGAGCCGGATGGTCAGCGCCTGTGAATGGCAGCGCATCGCGCCGATGCGCACGCAAAGACCGTCGACCGGGATAGGCGTGACTTCCCGTCCAAGAATCTTGTTGGTCTCGGCCTGACCCTTCCATTCCTCCTTGCTCTGCCCGTTGCCCAGATCCTTGTCGATCCACGGGATCAGCGAACCGGCCAGGGGCACACCGAAGTGGGTCGTCGGGAAACCGTCGTCACGCAGGATGCCGGCCAGTTCACGATCGATGTCGAGAATCGCCGAGGCCGGATCGTTCAGCAGCGGCGCCACGACGCGGTGGGCCTCGCCCATTTGCTCCAACAGCTCGCGCATGTTCTGGGCGCCGGCGCCCGAGGCGGCCTGATAGGTCATCGAGGTCAGCCAGTCGACGAGGCCAGCCTTAAACAGCCCGCCCAGGGCCATCAGCATCAGACTGACGGTGCAGTTGCCGCCGATGTAATTGTTCACTCCGCGGGCAAGAGCCGCATCGATGACATCGCGATTGACCGGATCGAGAATGATGATGGCGTCACTTTGCATGCGCAGCGTCGAGGCTGCGTCTATCCAGTAGCCGTTCCAGCCGGCGGCGCGCAGTTGCGGGAAAATCTCGCTGGTGTACTCGCCGCCCTGGCAGGAGATGATGATGTCCATCTTCTTCAGATCCGCTACGCTTTTCGCGTCCTTCAGTTTCGCGCCACCCTGGATGAAACTGGGAGAATCGCCGCCGATATTCGACGTCGTGAAGAACACCGGCTCGATCAGGGCAAAGTCATTTTCCTCGCGCATGCGCTGCATCAGAACCGAACCCACCATGCCACGCCAACCGACCAGACCTACTCGTTTCATGATCATGCTTTCCTAAAGTTTACAAGACTGCGAGAACCGCGTCGCCCATCGCCCTGGTGCCGACCTGGCGCGTGCCCGGCTCAAAGATGTCACTGGTGCGAAAGCCCTGCGCCAACACCTTGCGCACCGCCGCCTCGATACGCTCGGCGGAACCCGCCTCGTTGAAGGTATAGCGCAACATCATCGCCGCCGAGAGTATGGTCGCCAGCGGGTTGGCGATGTCCTGGCCGGCGATATCCGGAGCCGAACCGTGGATCGGCTCGTAGAGCCCGAACTTGTGTTCGTTGAGCGATGCCGACGGCAGCATGCCAATCGAACCGGTGAGCATCGAGGCTTCGTCGGAGAGAATGTCACCGAACATGTTGCCGGTGACGATGACATCGAACTGCTTCGGGTTCTTCAGAAGTTGCATGGCGCAGTTATCGACATACATGTGCGACAGTTCCACGCCCGGATATTCGCGACCGACCGCGCTGACCACTTCGCGCCAGAGTTGCATGGTGTCGAGCACGTTGGCCTTGTCCACCGAGCACAGCCGGCCGCCGCGCTTGGCCGCCGCCTGGAAGCCGACATGGGCGACGCGCCTGATTTCCGATTCCGAATAGCGCATGGTATCGAAGCCTTCGCGCTCGCCGTTTTCCAGCACGCGAATGCCCCGCGGCTGGCCGAAATAAATGTCGCCGGTCAGTTCGCGGATGATCAGGATGTCGAGCCCGGCGACCACCTCGGGCCTGAGGCTGGAGGCCTGAACCAGTTCTGGGTAAACCAGCGCCGGACGGAAGTTGGCGAACAGGTTGAGCGCCTTGCGCAGGCCGAGTATTGCCTGCTCCGGACGCAACTCGCGGGGCAGCGTATCGAGACTGAAATCGCCGACCGCGCCGAACAGGATGGCATCGGATTGCCGCGCCAGCCTCAGCGTGGACTCCGGCAAGGGATGACCGAGCGCCCGGTAGCCGGCGCCCCCGACGGGCGCCTCGGTCAACTCGAAGTTCAGGTCGAGCGCACTCAGGACGCGCAGCGCCTGGGTGATGATTTCCGGGCCGATACCGTCGCCGGGTAGAACACAGATTTTCATGTTCATTTACTTTCGGAAAACAGCCAGGGCTGTTCGATGCGACGGACAGCCTCGAATTCGCGAATCTTGTCGGCGTGGCGCAGGGTAAGACCGATGTCGTCGTAGCCGTTCAGGAGACAGAACTTGCGGAAGGCATCGACCTCGAAGGCGAGCGCCTTGCCATCGGGCCGGGTTACGCTCTGCGTCTCGAGATTGATGCGCAGTTTGTAGCCCGGCGCATGCAGCGCCTGATCGAACAGCGCATCGACCTCCACCTTGGCCAGGCGGATCGGTAGCAGGCCATTCTTGAAGCAGTTGTTGTAGAAGATATCGCCAAAGCTGGTCCCGATCAAGGCCCGCAAGCCGTAATCCTCCAGCGCCCAGGGCGCGTGCTCGCGCGAGGAGCCGCAACCGAAGTTGTCGCGCGTGAGGAGGATGGCGGCACCGCGATAGCGCGGCTGATTGAGCACGAAGTCGGGATTGGGCAGACGCATGGCAGGATCCTGGCCGGGCTCGCCGTGATCCAGATAGCGCCACTCGTCGAACAGGTTCTGGCCGAAGCCGCTCTTCTTGATCGACTTCAGGAACTGTTTGGGAATGATCGCATCGGTGTCCACATTGGCGCGATCGAGCGGCGCCACGAGCGCCTCAAGTTGGGTGAATTTTCGCATGGTCATCCTCGGTCTCAGAGCAACACTCTGACGTCGGCAAAATGGCCGGCGATCGCAGCGGCGGCGGCCATCTGCGGGCTTACCAGATGGGTACGGCCGCCATTCCCCTGGCGGCCCTCGAAATTGCGGTTCGAGGTTGAGGCACAACGCTCCCCGGGCTCCAGGCGGTCATCGTTCATCGCCAGGCACATCGAGCAACCCGGCTCGCGCCACTCGAAGCCGGCCGCCACGAAGATCTTGTCCAGCCCTTCCGCCTCGGCCTGCCGCTTGACCGGACCGGAACCGGGCACCACCAGTGCCAGCTTGACGTTGGCGGCAACGCGGCGGCCCCGGACGACGGCCGCAGCAGCGCGCAGATCCTCGATGCGCGAATTGGTACAGGAACCGATGAACACCTTGTCAAGCTTGATCGCAGTCATCGGCGTACGCGGTGCGAGGCCCATGTACTGCAGCGCGCGCGCCACGCCTTCGGCCTTGACCGGATCGGCGAAATCCTCCGGTGCGGGCACGGCACCGGCAATGTCGGTGACCATCTCGGGCGACGTGCCCCAGGTCACCTGCGGTACGATCTGCCCGGCATCGAGCAGCACTACGGCGTCAAAGTGCGCGCCGGGATCGCTCTTGAGATGGCGCCAGACGGCCACCGCGCGCTCCCATTGTTCGCCAGCAGGCGCCAGGGGGCGGCCCCTGAGGTAATCGATGGTGGTGTCATCGACCGCAATCATGCCGGCGCGCGCGCCGGCCTCGATCGCCATGTTGCACAGGGTCATGCGGCCTTCCATCGATAGTGCGCGGATGGCGCTGCCGGAAAACTCCATGGCGTACCCGGTACCGCCGGCGGTGCCGATCTTGCCGATCAGGGCCAGCGCGAGATCCTTCGCGGAAACGCCGCGGCCCAAGAGGCCATTGACTTCCACCGACATGCTCTTGGATTTTTTTTGCAGCAGGCATTGCGTCGCCAGCACATGCTCGACTTCCGACGTGCCGATGCCGTGGGCGAGACAGGCGAAGGCGCCATGCGTGCTGGTGTGCGAGTCGCCGCAGACTACGGTCATGCCCGGCAGGGTCGCGCCCTGCTCGGGACCGATGACATGGACGATGCCCTGGCGCGGATCGCGGAATGGGTAATAGGCCAGCGCGCCATATTCCCGGATGTTGCTGTCGAGCGTCTGCAACTGCAGGCGTGAAGTCTCGTCGGCGATCCCTTCCAGCCCCTTCTCCCAGCCCTTGGTCGGTGTGTTGTGGTCGGCGGTGGCAACGATGGAACCGACGCGCCAGGGGCGCCGCGCCGAGAGTTTGAGTCCTTCGAAAGCTTGCGGACTGGTCACTTCATGGACCAGGTGTCGATCGATATAGAGCAGCGCGGTGCCGTCCGCCTCCTGGCGGATCAAATGATCGTCCCAAAGCTTGTCGTAAAGCGTCTTCGGCATGTCTGCGCTTCCTGCAGAAAATGAAATGATTATCGCACAGCTTAGCGCCGCATCGCCGCCCATGGAGCCGGGAGGCGGGGAGTTTCCGGCAGCCGCGGAGCATCGTTCAAACCGTCTCGGGCGCCGGCCGCTCGGCGTTGCCGCGCCAGACCAGGAGCAACCCCGCCAGGGCGAACAGGGAGCCCAGCGTATAGGTCCAGCCGGGGCCGAACGCCTCCCAGGTCTGGCCGCTCGCCAGAGCGCCGAGCATGCCGCCGGCTCCGAACGAGATGCTGCCATAGAGCGCCTGGGCGCGTGCCTGCTGGCCGCCCGGGAACCAGCGATGAAGGGCGGCCACAGTCGCCGCGTGGCAGACGCCGAAGGTGGCGCCATGGAGCAATTGCGCCGCGGAGAGCAGCAGGATGGAGTCGGCGGCCCAGCCTATCACCAGAAAACGCACGATGGCGCAGGCAAACGAGAACATCAGAAGGTGCTGCAACGAATAGCGCCGGAGCAGGCGCGGCATCACCAGAAAAACCAGGATCTCGGCCAGCACGCCCAACGACCAGAGCGCGCCGACGACGGTCTTGCCATAGCCGTGATCGACCAGGTGGATCGAATAGAACACATACAGGGGACCATGCGCCGCCGACATCAGAAAGCTCGCAAGGAGCAGCGAGAACACCTTCGGGCGGCGCAGCGTGGCGATCAGTTCCAATGCCGGCAAGTCGCTCTGCTTGCGCCGTGTCGCCGGTAGCACCAGGGCGCAAGCGAGTATGCCCGCGAGCAAGGCGACGGCCACCCAAAGCAAGGCGGCAATCGGCCATGCGTCGAGCAGCCAGCCGATGCCGGTCACCGCAATGATGAATCCGACCGAACCCCACATGCGGATAGCGCCATAGCGCTCCGCATGCCGCTCGAGATGCCCGAGCGTGAGCGCCTCGACCAGCGGCAACGAAGCGCTCCAGAAGAAGGACATGAAGACCATGGAGAGAAACAAGCCGGAGAAACTGGTGGTGAAAAAGAAGCCGATGAAGCCGACCACGCTCATAGCCGCGGCAACCCGCACGATCCGGGTTTTATCACCGAGCCCATCGGCCAGCCATCCCCAGAGGTTGGGTGCGACAAGCCGCATCACCTGCATCAGGGACAGCAGCACGCTGATATCCCAGGCGTTGAAGGCCAGGGATTGCAGGTACAAGGCGAAATACGGCGAGAAGGCGCCAATGAAGGCAAAGTAGAAAAAATACCAGGCCGACAGGCGCCAGTAAGGCATTGAAGTGGCCTGGGGTCAGCCGAAAATCAGCCGGAACTCAACCGACTCTGCCGGGGATCTTCGGTGTCGGGCAGTCCACGTCGGCGCATTGGGCGCGATGGCGCAAGGCGTGATCGATCAGCACCAGCGCCAGCATCGCCTCGGCGATCGGCGTGGCGCGGATGCCGACGCAGGGATCGTGGCGGCCGTGGGTTTCCACCATCACCGGCTTGCCGAGCATGTCGATCGAACGCCTGGGCAAGCGGATGCTCGAGGTCGGCTTGATGGCGATGCTGACGACGATGTCCTGGCCGCTGGTAATGCCGCCGAGCACGCCGCCGGCATTGTTGGAAAGAAAACCGGCCGGCGTCAGCTCATCGCCGTGTTCGCTGCCGTGTTGTTCGATGCAGGCGAAACCGGCTCCGATCTCGACGCCCTTGACCGCGTTGATGCCCATCATGGCGCTGGCGAGGTCGGCGTCGAGCCGGCCGTAGACCGGCTCGCCCCAGCCCACCGGCACGTTCTGCGCCTCCACCGTGATTCTCGCGCCGACCGAGTCGCCCGCCTTCCGTAGCTCATCCATGGTGTCTTCGAGCAGCGGCACGATGTCCGGATCCGCGGCGAAAAACGGATTGCCCCGGACCGACTCCCAGTCCTTCAGCGGAATGACGATAGAACCCAACTGCGCCATCCGTCCGCGAATCACGATGCCATAACGGCTGTTCAGCCATTTTCGGGCGATGGCGCCGGCGGCAACACGCACCGCCGTCTCGCGCGCCGAGGCGCGGCCGCCGCCGCGGTGGTCGCGTATGCCGTATTTCTGCCAGTAGGTGTAGTCGGCATGGCCGGGGCGGAAGGAATTCGCGATGTTGCCGTAGTCCTTGCTGCGCTGATCCTGGTTGCGGATCAGCAGGGCGATAGACGTGCCGGTGGTCTTGCCCTCGAACACGCCGGAGAGGATCTCGACGGTGTCGGGCTCGCGCCGCTGGGTCACATGACGCGAGGTTCCCGGCCGGCGCCGGTCGAGTTCCGCCTGAATGTCGAGTTCGGACAAATCCAGTCCCGGCGGGCAGCCATCGACCACGCAGCCGATCGCCGGGCCATGCGATTCACCGAAGGAAGTGACGCAAAAAAGGGTGCCGAAAGTGTTGCCGGACATCTTGACCGCCTCAGTGTATGGCTATGTCCACCGAGTTTAGCACCGCTGTGTCGCGCAAGGCGCGGCGCAGGATCTTGCCGACGTTGGTCTTGGGCAATTCGATGCGAAATTCGACCTGGTGCGGCACCTTGTAGCCGGTCAGGCTTTCCTTGCAGTGGGCAATGAGCATTGCGGCGGTGAGCGCCGGATCGCGCCTGACCACGAAGATTTTCACCGCCTCACCGGATTTCTCGTCCGGCACACCGACCGCCGCCACTTCCAGCACGCCCGGATGCATGGCGACGACCGCTTCGACCTCGTTCGGATAGACGTTGAAACCTGAGACGATGATCATGTCCTTCTTGCGGTCGACGATGCGCAGGTAGCCCTGCTCGTCCATCACTGCCACATCGCCGGTACGCAGGAAGCCGTCGGCCATGAACACCTTGGCGGTCTCGTCGGGCCTGTTCCAGTAGCCCTTCATCACCTGCGGCCCGCGTACGCACAACTCGCCAGCCTGGCCGAGCGCCAGGTCGCGCCCCTCTTCATCGCGGATCGCCACCTCGGTGGACGGCAGGGGCAGACCGATCGAACCGTTGTAGTCCTTGAGGTCGAGCGGGTTGATGGCCACCGCCGGCGAGGTTTCCGTCAAGCCGTAGGCCTCGACCAGAGTGTTGCCGGTGACCTGCTGCCATTTGTCCGCCACCGCCTTCTGCACCGCCATGCCGCCGCCCAGCGAGATGCGCAACTGGCTGAAATCGAGCGAGGAAAAGTGGGCGTCGGCCAGCAGCGCGTTGAACAGGGTATTGACGCCGGTGATGGTGGTGAATCGGTATTTCGCCAACTCCTTGACGAAACTGGGGATGTCGCGCGGATTGGTGATCAGCACATTGGTCGCGCCGAGCTTGAAATAGACCAGGCAGTTCGCGGTCAGCGCGAAGATGTGATAGAGCGGCAGCGCGGTGATCACGATCTCTTCGCCCTGATGCAGAAAAGGTTTTAGCCAGGCATGCGCCTGGAGCAGGTTGGCGATAATGTTGCCGTGGCTGAGCATCGCCGCCTTAGCCACGCCGGTGGTGCCGCCGGTGTATTGCAGGAAGGCGATGTCCTCATGATCGGCCGGAACCGGCAGGAAGCTCCTCCCGGCGCCGCGTGCCAGCGCATCGTTGAAGGTGACGGCCTGCGGCAGGCGGTAAGCCGGGACCATCCTCTTGACATGCCTGACGACGAAATTGACCAGGGCGCCCTTGGGGAAGCCGAGCATGTCGCCCAGGCCAGTGACGATGACATGCCTGATCCCGGTCCGCGCCACGACCTCCTGCAGGACGTGGGCGAAATTCTCGAGTATGACGATCGCCTCCGCCCCGGAATCCCGGAGCTGGTGCTCGAGTTCCGGGGCGGTATACAGCGGATTGCAATTGACCACGGTATAGCCGGCGCGCAAGGCGCCGAAGATGCATACCGGGCACTGCAGCACATTGGGCATCATGACGGCGATGCGCGCGCCTTTCGCCAACCCCAGCACGGACTGGCAATAGGCGGCGAAGTCGCGCGTCAGCCGATCCAGTTCGGCATAGCTGATCGCCCGGCCCATATTGACGTAAGCGCTACGAGCCCGGAAATCCCTGACGCTGCGTTCGAACAATTCGCCTATCGAGGCGAACTCATCGACAGCTATCTCCCCGGGAACCCCCGGGGGATAGCTTTTCAGCCAGATCTTTTCCATTTCAACTCCGCCGCCGCCCGCTCTGCCGCGCCGGCAATCAGCGCTCGAGCAAGCCCAGCTTGTCCTTCACCTTCTGCCACTGGTCGGCGTCCGGCGAGGGTTCCTTGCGCGCGATGATAGGTTTCCAGTGTTTGGCCAATTCGGCATTCAAGGCAATGAACGAGGACTGTTCCGCAGGCACGTCGTCCTCGGCGTAGATGGCCTCCACCGGGCATTCGGCGACGCACAGGGTGCAGTCGATGCACTCGTCGGGATCGATGACCAGGAAATTTGGTCCTTCGCGAAAGCAATCGACTGGGCAGACATCGACGCAGTCGGTGTACTTGCACTTGATGCAGGATTCCGTCACTACATAGGTCATTGCGCGCACCTTCGTTAAATATCAAGGCTTGAAGTATAAGCGAACCATCCTCGGTCAGCCAATAATGCCGTAAGCAAAAAATAGTGTCTCCGCATATTGTATGCTGATCGAATAGCATTTATACTAAAGGGGTAGGACTAAGGTAATAACAAATAACCCCCTGTATTATCACGATGTATTAAATCTTTACTCATAAGGACCCGATCATGAAAAACATCGAGAACGTAGACGCCCGCGAGATCCGTCGCAAACTCGGCATCAATCAGCAGCAGTTCTGGTCAAAGCTGGGCGTCACCCAGAGCGGCGGCTCCCGTTACGAAAGCGGACGCAACATGCCGCGTCCGGTGCAGCAGTTGCTACGCTTGGTCCATGTCGAGCAGATCGATATCGGCAAGGTGAAGCGCGAGGACTTCGAGATCGTCGAGTTCCTGAAATCCCAGGACCCGGAGCTCTACAAGTCGCTCAAGAAGCAGGCGCGCAGCAAGGCCAAGAAGGCGGCCTAAGCGGCGGCAGAAGCTAAGGACTGACCGCGACGGTCAGTCCCGTTGCGCGTATCCGTCTCGCCCATGCCTCCAGCCATTCGGCCGGCAGGCGGGCGAGGCGTGGCGCCTCAGTCTGTTGCGAGGCCCGCGCAAGTCCATAGAGATGCACGCCGGCGATGCGGCCTTCGGTCTGCGCCAGGATCTCCAGCAACGCGCCGAGTTCGGCCTCACCGGGCGGGATCCCGTCAAGCGCGAAACAGCAGGTCTGCACCCAGGTCGGGCAGCGTTCGGCGCACAGGCGCAAACGCCGCGAGATCTGCTTCGGGTCCAGATCGACGCCATTGATGCGGCGGATCGCGTCCCGGGTTCCCGCATCCACCTTGAACCAGACCTCGCCATTAAGGCTGCCCAGGCGCGCGATGCCGTCTCTGACCGCTTGGCGCTCCAGTTGGCTGCCGTTGGTGATCAAGCGCAGCTTTATCTTGCCCGCGAGACCCGCATCGGCCAGCACCCGCGCTACTACTTCCAGGGCTTGGGGAAATTCCCGTGCGCTGGCGGGTTCACCGTTGCCCGAGAAGGCGATGTCCTCGATACGCCGTTCGGATTCTGCCACGCGCGCGAACATGAAGTCGCCGTGCAGCGCTTCGTCCAAAAACAGTCGCAGTTCCCGCTCCAGCAAAACCAGATCGATCACCGGCGCACGGCCGCGTATCAGGTTGGGCACCTGGCAATAGATGCAACGCCAATTGCAGGCATTGTTCGGGTTGAGATTGATGCCGATGGAGACGCCGCCGGCGCGGCGCGAGACCACTGGATAGACGTAGGTCATGCCGGCGCTATCGCGGCTGTGATCGGAAATGACGAGCGGTGTCCGGTTCATACAACGACTCTTGCCGGGAAAAGGGGATGTTATAATCGCCCGCCATCCCCCCGCCGGCAAGACATTTCGCAAACCATGCAGATCACCCGCCGCCTCGAATTCGACGCGGGCCATCGCATCCCCGATCACCAAAGCCAGTGCCGCCATCTGCACGGGCACCGCTACGCCATCGAGATCACCCTCTCGGGAGAGATCATCGCGATCAGCGGCGCGCCGGCAAACGGCATGGTCATGGACTTCTCGGAGATCAAGTCGCTGGCCCGGCGGCATCTCGTCGACGCCTGGGACCATGCCTTCCTGGTATACCGCGGGGACGTCGCGGTGGTCGATTTCCTCGCCACCCTGAGCGGCCACAAGACCGTCCTGCTCGATGCCGTGCCGACCGCCGAGAACCTCGCCGCCTGCGCCTTCGCCACCCTGGACGCGGTTTATCGCGACAATTACGGCAACCATCTGCGCCTGGAACGGCTACGCCTCTACGAGACGCCCAATTGCTGGGCCGACGCCCAGCGCAGCGATCTCAACCGGAATTGATTTTCTTCAAGGGGGAATGCCATGCTCGGACAAATGATGAACCTGCCGCTGATGATCTCCAGCCTGATCCAGCATGCCGACAGTTTTCACGGCGACGCCGAAATCGTCTCGCGCCTGCCCGAAGGCGGCATCCACCGCTACACCTACCACGATGCGCACCGCCGCTCACGCCAACTGGCCAACGCGCTCCTGTCCCTGAACGTCAAGATGGGCGAGCGCATCGGCACCCTGGCCTGGAACAGCCATCGCCACCTCGAGATCTACTATGGCGTCTCGGGCATGGGCGCGGTCTGCCACACCATCAACCCGCGCCTGTTTCCCGAGCAGATCGCCTACATCGTCAATCATGCGGAAGACGACTACATCTTCTTCGACATCACCTTCGCCGCGCTGGTCGAGAGCCTTGCCCCGCACTGTCCGCGGGTCAAGGGCTGGGTGGCGCTGTGCAGCCACGCGCACCTGCCCAAGTGCGACAACATCGCCAACCTGCTGGCCTACGACGATCTGGTCAACGCGCACTCCGATGACTACCAGTGGCCGGAGTTCGACGAGAACACCGCCTCCTCCCTGTGCTACACGTCGGGGACCACCGGCAATCCCAAGGGCGTGCTCTTCTCGCATCGTTCGACGGTGCTGCACGCCTACGGCTCGGCATTACCCGACGGGCTCAACCTGTCGGCGCGCGACGCGGTGCTGCCTGCGGTGCCGATGTTCCATGTCAATGCCTGGGGTCTGCCCTACAGCGCCGCCATGGCCGGCGCAAAATTGGTGATGCCCGGTGCGCAGCTCGATGGCGCCAGCCTCTATGAACTGTTCGAAGCCGAGCAGGTGACCATCTCCGCCGGCGTGCCGACGATCTGGCTGAGTCTGCTGCAGCACCTGCAAACCAACAGGCTCAAACTGTCGACCATCAAGACCCTGGTGATCGGCGGCTCCGCCGCGCCGCCGGCGATGATCCGCGCCTTCGACGAGGATTACGGAGTCACCGTCAATCATGCCTGGGGCATGACCGAGATGAGTCCGCTGGGTACGGCCAATACTTTCAAACGGAAGCACCTTTCCCTCCCTGCCGCCGAGAAAGACAAGATCCGCGTGAAGCAGGGACGGCCGCTCTATGGCGTGCAGATGAAGATCGTCGACGGCGCCGGCAAGACCCTGCCCAACGACGGGCAGGCCTTCGGCGACCTGCTGGTGCGCGGGCCCTGGACGATCAGCAGCTACTACAAGGGCGAAGGTGGCAATCCCCTGATCGACGGCTGGTTTCCCACCGGCGACGTGGCCACGCTCGACCCCGACGGCTACATGCAGATCACCGACCGTTCCAAGGACGTGATCAAATCGGGCGGCGAATGGATTTCCTCGATCGACATCGAGAATCTCGCCGTGGCCCACCCGGCGGTGATGGAAGCCGCCGTGATCGGCGTGGCCCACCCGAAATGGGACGAGCGGCCGCTGCTTCTGGTCATCCGGAAAAAGGACATGGCCGTGACGCGCGAGGAAATGCTCGAATTCATGCGCGACAAGATCGCCAAATGGTGGCTGCCCGACGATGTCGTATTCGTCGCCAGCCTGCCGCACACGGCCACCGGCAAACTGCTGAAAACCAGGCTGCGCGAGGATTATCGCGACTACAAATTGCCGACTGCCTGACCGTACAACGAACAAGGAACAGCCATGCTGAAACTTTGCGGATTCTCCGCCAGCAACTACTACAACAAGGTCAAACTGGCCCTGCTCGAAAAGGGCATTGCCTTCGAGGAAGAGACGATTTTTCCGTCCCAGGACGAAGCCTTGAAAAAGGACTCGCCGATGGGCAAGGTGCCCTTCCTGCGCACCCCGAACGGCGTTCTCACTGAATCGCAGGTGCTTGTCGAGTATATCGAGGACAGCCATCCGCAGCCGCCGCTCTATCCGGCCGACGCCTTCCTGCGCGCCAAGTGCCGCGAACTGATCGAGCACCTCGAACTGCATCTCGAGCTGCCGGCGCGGCGCCTCTATCGCGCGGCCTTCTTCGCGGGCAGCCTCTCCGACGAGGTCAAGAGCGAGGTCGAGAAACTGATCGTCAAAGGCTTGAATAGCCTGGCCCATCTGGCGCGTTTCGAGCCCTACATCGCCGGCGCGGAATTTTCCCACGCCGACTGCGCCGCCTTCGTGCATCTGCCCCTGGTCTCGCAGGCAACGAAAAGAATCTACGGCCGCGACCTGGTCGAGGCATTACTGCCGCGCGCCCAGCCCTATCTCGAGTTGATCTCCGGCCGCGCTACGGCGCAGCAAGTGAACGCCGACCGCAAACTTGCGATGGAAGCCTTCGCGGCCTCAAAGGCCAGGCAGTGAGCCAGACTTACAAGTACTACTGGGAGGATTTTCCCGTCGGCAGCACGCGCGAACTGGGCGGCATAACACTCTCCCAGGAAGACATCGTGCGCTTCGCCACGGAGTTCGACCCGCAACCTTTCCATGTCGACGAAGCCGCGGCCAGACAATCGAGCTTCGGCGGCATCATCGCCAGCGGCTGGCATACCTGCTCGCTGGCGATGCGCATGATCTGCGATGCCTATCTCCTAGACGCCGCAAGCCTGGGTTCGCCCGGCCTGGATAACGTCAGGTGGCTGAAACCGGTGCGCCCCGGCGACACGCTGCGGCTGATCTGCACGGTTCTCGAGGCGCGGCCGCTGGCGAGCAATCCGCAGGCCGGCCTGGTCCGCACGCAATGGCGGATGTTCAAGCAGACGGACGAATGCGTGATGGAAATGGACGGCTACAGCATGTTCGGCCGCCGGCCGGAAAACGAAGTGAGGACAAGATGATCGCGAACGAGATGATGGAACAACTGCGTATCCGCAAGTTGGTCGAGGATTGGGCGCTGTGGCGCGATGCCGGAGACTGGGAGCGCTTCCGCACGGTCTGGCACGACGACGGCGTGATGATGGCGACCTGGTTCCAGGGACCCGCAGAGAGCTTCATCCAGGTGACCCGCGAGGGTTGGGACAAGGGCGTGAGCATCCTGCACTTTCTCGGCGGCTCGACTATCGACGTGGTCGGAAACCGGGCCATCGCCCAGACCAAGATGACCATATCGCAGCGCGCCACGGTCGATGGCGTGGTCTGCGACGTGGTCTGCACCGGGCGTTTCTACGATTTTTTCGAGCAGCGCGATGGCCGCTGGGGATTCGTCCTGCGCCAGCCGATTTACGAGAAGGACCGGCTCGATCCGCTTGACCCTGCGGCCAGGCTGGAACTCGACTCGGAACTGCTCGCCCGGTTCCCGGAAGGCTATCGGCATCTGGCCTATCTGCAGACCAAGATCGGCTTTTCCATCAAGCCCGACATGCCCATGCTCAAGGGTCCGTCAGTCGAACGCCTATACGCCCGAGGCGCGGCATGGCTGGCCGGTCAGCCGCTGGAAATGTAACAACACAAATAAGGGAGCCACCATGCCGAAAACCGAAATCGCCAGACTCGAAGACCTCGCGGGCCGCGTCGGGCAGGAGCTGGCGGTCAGCGACTGGCTGACCATCACGCAGGAGCGCATCAATCTGTTTGCCGAAGCCACCGGCGACCACCAGTGGATCCACGTGGATGTGGCGCGTGCCGCCCGGGATTCGCCTTATGGCGGGACCATCGCCCATGGCTATCTGACGCTCTCGCTACTGGCCAGATTCGTTCAGGAGAGCATCAAGGTCGGCAACGTCCGCATGGGCGTCAACTACGGCCTCAACCGGGTGCGTTTCACGTCGCCAGTCAAGGCGGGACAAACCGTGCGCGCCCACTTCAAACTCGCCGCCTTCGAGGAAATCGCCGGCGGCGCCCAGGTCACCTGGAGCGCCACCGTGGCCATAGAGGGCAGCGAAAAGCCCGCCTGCATCGCCGAGATGGTTTCGCGCTGGTATACCTGAGCCGCCCCACAGGGACTTCCTGCGGGGCGTCCATCAATTCTTTGATGACCAGCTAGCGCAGTTCCTGGATATGAATGCGCCGTTGCGCTTCGGAGACGAACTCCTCCAAGTCCGGATCCAGCGCGTTGCGCGACGAGACGATGCCGACCGGCTTGCCGTTCTCGATCACCGGGACATGGCGAAAACCGTTCTCATGCATCATCAGCAGGGCCAGGCCGAATGGCTTGTCAGGACTGACGGTCAGCGGAGCGGCGGTCATCACCTCGGACAGGCAAGTCGTCTGCGGATCGAGTCCGCGTGCGATGACGCGGAATACGGCGTCGCGCTCGGTAAAGATCCCTGCCAGGCGCCCGGCTTCGACGACCATGACCGCGCCGACGTTCTTCGCCGCCATCAACTCCGCGGCCTGACTGACGGTGGTCGGCGGCGGCGCAGTGAGGATCTTCTTCTTGTCCATGACAGTCTTGATCGGCAGATTGAACATCGCGGTCTCCCTGATTTTTTATGATATGCGCGCGCCATCATGGCTATATCGTGGCCAGATGGCTGGGCGGGGTGTTCTGTTCTTGCATAGTCCCCGCCGCTCCCGGATGATAGCGACGGCGACTTGCGCGACTTTGACCACGATCAACGTTTGCGCAACTGGGCCGTAGCGCCTGATAGTCATTTCTGCAGGCCGATGAACACCTTTTCCAGGGAGACTCCATGAACATCCGCATGACCGTCTTGACAGCCCTCGCAGGACTGCTGCTCGTGCCGGCGGGGTACGCCGCCGAGATCACCGTTCTCAGTGCCGGCGCGATCGAACCGGGCCTGAAGGCCGCCGTGACGGCCTATCAGAAGGCAAGCGGCGACGCCGTGAAGATCAGCTTCGCAACGGCGCCGCAGATCCAGAAACGCCTCGAAGGCAGCGAAACCTGGGATGTGCTGATCGCACCGCCGGCCATTCTGGAAGGCTACGCCAAGAGCGGGAAGGTCGGCGCGGAAAGCGTCGCCCTGGGTCGGGTCGGGATGGGCGTCGCGGTGCGCCCGGGTGCGGACCTACCCGACATATCGAGCGCCGAGGCACTGAAGCGCGCTATCCTGAACGCGGAATCGATCGTCTTCAACCGCGCCTCGACCGGCCTGTATTTCGAAAAAGTGCTGAAGCAGATGGGCATATCCGCAGAGGTCGAGGGCAAGACCACGCGCTACGCAGACGGCGCCGCGGTGATGGAGCACGTGCTGAAAGGCCATGGCCGCGAGATCGGCTTCGGCCCGATCACCGAGATCCTGCTGCAGCGCGAAAAGGGCCTGCGCCTGGTCGGCCCCTTTCCGGCGGAAGTGCAGAACTACACGGCCTACTCGGCCAGCCTTATGAGCAGCGCGGCGCAAAGAGCTGCGGCGCGCAATCTCGTGGAATATCTCGGCAGCCCGGCCGGCAAGGCGATTTTCGTCGCGGCCGGCGTCGAGTAAGCATGGCGAAAGTGGTCATGAAACGGCGATTGACACTCGGAGACACGCCGGGCATATTGCCGGCGGTCACAGTCAAATTCCAAACGGGGAGAACACGATGAAAATGAGTTCACTCGCGCTACTCACGAGCGCCGGCTTTGCACTATCGCTAGCGCTGTGCGGCGGAGTACAGGCGGCCGAAATCAGGGTCCTGAGTTCCAACGGCGTGAAGACCGTGCTGGAGGAACTCGCCCCGCAATTCGAGAAGGCGACGCGGCACAAGTTGCTGCTCAACTTCGCCCCGGCCGCGGAACTGAAAGCGCAGATCGAGAAGGGCGAAGCATTCGACCTGACCATCCTCACCGCCGCGGGAATCGACGACCTGATCAAGCAGGGCAAACTGGTCGCGGCGACGCGCAGCGACTTCACCCGCTCGGGTGCCGGCGTGGCGATCAAAAAAGGCGCGGCCAAACCCGACCTAAGTTCGGCGGAGGGTTTCAAGCGCACGCTGCTGGCGGCGAAATCGATCGCCTATGTCGGCCAGGGCGCAACCGGCGTCACGATAAACCGGATCATCGAGCGCTTCGGCATCGCCGCTGAGATGAAGGCGAAGACCATACCCCTGTCCGGAATTTCCGCCGCGGATGCGGTGGCCATGGGCGAGGCCGAACTCGGCTTCACCCAGATCAGCGAAATCCTGCCGGTCGCGGGCGCCGAACTCGCCGGCCCGCTGCCGCCGGAGGTCCAGGTCTATACCGTGTTCACGGCCGCGGTCGGCGGCAACGCCCGTGATTCGGCGGTGGCCATAAGCCTGATCAAATTCCTCACCGCGCCGGCCGCAGCCCCGGTGATCAGGGCAAAGGGCATGGAACCCGGTTAACCCGCATGGCTCCTGAACCACCCCACATGACGGTATGGCTGGGCGTCGGGGCCAGGCCATGGTCATCGAAAACCGTGCCAGCCGGTTCGCCCACGGCCTTCGGCAAACTGATCGCCGGAGGAACCGCGATATGGGCCTTGCTTATCAATCGGTCCGGCGCCCGTTCGAAATAGGGCGAGAAGTACCTTGTTGCCCCCCGAAGAATCCCGTTGCATGGGAAATATTCCCATTGTAGAATGAAACCGGCGGATGTCTGAAAAAGAGATCCTGAAGCTGAGGCTCATTCCAATTCCTTGCAGGAAAGGGATTTCGGCTTCTGACGCGATTTCGATAGTGCGGTGCCGCAGGGGCCTGAACAGACTCCGGGTTCCTGCGGTTTTTTTTCGACAGCGTCCTAGCTCTCCTGCTGCAGAGCGTCGAACTCCGCCGGCGGCAACGGGCGGCCGAACAGATAGCCCGGAAAGGCCTGGCAACCGCTTGCTGCAAGAACATCGCGCTGCGCTTCGCTCTCCATTCCCTCGGCGATGACCGCAGGCCGGTATTGCCCTCTGTATCCTGCGGCGCTGTGGGCGCTTTCACGGAGGAATCAATCGGACATCCTTCGCCAGCGTTGTGTCCGGCCGAACAGCGGCACGCCGATATAGCCGCGCACATCCAGGGTCTTGCTGTCGCGCAATTCCAGCTTGCTCTGATAGGTCTTGCCGTTCTCCGGATCGAGGATCTCGCCTTCCCATCTGTCTCTGCCTGCATCCCTGACCTCGAGAACCTGCAGTCCCAGTATCGCCTGTCCATGAAGTTTACCGTTGCATGCCGTGCACAGCGGCGGCGCCATCCCGGGCGGCAAATACAGCTCCACAATCCTCCCGGTCAGGAGATTGCCCACTCGCCGGATTTCGATCACCGAACTGGGCAGGCCATCGTCATCGTCAAGCTGCAACCAGCGGCCGGAAATTCCGCCGGCGCCGATATCGGCAAAGGCAAGACAGGAGATCCACAGGGCCAGCAGAAACAGCCCGCTTCTCATCATGTTCGCCTGCTCATGGCCGCACCGCCGGAGTTTCCACCTTCATCCCGCGCCAGCGCCACATCAGGAACAGTTCGAGGTCGACGAATTCCGGCGAACCGTAGGCGTAGGCTTGCGTGCGTGTCCCACTGAGGCAGTTGCGCAGGCGCCGCTCCAGCGATCCGAGCCCTTGCCATTCGAGGCGGTAGAGCGGATAGCCGCCGGGGTCGGCCTGGGTGATCGGATTGCCGGCCAGCTTTTTGTCCCAATGCTCGTCGTGACATTGCGCGCAGGACAGGTTGAGCTGGCCCTGGCGGCGATTGAAAATTTCCCGGCCGGCTTCGAGGAAGGGCCGGGTGCGTTCGTCGATCGCGACTGCGATCGGCAGGCCGCGCGATTGCAATCCGAGATAAGCGGCGAGCGCCAGCAGATTCGCGCTCTCGTAGGCCAGCGCCGGCGCGTGCTGCCGCTCGCTGCGGCAGATGTTGATGCGCTGCGCAAGGTTCACCGGCCGTCTCTTCGCCGGATCGTAGGCCGGATAGCGCGCCGCGACGCCCTTCATGGACTGACGTGCATCGCCGTGGCAATCGGAACAGGCGCGATCGGCGCTACCGGCCCTGGCATTCCACAGCGCTTCGCCGTCCTTCACCCAGAGCATGGCGGGATTGACGCTGTCGTCATCCTGCATCGCACGCGTCTCGCGACTCATGAAGTCGTAGCCGGAGCGACGCAGGGCGAGCGGGATTTCGCCGGCAGAGATGGGAATGGCAGAGAGCATGGCCGCCAGAAACAGCGCCAGAACCGCCGCCCGCCGATCGCCGCTCGCGCTCAAGTGACGGCTATGGCCGCGCTCTCGGTGACCGAGAAGCCGTTGTCGCCGATCCAATTGAAGACCAGCGTGCCGCTCTCGGTCGCGACCGTGAAAAAAGCCAGGTAGGGATTGGCGGAAATCGCCGGATAGAGATCGGCGCTGAACACCTCGACGCCGTTGTAAGTGCACGCGAACTGCGTGACGATGTCGCGCGGGATCAGGGTACCCAACTGGGTGCGGCGAAATCCGGGCTCCATGGGATGGCCGACGATCGCCTTGATCTCGATGATCTCGCCGTGGCGGGCGCTGGCCGGAACCGTGATCAAGGCGCGGGCCACGGTCACAGTTCCTCGAGACAGGCCGCGAGGGTCACCACGACATCCGCACTGCCCGAGCAGAAAGTGCCATCGCTCATCTCGCAGAGGGCGACCACCGTCTGCGTGTCGGCCAGACGGATCCGCGTCGCGACGCTGGCCCGGCCGGCGCGCGGACCGAGGCGGAAGGTGGCGACGTTGGGCTGGGGATTCTTCTCGGTGAACACATGGATGGTCTTGACATGGTCACGCGCCGTCATCGGACTGTCCACCCTGACCGTCAGCGCCACGGTATTGCCATTGTCGACCAGCGGCGGCAGTTCCAGCGTCACCCGGCCCTTGGCTACCGGCGCGCCGCCCACGACCTTGCGCATGGCATCGGACATCTCCGCCACCGTCGCATCCGCCGGCTCGAACGCGAGAACCGCAGCGACGCCGCCGGCGGCGAGCAGGAAGCGGCGGCGGGAATTTGCTGGGCGTCTGCGTTCTTTCATGGACATCTCTATTCGCGCAAGGTCAGAAGATATGCCACCACGTCCTCGATCTGCTCCGCGCTCAATATCGGTTTGCCCTGGTAGGCGGCGGCGACCCGGGAAAGCCCCTCGGTCCTGTGGTAAGCCGGCATGATCGTCGCTGCGTTGCGGCCGGCGTCGACCATTTTCAGACGCAGTTGGCCTTCCGACAAACGACCTCCGACGCCACGCAAATCGGGGCCGAGATCGCCTTGGAAACGCTCTTCCGGAAATGGTCCGCTGTGACACAACAGACACAGACCGACCCGTCGATCGACGACTATCATGCGGCCGCGCGCCGGGTCGCCCCGGGCGCCGGTCAGGGAATCCGGCAGCGCAGCGCCATCGCCGACGTTGCATACACAGGAGGCGATGGCGAATGCGCCGGCGATGGCAGACTTTTTCAGGGCGGCCCTACGCCAGTTCTATGCCGTGACTCTTCAGCGGGAAAGAGCGGATGCGCTTGCCGGTCGCAGCGAAGAAGGCGTTCAACACCGCCGGCGCGGCGACGCAGATCGTCGGCTCGCCGACCCCGCCCCAGAATCCGCCGGAGGGAATGGCAATGGCCTCGACCTTGGGCATCTGGGCGATGCGCATCGAGTCATAGACATGGAAGTTATCCTGTTCCATGTGGCCGTCCTTGACCGTGCACTCTTGGTTGAACAGCGCGGACAAGCCATAGACGAAGGAACCGGCGACCTGCCGTTCGATCTGCGCCGGGTTCACGGCATAGCCGCAATCTGTGGCGCCGACCAAGCGGTGAATCTTCACCTTGTTGCCGTCTTTGACCGAGATCTCGGCGCAGGCCGCGACATAACTGCCGAAGCCTCTGAAGTGGGCAATGCCGCGGAACCGGCCCTTGGGCGCGGGTTTGCCCCAGCCGGCCTTGGCGGCCACGGCCTTCAATACCCCGAGGGAGTTGGCATGATCCGTCATCAGTTTGAGGCGGAATTCGAGCGGATCCTGGCCGGCCGTATGAGCGAGTTCGTCGATGAAGCACTCGAGGAAAATGGCATTCTGGTTGATGTTCACGCCGCGCCAGAATCCCGGCGGCACATGCGTGTTGCGCATCGCATGGTCGATCAGCAGATTCGGAATGGTGTATTCGAAGGAGTGCTCGCCCTTCGGCCAGAAACCCTGAAAGGTGGCCGAGTCCGCGCCGTTCTTTTCCAGGGCCTCGGGACGCGCCGAAGTGAGAATCGACTGCCCCGACAAGCGGATATGCAGACCGGAAAGATTGCCACCGGCATCGAGCGCCCCGGTCAATTTCGCCTGCATTACCGGGTGATACTTGCCGTGGAGCATGTCCTCCTCGCGCGACCAGAGCAATTTCACCGGCGTGCCCGGCATCTCCTTGGCGATCAGCACCGCCTGGCGCACGAAGTCGGTGAAGCCGCGCCGGCCGAAGCCGCCGCCGAGCAGATATTTATACACTTCGCACTTGCCCACCGGCAGCCCGGAGGCCTCGGCGGTAGCGGCAAGCGCCGCTTCGCCGTTCTGCGTGCCGCACCAGACCTCGCAACGCTCGGCGGTATAGAGCGCCGTCGCGTTCTGCGGCTCCATGGTCGCGTGATTGAGGAAGGGGTAGCTATAGACCGCCTCGATCTTCTTCGCCGCGCCGGCGATCGCCGCGTTGATATCGCCATTCTGGTTGAACGCGAAGGCCTTGTCGGCGGAGAGTCCTTCCTTCAGGATCTCGGCGATCGAAGCGGAGGACACCTTGACGTTCTCGCCGCCGTCCCATTCGATGACGACGGCCTCGAGCGCGCTCTTGGCGTGCCACCAGGTCTCGGCAATGACGGCGACCGCGTTGTTGTCCACCGTGACGATCTTCTTCACTCCTGGCATGGCCTGCGCCTTTGCCGAATCGACGCTCTTCACCTTGCCGCCGAACACCGGGCAGGCCTTGACCGCAGCATTGAGCATGCCCGGCAGCTTCACGTCGATGCCGTAAGCCTGCTTGCCGGTCAGCTTGTCCCGGGTATCCAGTCGCTTCACCGGCTTGCCGATCAGCTTCCAGTCTTTCGGATCTTTGAGAACGATGTCCTTCGGTACTTCCAGTTTCCCCGCGGCATCGGCGACGTGACCGTAGGTCGTCTTGCGGCCAGAGGGCTTGTGTGTGATGGTGCTGTTGGCGGCAACGCATTCCGCAGCAGGCACCTTCCATTCATTGGCGGCCGCCTGGACCAGCATCATCCTTGCCGCCGCGCCGCCCTTGCGTACGTAATCGTGCGAAGTCCGGATGCCGCGACTGCCGCCGGTGCCGAAGTCGCCCCAGATGCGCTTTCTAGCCACGTTCTGACCCGGCGTCGGATATTCGGTGGTGACCTTGGACCAGTTGCATTCGAGTTCCTCGGCGACCATTTGCGCCAGGCCGGTCAGCGTGCCCTGTCCCATCTCGGAGCGGGCGATGCGGATGACCACCGTGTCGTCCGGGCGGATCACCACCCAGGCATTGACCTCGGGCGCCTGGCTGGCAGACGCCTCGGCGGCATCGGCGCTCGCGGGTCCGCCGAAGGGAAGGTTCAGGGCTAGCATCAGGCCGCCGCCGACTGCGGCGCTGCCGACCAGAAAATTGCGACGGGCGATATCTTGCGGAGCGTTGATCATGGTCATCCCCTTAGGCCTTGGCTGCGGCATGAATGGCTTCGCGTACTTGCTGGAAAGTCCCGCAGCGGCAAATGTTGGTGATCGCGCCGTCGATATCCGCATCGCTGGGCTTCGGTTTTTCCTTTAGCAGAGCCGTCACCGCCATGATCATCCCCGGCTGGCAATAGCCGCATTGCGGCACATCGTGATCGAGCCAGGCCTTCTGCACCTTGGAGAGCACGTCATTGGTGGCGATGCCTTCGATGGTCGTGATTTTCTTGCCTTCCGCAGCGCTGACCGGGACGGAACAGGAGCGCACCGCCTGGCCGTCGATATGCACGGTACAGGCGCCGCACTGCGCAATGCCGCAGCCGTATTTGGTGCCGGTCAGCCCGGCCTGTTCCCGGATCGCCCAGAGCAGTGGCGTAGTGGGATCGACATCGAATTCGTGGGATTTACCGTTGATCGTCAGGCGTGCCATTCCAGTTTCCCCTTTAACATGAAGGATGCGATTCTGCTGCATCCCGAATTGAAGTGCAATACTTACGCTACGCTACTGGCTGACCATCCTCGGCCTCTCGTCGAAGACCCAGGTGCGGGTGATATCGATGACATCGTAATTACGTTTGAGATCGGGCGGAAAGGCGGAAAAGGGCGCGCTCATCTCGACGATCCGGCGTACCGCATCGTCCATGTCCCGTTGGCCGCTGCTCTTGTCGATGTGCAGGCTGGCCAGGGTGCCGTCGCTGTTGATGCTCACGGTGACCACCAGCGGTTCATAGAACCTGTCCTTGGACACGCGCGGGTAATTCAGGCTGCCGATGCGTTCGACTTTCTGCCGCCAGCCCTCACCGTAGAAAGCTAGCTGGATGTTTCGCGGATCTGCGCCGAGGATGCCCGCCCTGCGCCGCTGCTCGCCCTCGGGCCGAAGGTTGACCGGAGGTCCCGGGAAACCGCTTCTCGCCTGATCGAGGGCACGCCTGGCGAGGGATGTCCCCAGCGACTCCGACCGCCCCGCACGCTCCTGCCCGGCGCCGCCGGCCGACTCCTGGCGCCCGCGCGCCAGCTCCGCGTCCCGCGCCCGTTCCAATGCCTCCTGACGCGCCGCAGCCGCCTGCTTCTGCGCCGCGGCCTTCGCCTGATCGAGCTTTGCCTGTTCGAGTTTCGCCTGTTCGAGTTTCGCCTGTTCGAGCTTCGCCTGTTCGAGCTTCGCCTGATCGAGCTTTGCCTGATCGAGCTTCGCCTGATCGAGTTTCGCCTGTTCGAGTTTCGCCTGTTCGAGTTTCGCCTGTTCGAGCTTCGCCTGATCGAGCTTTGCCTGATCGAGCTTCGCCTGTTCGAGCTTCGCCTGTTCGAGCTTCGCCTGATCGAGCTTTGCCTGATCGAGCTTCGCCTGATCGAGCTTCGCCTGATCGAGCTTCGCCTGTTCGAGCTTCGCCTGTTCGACCCGCTTGCGCTCCGCGGCTTCCTGGCTGGCGGGGACGGCCTGCGGCAACTCCTCAGTCTTCTTAGGCAGGATGTTGCGCACCTCTTGCGCTGGCGCCGGCTCGGCGCGAACGTCCTCTTCTCTGGCCTGCGGCGTGACGGGCACGGCCCACGTGCTTTCCGCCTCCGTGCTGAGAATTTCATTCTCTTTCGGCGCAAGCTTCGCTGCATGGACGACGGCAGGGCGCGCAGGCTCCGCGACCTCAGGCGGCTGTTCCCGTGCCTGATGCAGGCTGACCGTCGCCGCTTGCGTCAGCGCCGGAGCCGGCGCAGGCGAAGCCGCCGGTTTTTCTTGCCGCGCTTCGGGCCGCGGCCTCGGGCTGATTCGGGCCGACATCGTGCTCATGTCCAGTTCCGTCGCCGCGATCAGTGCCGGGGCCGGAGCGACCAGGACCGCCTGGATCGAGGGCGCCGCCTCACGCGAGAAGGCCGACCACGGCAAACCATTCGTTGGTTCGCCGAATTGCAGCGAAATGATCAACGCATGGAACAGCAGACTCGCAACCAGGGATCTTGGCAGGTAGCCAGCCTTGCGCGCGTTGGGCATGGGAGAACGAATCCTGGATGGGTGCGCTATCTTACCCCGCGAGCCCGCGGCATGTCGCCAGCTTCACCCCGCATCGCCTCCGTCGCGATCGACGATCGTCGGAACCGCGGAGGCGAACCTGGCGTTGGAAAGATCGACGCCGATCAGCCGGGAAACGCGGATCGGGGTCCCCGCCTCCTGGAATTTCTCGATCGCGGTGTGCGCCGCCCGGTCGGCCACGGTCGCCCTGCTGCGCAGCCGCACGTACTCGGCCCAGGAAGAAATGATGAAGCGTTCGACGAATCGTCCCTCTTCCGCAATGTCGGCGAATACCCGCCAGCTCATGGCGCCGTTGCGGCGCCGGGTCGGCTCCACGGCGCGGATGGCGTGCAGGAATTCCTCGCGTTGCGCGCGCGGAATCCGGTATTCCACCTGGACCAGGACCGGGCCATCGTCGGCCATCGGTTGAAGCGCCATGGCCAGTTCCGGTAGTTGGAATCCGGGCGTCACATCCGCCTCGCTGCCCAGGACCACGCGAATCCGGTAGCTCAAGCCCTGCATGATGACTAGGGCCAGCGCCGAAATGGCCAGCGCGACATGCGTTCCCGTCGCCGACGCCAACGTACCCCAGAGTATGCTGCCTACGGCCAGGCTGGCCTGAACCGCGACGATGCTGGTGCCCACCGCCCGCGCCCGCACCCAGGCCGGGGCGGTGCTCTGGGTGCCGGCCGTCAGGCTGGCGAAGACGCACACCCAGGCCATGCCCGCGGCGTATGTTCCCAGCACCGCGAGGACCGTGGAATCGGTGGCGGCGATCAGCAGGATGGCCAGGATCCACAGCAGGATGGCCGAGAGCACGACCGTATGCAAAGGCCGGCGACGCAACTGCGATGGGATCGAAATCGCCCCGGTCACCGCGCCCAGCCCGAACCCCGCGGAGAGCAAACCGAAGCCGCCGGCGCCGAGATGGAGCTGATCGCGAGCGAGCACGGGCAGCAGCGCCCAGAATGCGCTGGCGCAAACAGCGAAACTGAAATTGCGGAAAACCAGCGCGCGCATTCCCGGTGAATGACGGACGAAGCGCATGCCGGATAGCACGCCGGAGAGCAGTCTTTCCGGCACGCCGGGCAAGTTGCGGGCACGCGGTTTCAACTGGCGCGCGGCGTGGATCATGATGGTGAAGCAGACGGCGCTGACGAGAAATGCGCTGCCGGAGCCCGCCCAGGCGGCAATCGCCCCAGCCAGTGCCGGACCGGCGGCGCGGGCGACATTGAAAGCCACGGCGCCGAGCGCGACGGCACGGTGCAGATCCCTGGGCGGCACAAGTTCATTGACGTTGGCTTGCTGCGCAGGCTGGTAGAAGGTGAAACCCACCCCGACCATGAAGGTGAGCAGCAGCAGGGACGGCGGATTGATCCAGCCGGTCAGGGTGATGGTGCCGAGCGTGGCCGTGGCCACGAGCAAAACGGATTGCGCGACGAGGATGATCTTTCGTCTGTCGACGATGTCGGCCAGCGCCCCGCCGATCAGTCCGAAGAGCAGTGTCGGCGCGGTGCTCGCCGTCTGCACCAGGGCGACCATCAGCGGCGATGGCGTGATCGTCGCCATCAGCCATGCGGCCACGGTCGCCTGCATGGTGTAGCCCAGGGCCGAACCGATGGTGCCAAAATAGAAGTGGCGGAAACCCAGGTGCCTGAGCGGCGACGATTCCTTCAGTTCGGCCAGGAGCGATGAAAACGGATTATTCACGCTGCGCTTGTGGACTCGCTTCGCCTTACCACGGCGCGATGACCTCGGCGAGCCGGGCATGCGTATGAACCAGGCGATCGGGCTCCTGCGCCGACATCATGGCGCTGTCGCCCGCCCCGGTGAGCACCGCCACGACGCGCACACCGGCCGCACGGCTGGCCTCTATATCGACCGGGGTATCGCCGACATAGATCGCCTCATCGGCGCTCGAGCGCAATTCCCTCAGCCCCTTCAGGAGGCCCTCGGGGTCCGGCTTGCGTCGGGAGACGTCGGCGCCGAGCACGACGCAGTCGAAGCGCTCGAGGATGCCGTCCTCGCGCAGCAGTTCCAGCACTTCCGGCCGGGCGCCGCTGACGATGCCCAGCACGATGCCCTGCCGCGTCAGCGCATCGAGCGTCTCGGCCAGCCCCGCGAACACCCGGCCATGCTCGCGCAAGGTCTCGGGCCACTGACGGGCGGCATGGGCGGACATCGCCGCGATGATGGCCTCGCCGTCCGTGCAATCGTCCGGCACGACGGCCTTCCAGAAGTTGCCCCCGGTCGCCAGCGAATGGCGCACATGCGCCTCGGTCACTTCGAAGCCATACTGCCGGGCGGCAATTCGCGCTATCTCCAGGTAGGCGCCGACGGAGTCGACCAGCGTGCCATCGATATCGAAGAGTACCGTTTTCGCCTTGAGCGGACCGCACAGTTCCAGGCTGAGTGGGCTGCCTTCGGCCAGGGAGAGATGCCGGCGCAGCGGCAGAGCCGAGACAACCTCGACCTTGTCTTGCGGATAGGCCGCCAGGTCCGGCAGCACCACCGCTGCCGGGATCCGGCCGTTGACCCGCACCGGATAACAACGGGCGCTGCAAAAGGCGTCATCCGCCGCCGCCATGGCCAGTCCCGGCGTGTTGCGCCAGTTCCGCCAGCGCTGCCGGTTGTCCTCGTCGCCGAGCGCGAGATTGACCGTGCCGGGATAAGGATCGATCCCGGCCAAAGCGATCAGCTGTTGCCGCACCCAGGCAATCTGCGTGAACTCCGCGGCCTGCCCCAAGCCGCACACCAAGCGCCCTTCGAGCAGCGTCATGAGCGTATATCTCCAGGTCTCCGCGAGCGGATCAGGCGGCCTTGTTCTTATCGTTCCAGAACAGCAGCGCACCGTGACCATCGTCCAGCGAATAGCTGCGCGAGACGAGGATCCAGCCCCGCAGTTGTTCAGTCGAGATCATCTGGTCGAGTTCACGCTTGTCGTCGGCGACAAGGCGCAGCTGACGCGTGGCACGCCTGGTAGAAACATCCGCAGGCATGATGCTGGGTTTGACGGCGATACGGTGGAGTTGGGCTAGGGTTTCCATGATCGCTCGCGATTATCCGGAAAGCATCACTCTATTCCCTTGCCGGGCTATTCCTAATGCCAATTTGCGGCGGAATTCCCGCTCTGATCGGCTAATAGGGCAACGGACAGGGGGCTGTGGCCAGAACGCAAGGGGCGCGCACTAGCCGCATAAGTTTCGAGGGCATTGCGTCTTGCAGGCGCAACAGAGGTAAGTGGCCGCATCCATGGCGCGCATCTTCTCCAGCCGGGATTCCGCGTCGTAGCAGCGCTGGCAGTAGGGGCCGGTCTTCTTGCCGTTGTCGACACGGTAGTAGGCGATGCCGTCAGACTTGAGTTGCCCGTCCTGTACAAGTCCAGTCGTCATCGAATGCGAATGAACTTGATCACTGCGCGCAGAGATCTGCAGTTGGCGCAAAGTGGCAGCCCCGTGCAAGGCCGTGAATTGTTCTTGGGCCTCGACCACAGCACCCCGCTTCAACAGCTCGAGTATGTCGTCATAGTTAAGCAATTTCATGTGTATCCTAGAGGCGGTGATTTTTGCTGAATCCTTGATGATGACCTGGCGGCGCTATCGTGCTTATCATCTGGTCAGGCAGTCACTCAACAACCATGAGCCAACACCATGATCCGCAAAACGCTGATATTGATTTCCCTCCTCGTTGCCGAAATTTCTTTTGCTGCGCCACAAAGCCCGACGATTGCGCCCGTCGAAATTGTCAATGTCGCGTTCGGCATCTTCGACGATAGTACCCCGGGCGAACTGCATTTGGATCCTACGGATATTATTCCCCGCAAAGCGGGGCAGCGTTTTGGCTGGGTCATGGAAGTCCGCACCGCGCAACACAGTTTGGCCGTCCGGGAAGAGTATCTCCAGCCCGGCTTGCCCAGGATCGAAGCGGCCACCGACGCATCCAGCGAAAGCCTGAATATTCCCAACGAACGGCACATCCAGGCAGGCCAGCGGCAACTCGTACCGGTGAACGGCAAGATCTACGGCATATGGGTCGTCGGCCCAAACGAGCCTGCCGGCCATCGCCTGCTCCATGTCGTCATAGAAGAAAAACTGGGGGCAAGCTTCGAGTACGAAGTGAAATAAGTAGTCCGCGATCAGCGGTGAATTGCTCGATGCCTTTGACCTGGCGATAGCCTCGACATTGACGGCGCGGTGTTCGCCACACGGCATTGAGGTTGGCATTACCGCTTATCGGAGGGCGCAGGCCAGGGCAGCCCGGCCGCCCCTCCGCCACGGGTTGCTTATGCCGCCTTGCGCTCTAGAACCTGCACGTTATTGTCGCCATCGATGACAATCTTGCGCGGCTTCAGGGCTTCCGGAACCTCTCGTACCAACGCAATCTTGAGCAGGCCGTTGTCCAGGGAAGAACTGACCACCTTGACCTGGTCAGCGAGCTTGAAGCGATGTTCGAAATCCCGCGTAGCGATGCCACGATGCAGGTAGGTCGTATTCTGCTCGACCTTCTGCTTGCGGCCGACGATCCTCAGATTGTCGCCTTCGACCTCGATGTCCAGTTCGGAACGATCAAACCCCGCGACCGCCATGCTGATGCGGTACTGGTCTTCCGCCACCAACTCGATGTTGTATGGCGGGTAACTGGGCTGCGCCTCGGTGCGCTGGGCATCGTGAATCAACTGGGCTAGGCGGTCAAAACCAATAGCCGAGCGGGAAAGGGTGTTCAGATCAAAAGCACGCATGAGTATATCCTCCGGGAAAAAAGCGATATGGAATTACGGGCCTCGGTTGAGCACCCGTGCACCGGATATATGCCCGGGATGGGTCGTTTCAAGTACTTGAAATATCGCCGACAGTCCCCATGATGTTCAACTTTTTGTTGCCCCTGGAGCACTGCAAGGCATTTGGAAAAAGTCGCTCATCCCATTCAGTTGCATTGCTTGCGGTCGTGCCGAGAATAAGACGAGCTACAATTCGGCGAATGACACAGACCTTGATTCTCCACGCCGACGCGCCACCAAAACCGGAGGAAGGAAAGCCCTGCAATGGCTGCGGCTGGTGCTGCGTAGCGGAGCGCTGCCCAGTATCGTGGTTGTTCCTGCCGCTCGGCAAACGAGCATGCACAGCGTTGGAATGGGACGGCGAAATGCGTCGTTACCTCTGTGGCCTGGTCACTCATCCGGCGAAGCACGTCGGCTGGTTGCCACGACGATGGCAAGACCAATTCAGCCGCTGGTTCGCCTATCGCATCGCCGCCAGCAGAGGCTGTGATTTCGCTGCAAGGGAAGATAGCGCCGCATAGATGCCACGACAACCACATGGAAAAGCCCGCATTATCAGGGGACTTACCTGCCACCTGCTGACTACGTTGGATCTTAACTTGGCGGAGGGTGTGAGATTCGAACTCACGGACGCCTTGCGACATCGACAGTTTTCAAGACTGTTGGTTTAAACCGCTCACCCAACCCTCCGCAGGAGGCCTGCATTCTGAACGGTGACGACTAGCTTGTCCATCCCCGTGGGGCAGCGAAATGCCCGTATGTGCTATCGTGGCTTACTCACCCGGCGGGAAAAGTTTACAATTGCCCCGCTGGACAAAGTCAGAAACTTTTCCCATGCTGGCGAGTCTGAATCGAAGTCGGCTCTTTGTTGGCCCATACATTGGAGGATCCACCGCTATGCAACCGAATTTCCAGACCTACAACCAGACGCAAGACGTCGCGCAGTTGCAGAACCGCGTGCTGCGCAACACCTATCTGCTGCTGGCCGTATCGATGGTACCTACGGTGCTCGGCGCCCTGATCGGCGTGCAGATGGGTTTCTCGTTCATGACCGGCAGTCCGATGATGGGCTTCCTGCTGTTCCTGGGCATCGCCATGGCCTTCATGTATGGCATCGAGAAGACCAAGGAAACCGGCATGGGCGTCGTGCTGCTGCTCGGCTTCACCTTCTTCATGGGGCTGATGCTGTCGAACATCCTGCGGGCGGCGCTGGGCTTTTCCAACGGCGGCATGCTGATCGCGATGGCGGCCGGCGGCACCGGCGCGATCTTCTTCACCCTGGCAGGCATCGCCTCCACGACCCAGCGCGACTTTTCCAGCATCGGCAAGTTCCTCTTCGCCGGCGTGATCCTGCTCCTGGTCGCGTCGCTGGCCAATGTCTTCTTCCATATCCCGGCGCTGGCGCTGGCCGTCTCGGCGATTGCCGTGGCGATCTTCTCGGCCTACATCCTCTACGATATCAACCGCATCGTGCATGGCGGCGAGACCAACTACATCTCGGCCACGCTGGCGGTCTACCTCGACGTCTACAACATCTTCGTGAACCTGCTGAACCTGCTGATGATCTTCAGCGGCCGGCGCGACTAACTAGTCGTCGGGCTGAAGCCCGACCTACCCTAGGGCGGCTTACTTAAGCCGCCCTAGTCGTTTCCAGCGTGTGCGTTTCTAGCGCGTGAATAGCGCGATCGATTCGACGTGCGAGGTCTGCGGAAACATGTTGGCGATGCCCGCGCCGCGCAGCCTGTAGCCCTGCTCATGGACCAGTACCGCAGCGTCCCGCGCCAATGTCGCCGGACTGCAGGAAATGTAGACGATGGTCGCAGGCGCGTTGGTGCCCAGCGCCTTGACCAGCGCAATCGCGCCATCACGCGGCGGGTCGATCAGCATCTTGTCGAAGCTGCCCAGCGCGGCGATGCTCTCCGGGGTGGCCTCGAACAGGTTGGCGACGCGAAATTTCGTGTTGCCGTCCAACCCGTTCAGTGTCGCGTTGGCCTGCGCCTGCGCCACCAGCGCAGCAGCACCCTCGACGCCGACCACCTGCGCGCCGCTCCTGGCGATCGGCAGGGTGAAGTTGCCCAGGCCGCAGAACATGTCGGCGATGCGCTGGTGCTTTTCCGGCGCCAGGAGCGCCATCGCGCGGCGCACCAGCATGCGGTTGATGCCGTGGTTGACCTGGGTGAAATCCAGCGGCGAAAAGCGCAATTCGATGGCGAACTCGGGCAGGGTATAGGCCAGCGGCGGCGCGCCCTTGGGATGAAGCAGAGAGAGCGAGGCCGGCCCGCCCGGTTGCAGGTACAGCGTCAAACTATGCCGCTCGGCAAACTCGCACAGGCGGCTCTCGTCACCGGCGCTGACAGTCTCCAATACGCGCAGCACGAGAACCTTCTGGCTGTCGCCGATGGCGACCTCGATTTGCGGGATACGGTCGGGAATCGACAGGCCGGAGATCAGGCCGCGCAGTTCAGGCAACAGTGCGGAAATATCCGCCGGCAACACTTCGCAAGACTCCATGGCCGCGACATAACTGCTGCGCTTCTCGTGAAATCCGACCAGCACGCCGCCCTTCTTCGGTACCAGCCGCACCGACAGCCGCGCCCGCTTGCGGTAGCCCCAGGCCGGACCGTAGATCGCCGGATACAGCACTTCGGGGTGCAAACGGCCGATATGCCAGAAAGCGTCCTCGAGCACGCGCTGCTTGGCCGCTGCCTGGGCCGCCGGCTCCAGATGCTGCATGCTGCAGCCGCCGCAGATGCCGAAATACCGGCAGCGCGGTTCACTGCGCTGTGCGCTGGGCTGCAGAATGCTGAGCGCAGTTGCCTGCTCGTAACTGGGCTTTCTGCGGAAGCTGGAATACTCGACTTCCTCGCCGGGCAAGGCGCCCTCGATGAATATCGTCTTGCCTTCGACGTGGGCGACGCCGCGACCTTCGTGGTCTAGCGATTCTATGATGGCGATCGGCATGGCGGCGGGAATCGGGAAAAGCGCGATTATATGCGACCTTCAATTCGTGATCTGTGAGAACATTTCGCTCCGCTATTCTTATCCTTGACTGCCATGAAGCGATCGCTGTCTTCCGTCCTCGCCTATGCCGCACTGATCGTCTGCGTGGCGATGGGCATAAGGCACTCCTTCGGCCTGTTCCTCGGGCCGATGAGCGCCGATCACGGCTGGAACCGCGAAGTGTTTTCCTTCGCCATCGCCCTGCAGAACCTGATGTGGGGCGCGGCGCAGCCCTTCGCCGGCCTGCTTGCCGACCGCTACGGCGCGAAGCGCGTGCTCTGGGCCGGCAGCCTGCTCTACGTCCTGGGCCTGATCGGCATGGCCTGGTCGTCCACCGCCAGCGGCTTTGCCGCCAGCGCCGGCCTGCTGATCGGCATCGCGCAAAGCGGCGTCACCTATAGCGTGGTGTTCTCCGCGATGGGTCAGCTCGTGCCGGCGGAAAGACGCAGTTGGGCGATGGGAGTGGTGGCCGCCGCGGGCTCCTTCGGCCAGTTCCTGATGGTGCCGGTGGCTGCCGGTCTGCTCGGCGGTCTGGGCTGGTTCGGCACGCTCCTGGTGTTCGCCGCCGGCGCCACCCTGATCATGCCGCTAGGCGCCGCGCTCGGCAAAGGACTCGCCCCCGCGGCCGCGGCCAGCGGCGGCCAGAACGCCCGGCAGGCGCTGGCCGAGGCATCCTCGGACCGTGGCTTCGTGTTGCTCACCCTGGGCTATTTCGTCTGCGGCTTCCAGGTGGTGTTCATCGGCGTGCATCTACCGACCTATCTGCTCGACAAGGGCTTGTCCGGCAATGTCGGCGTGACCGCCCTGGCGCTGATCGGCCTGTTCAATGTCTTCGGCACCTACACCGCCGGATTTCTCGGCGGGCGCTTGCCGAAACGCTATCTCCTCGCCGCCATCTATTCTTTGCGCAGCGCCGTGATCAGCCTGTTCCTGCTGCTGCCGCTGTCGCCCCTGACGGTCTATCTCTTCGCCGCGGCCATGGGCCTGCTCTGGCTGTCGACGGTGCCCCTGACCAGCGCCGTGATCGCCCAGATTTTCGGGGTGCGCTTCCTCGGCATGCTCTCGGGCTTCGTCTTCTTCAGCCACCAGATCGGCAGCTTCCTCGGCGTCTGGCTGGGCGGGCGACTGTTCGACCGCAACGGCAATTACGATCTGGTCTGGGGCATCTGCATAGCATTGGGTGTTATCGCGGCGCTGCTCAATCTCAACGTCGACGAGAGCAGCCTGGCCTCGCGCCGGACGCAGCCCGCCGTTGCCTAGCGCCGCCTGACTCGAATGTTCGAACGCCATAGCGCCGCGCTGGCTCCGCGCGGGGTATTCCTCTCCCGCCTGGGCCTGTCCTTTGCCGGAGGACTGGCCGTGATCCTATTCTCCCTGGCCTGGGGCATGGCCGGCTACCACTATTTCGAAGGGCAGGCCTGGATCGACGCCTTCGTCAATGCGGCGATGCTGCTCTCGGGCATGGGGCCCTTGGCATCGCCGCAAACCAACGCGGGAAAGCTCTTCGCCGGCCTCTATGCCCTGTATAGCGGCTTCGTCGTCCTGATCGCCGCGGCCATCGCCTTCGCGCCGGTGATACACCGCTTCCTCCACCGCTTCCATCTGGCGGAGGGGCGGGATTGACTCCGCCTGCTCAGTTAGCTACTTGGCTCGCAACTAAGCGCTGGCGCCGCGCCTCGTAAAGACAGATGCCGCTGGCCACTGAGACGTTGAGGCTCTCGACGCTGCCCTGCATCGGAATCCGTGCGAGCCTGTCGCAGGTCTCGCGGGTCAACCGGCGCAAGCCGCCGCCTTCGGCGCCGAGCACCCAGGCGAGCGCCCCAGTCTGATCGACCGAGTAAAGATCGCCCTCGGCTTCGGCCGCGGCACCGATGGTCAGGATCTCGCGCTCGTTCAATTCGCGCAAGGTGCGCGCCAGATTGGTCACGGTGATGAACGGTACGCTCTCGGCGGCACCGCTGGCCACCTTGATGGCCGTGGCATTCAGGCCGCAGGCGCGATCCTTGGGCGCAATCACCGCGTGCACGCCGGCGGCATCGGCGACGCGCAGGCAGGCGCCGAGATTGTGCGGATCCTGCACGCCGTCCAGTACCAGCAGCAAGGCCGGTTCGGCCAGAGTATCGAGAACGTCGTCGAGCTTGAGCACGCGTTGCGTCGCCGCGACCCGTGCGACCACACCCTGGTGGCGGGCGCTTTGCCCTCCGGCCCCGGGCACCCCGCCGGCCATCCCGTCCAGTCGCGCCGCCGCCGACAGGATCAGATGCACGCCATGGGTTTCGGCCAGTTTGATCAGATCCCGGGCGCGGCCGTCCGACCGCTCCTGGTCGAGGAAGATCTCGCGCACGTCGTCCGGACTGTGGCGCAGCTTGGCTATGACGGCGTGGAAGCCGTAGATGAAACGCTGTTCAGCCACGACGCTTGCCCTTCTTCGCAGTGCTCTTGCCGAGGCCAGGTTTCGCCTCGGCCTTGGTTTCGACCAGGCGGAAATCGATCTTGTTGGTCTCCAGATCGGCGCGCACCACTTGCACCCGCACCCGATCGGATAGACGGTAGCGCTTGCCGGTGCGCTCGCCCAGCATCACGTGGGCGGCTTCGTCGAAGTGGAAATAGTCCGTGCCGAGTTCCGAGACATGGACCAGCCCTTCGACGAAAACCTCGTCCAGGGCGACGAAGATGCCGAAGGGCACGACCGACGAGATACTGCCGGAGAATTCCTCGCCGACGCGATCCTGCATGTAGTAGCACTTCAGCCAGGCTTCCACGTCGCGCGTCGCCTCGTCGGCGCGCCGCTCGGTCATCGAGGCATGCATGCCGATCTCTTCCCAAGCATTCTCGGTGGCTTTCGGCAGGTATTTCTTGCGCCCGATCACCGCCTTGATGGCGCGGTGGATGAGCAGATCGGGATAACGTCGGATCGGCGAAGTGAAGTGGGTATAGGACTCGTAGGCGAGCCCGAAATGGCCGACATTTTCAGGGCTATAGACCGCCTGGCGCAGCGAGCGCAGCATCACCGTCTGGAGCAGTTGCTTGTCCGGCCTATCCTTGATGCTCTCCAGCAGTTGGGCGTAATCCTTGGCGGATGGCGAGTCGCCGCCGGAGAGTTGCAGGCCGAAACCGCCGAGGAAGTCGCGCAGCTTGGTCAGCCGCTCCGGGGTCGGGCCCTCATGCACACGGTACAGCGCCGGATGGCCGTGCGCCTTGAGATATTCCGAGGCGCAGACGTTGGCGGCGAGCATGCACTCCTCGATCACCCGATGGGCGTCGTTGCGCTCGTATGCCTCGATGCGCGCGATCTTGCCCTGGTCATCGAAGATCATGCGCGTCTCCAGGGTCTCGAAATCGATCGCGCCCCGTTTCGCCCGCGCCTTGACCAGCACGCGGAAGAGCGCGTCGAGATTTTCCAGATGCGGCAACAGCGCAGCCAATTTCTCGCGCGCGGCGACATCCTTTTCGTACAAGGCGGCAGCGACCTCGGTGTAGGTCAGCCGCGCATGCGAGAACATCACCGCCGAATAGAAACGGTAACCGGTGATTTCGCCGCTGGCCGTCACCGTCATGTCGCAGACCATGCAGAGGCGTTCCACCCCCGAGTTGAGCGAGCACAGTCCGTTGGAGATCTTCTCCGGCAGCATCGGGATCACCCGGCGCGGAAAGTAGACCGAGTTGCCGCGCTGATAGGCTTCGCTGTCGAGCGCGCCTCCCGGCTGGACGTAATGCGAGACGTCGGCGATCGCCACCACCAGACGATAGCCTTTGCCCGAGCGCTCGCAATACACGGCGTCGTCGAAGTCCCGCGCGGTCTCACTGTCTATGGTCACCAGCGGCAGACTGGTTACATCCTCGCGGCCCTTCCAGTCGGACTTCTTCACTTCCTCGGGCAGCTTCTTCGCCTCGGTCAGCGCCTCCCGGGAAAACTCGTAAGGCAGTTCGTGCTTGCGCAGCGCAATCTCGATCTCCATGCCGGGATCGGCGTAATTGCCGAGCACTTCGACGATGCGTCCGATCGGCTGCGACTGGCGACTCGGCTGCTCGATGATCTCGACCATCACCACTTGTCCGGCGGCAGGCTTCAAGGCGCTGCCCTGCTCCGGCGGCGCAAGCAGGACGTCCTGGCTGATGCGGCGGTTTTCCGCCACCACGAACCAGACGCCGTGTTCGCTGAAGACGCGACCGACGACACGCGTGTTGGCCCGCTCCAGCACCTCGACGATCTTGCCCTCCGGGCGGCCACGGCGATCGACGCCGACCACGCGGCAGATGGCGCGGTCGCCGTGCAGCACCTTCTCCATTTCCTTCGGGCCGAGGAAGAGGTCGGCGCCGCGCGACACCTCGCCGTCGGGTACGAGGAATCCGAAACCGTCGGCGTGGCCCTCGACCCGGCCCCGAATCAGGTCCGCCTTGTCCGGGATCAGCCAGGCGCCGGCGCGGTTCTGTAGCAACTGACCTTCGCGCGCCATCGCCCCCAGGCGGCGCTGGAAGGCGACCAGCTCTGTAGAGGTGACGTCGAGCAGTTCGCAGATCCGCTCGGTCGTGAGCGGCACGCCGTGCCCGGCCAATATCCCCAGGATATATTCCCGGCTGGGCAAGGGATGTTCATATTTCTCAAGCTCGCGCGCGAGGAACGGGTCGGCGCGTCGGATGCGGCTGAGTTTCGAGATTTTGACTTTGTTTGACAATTTGGAGAATTCCTATAAAATTCGCGCCTCTTTACTTCGTACCTGCCCAGGTGGCGGAATTGGTAGACGCACATGGTTCAGGTCCATGCGCCGCAAGGTGTGGGGGTTCGAGTCCCTTCCTGGGCACCAAGCTCCAAACAAAAATAGCCGATTCATAGAATCGGCTTTTTTGTCGTCCGCGTCAGTTGAAGGGATGGCGTAGGACGATGGTTTCCTCACGGTCCGGCCCGGTAGAGATCATATCCACGGGTACGGCGCAGACCTCCGCGATGCGCTTCAGATAGGCCCGGGCGGCGGCAGGCAGGCCGTCCAGGGACTTCACGCCGACCGTGCTCTCCTGCCAGCCCGGCAGGGTCTCGTAGACCGGCACGCAGCGCGACAACTCTTCCGCGCCCACCGGCAAAATGTTAGTGAATCCGCCTTCCAACTTGTAGCCGGTGCACAGCTTCAACTCGTGCACGCCATCCAGGACATCGAGCTTGGTCACGCACAAGCCCGAGACGCCGTTGATCTGGATCGAGCGCTTCAGCGCCGCCGCGTCGAACCAGCCGCAACGGCGAGCGCGGCCGGTGACGGAACCGAACTCGTGACCCTTGTCGGCGAGGTGTTTGCCGACCGGATCGAGCTTGTCCAGGGCGTCGTAGAGTTCCGTCGGGAACGGGCCGCTGCCCACGCGCGTGGTGTACGCCTTGGTGATGCCGAGCACGTAGTGGAGCATGCCTGGACCGACGCCGGCGCCGGCACAAGCCGCACCGGCGACGCAGTTGCTCGAGGTGACGAAGGGATAGGTGCCGTGATCGATGTCGAGCAGGGTGCCCTGGGCACCCTCGAACAACAGGTTGGCGCCCGCCTGATGCGCTTCGTAGAGCGCGCGCGGGACATCGGCCACCATCTTTTCCAGGCGCGGCGCCATCATCAGAGATTCTTCGAGCACCTTCTGGAAGTCGACCGCCGCAACGTGGTAATAATTCGTCAGGAGGAAGTTGTGGTAGTCGAGCAACTCGGCCAGTTTCTCGGCGAAGCGCTTCGGCCGCAACAGGTCCTGCAGACGCAGCGCACGGCGCGCCACCTTGTCCTCGTAGCACGGGCCGATGCCGCGGCCGGTGGTGCCGATCTTGTTCTCGCCCTTGGCTACCTCGCGCGCGAGATCAATCGCCTGGTGGTAGGGCAGGATCAGCGGGCAGGCCTCGGAAATTTTCAGGCGCGGTTCGGCTTCGACTCCGGCTTCCTTGAGTTCGTCGAGTTCCTTCAGGAACGCCTCGGGCGAGAGCACCACGCCATTGCCTATGTAGCAGGTCACGCCGGGGCGCAGGATGCCCGATGGCACGAGGCGCAGCACCGTCTTCTTGCCGCCGATCACCAGCGTATGTCCGGCGTTGTGGCCGCCCTGAAAACGCACCACGCCCTGGGCATGATCGGTCAGCCAGTCGACGATCTTGCCCTTGCCTTCATCGCCCCACTGGGTGCCTATGACTACGACATTCTTTGCCATGATTTTCCGCCTGTTCTATTCCAAGGATACTGTTTGCCAGCGCCCGTCCCGATAGGCCAGCCGGCGGTCGCAGCCGGCCTCGGCCCAGTCGGCGTCATGCCCCGGCAGGGCATCGACGACGATCTCGCCGGCTGCACGCAGGGCCGCCACCGCCTGCCCGAGCAGCAGGTCTTCGGGCGCGCAAGGCGCCAGGATCATGCCCGGCGCTGCAGCGTGCGGCGCTAGGCGGACCAGTTCGCGCAAGTCGAGGCTGAAGCCGGTGGCGGCCCTGGCCCGGCCGAAGGACAAACCGACTTTGTCGTAACGGCCGCCCAGGGCGATGGCGCCGGGATGGTTGGCGGCATAGGCGGCAAAGACGACGCCGCTGTGATAGTGGTAACCGCGCAGGTCGGCAAGATCGAAGCTGACCGGCAAGTCCTTTACCGACCGCGCCAGCGCCGCCAACTCGGCTAACGCGGCGCTGATTTCGGGAAGTGCCGGCAGACGAGCCGCCGCTGCGGCCAGGCCGTTGCTGCCGCCATAGCATTCGGGAAGCGCCAGGAGCGCCGAACGGAAGGGCTCTGCGATATGCGCGCCTTTGACTATCTCGCGCAGCGTCGGCAAGTCCTTCGCCTGCAACACGCCGAACAGTTCCAGTTCGAGATCGGCATCCAGGCCGGCGCCGGCAGCCAACGCCCGGAATACCCCGACATGACCCAGGTCGATGCGACTGGCGGCGACGCCGGATAATTGCAGCGCCAATACCAGCAGGCGAATGATTTCGGCATCGGCATCGGTGCCGGCATGGCCGTAGAGTTCGATGCCGATCTGCAACGGTTGGCGCGAGGCGGTCAGTGCCGCCGGCAGGGTGTGCAGCACGCTGCCGCAATAGCATAGCCGAGTCACGCCGCTGCGGTTCAACAGATGCGCGTCGATGCGCGCGACCTGCGGCGTGATGTCGGCACGGATGCCGAGGGTACGGCCGGAAAGCTGATCGACCAGTTTGAAAGTGCGCAGATCCAGATCGCGGCCGCTGCCGGTGAGCAGCGACTCGACGTATTCCAGCAGCGGCGGAATGACGTACTCGTAGCCATGACCGCGAAACGCATCGAGCAGGCGGCGGCGCAGGACTTCCACCTGCCAGGCCTCGGCCGGCAGAACGTCCTCGATCGCTTCGGGCAGAAGCCAGCGACGCATGGTCATTGGTCTCTACCGGCGCAGGGCCGCCTCTTCCTCGGGGCCAGGACGGGAATTCGGCGAGTACCGCTCGCCGCCGTCATGGCGGGCCGACTGCGCAAAGTCGGCCCTGGGACGAGGGCTGGGGTATAGGTCGTCATTTGAAAATCGTCAGAAGGATAAGCCCGACCAGAATCGAGGACAGGCCGAGAAAACGCAACTGTCCATCGGACAGTTCGGTCATGCGGCGGAAGCCTTCGCGCCATACCTTGGGCACGAGGAACGGCAGCAGGCCCTCGAGCACGAGCATCAGCGCGAACGCCAGAAGCAAAGTGGAACGCATCACTTTCCGTTCTTGCCGCTGCCCTTCAGATACTTGAAGAACTCGGAACTAGGATCGACCACCATGACGTCGCTCTTGTTCTTGAAGCTCTGACGGTAAGCTTCGAGGCTGCGGTAGAAACTGTAGAACTCGGGGTTATGACCGAAGGCCTGGCCGTAGATCGAAGTCGCCTTGGCATCGCCTTCGCCCTTGGTGCGCTGGGCGTCCCGGTATGCCTCGGCGATGATGATCTCGCGCTGCCGATCGGCATCCGCCTTGATTTTCTCGGCCTCTGCCGCGCCCTTGGAACGCAGTTCGTTGGCCACGCGCTTGCGCTCCGTCTCCATGCGACGGAACACCGAGTCGCTGACTTCCTGTGGATAGTCAACCCGTTTCAGGCGAACATCGACGATCTGTACGCCAATGGCGCGGGCGTCCGCATCTGCCTTGGTGCGCACCGCATCCATGATCTTCTCGCGCTCGCCGGAGACGACCTCGTGCACGGTGCGCTTGCCGAACTCCTCGCGCAAGCCGGCATTGACCGTCTGCGACAAGCGGATGTGGGCACGCGTTTCGTCACCCTGCACCGAGATGTAGTACTGCTTGACGTCGATGATGCGCCACTTGACGAAGGCATCGACCAGCATCGGCTTCTTCTCGGCCGTGATAAAACGCTCCGGGTCGGCGGCATCGTAGGTGAGGATACGCTTGTCGAAGAAGCGGACATTCTGGATCAGCGGCCACTTGAAGTTGAGCCCCGGGTCCTTGATGACTTCCTTGATCTCACCCAACTGGAAAATGATCGCGTACTGGCGCTGGTCCACGTTGAAAATAGCGGTCGCCAGCACCACCAGGGTGAACAGCAGGGCAGCGGCGGCAAAGGGCAGGTTGCGGCGCATCAGCGGTCTCCCCGTTCGCGGGAGCGCAGCGCATCGCGCGAACGCAGCGCCGCCTGGCTATCCGGCTTGTCTAGCTGCGGCGGCACGTCGCCCGAGGGCGGCGCCGACTGGCGCACCGCCACTTCCGGAACAGCCGCTACAGCGGGAGCCGCCGCGGTTGCGCCTGCCGCCTGCATCAGTTTGTCGAGCGGCAGGTAGAGCAGGTTGTTGCCGCCCTTCGCATCGATCATGATTTTGCTGGAGTTGGACAGGACCTGCTGCACGGTGTCGAGGTACATGCGCTGCCGCGTCACTTCAGGCGCCTTGCTGTATTCGGACAAAATCTGTTTGAAGCGGCTGGCCTCGCCTTCGGAATTGGCGACGACGCGACTCTTGTAGCCATTGGCTTCCTCGAAGAGACGCGAGGCCGCACCGCGCGCCCGGGGTATTACATCGTTGGCATAGGCCTGCCCCTCATTGACCTGACGATCCCGGTCCTGACCCGCCTTGACCGCATCGTCGAAGGCTGCCTGGACCTGCTCCGGCGGCTGCACGTTCTGCAAGGTCAGTTTCGAGACCAGGATGCCGGTCTTGTAGCGATCGAGGATTTCCTGCATCAATTTGCTCGCCTGGGTAGCCACCTGTTCACGGCCCTCGTAGAGGGCGAAGTCCATCTTGCTCTTGCCAACGATCTCGCGCATGGCCGCCTCTGCCGCCTGCAGCACAGAATCATCGGGATTGCGATTGCTGAACAAATATTCCTGAGGATCCTTGACGAACCACTGCACGGCAAACTGGATGCTGACGATATTTTCATCATCGGTGAGCATCAACGCCTCTTTCAACACCCGGTTCTTGTCCGAGCCGCGGTAACCGATCTCGACCACGCGCACGTCGTTCAGGCGGACGATCTCATTCGTCTGCACCGGATAAGGTAGACGCCAATGCAATCCAGGCTCGGTCGTCTGGGAATAACGGCCGAAGGTTAATACCACGCCGCGCTGGCTGGCTTCGACGATGTAGAAGCCGCTGGCCAGCCATACCACCAGCACCAGAACGGTGAGGAGGCCGATGCCGCCGCCGAATTGGCGCAGATTGAAAGGCGGCCGCGGCTCACCGCCACCGGCCCCGCCGCCTCCCGCTCCGCCTTTCCTGCCGAACAGCGCTGACAGACGCCGGTTTACGTCGCGCCACAGTTCTTCCAGGTCCGGCGGTCCGCCGCCCTTGTTGCCACCGGGATCGGGTTTATTTCCCCAACCGTGGTCGTTTAGCGACATCAGAATACCTGCGATCACTGGTCTGCTTTCAGGAGTCAATCATTACGCCGGCTAGGGCGATATCAGGCAGCATCGGCCTGGGATGGCATTCGTGAAGCATGTTCGCGCGCCGCCTCGGCCAAGGTCGCACGAAGCAGATCGACGCCTTCGCCGCTCATGGCACTCAAACGAACGCGCGAAATTTTAGCATATTCGTCACGCTCCACCCCGGGCGCGGCCGCGGTGGCGTCGATCTTGTTCCAGATCAGGATCTGCGGCACGCTGGCTGCGCCGATTTCGATCAGGACTTTGTTCACGGCGTCGATCTGCTGCTGACGATCGGCACTGGCCGAATCGACCACATGCAGCAGCAGGTCGGCACTGGCCGTCTCTTCCAGGGTGGCCTGGAAAGCGGCGACGAGGGAGTGCGGCAGATCGCGGATGAAGCCTACCGTATCGGAGATCACGATCTGCCCTGCCCCGGCCAGGAACAGGCGGCGGGAAGTGGTGTCGAGTGTGGCGAAGAGCTGATCTGCGGCCAGACTCCCGGCCTTGGTCAGCGCGTTGAACAGAGTCGACTTCCCGGCGTTGGTATAACCGACGAGCGAGACCGCCAGCAGATCGCGTTTGATTCGCGCCCGACGCTGCACGGCACGCTGGCGTTCGAGCTGCTGCAGTCGCTCCTTGAGCAGGGCGACGCGCTTGCCGAGCAACCTCCTGTCGGTCTCGAGTTGGGTTTCGCCCGGACCGCGCAAGCCGATGCCGCCTTTCTGTCTTTCGAGGTGGGTCCAACCGCGCACCAGGCGCGTAGACAGACGCTGCAACTGAGCCAACTCGACTTGCAGCTTGCCTTCGTGGCTTTTCGCGCGCAAGGCGAAGATATCGAGGATCAGCGCGGAACGATCGATGACGCGGCAGTCCAGCGCCTTTTCCAGATTGCGCTGCTGCGCCGCTGAGATTTCATGGTTGAAGATCACCAGTTCGGCTGCGTGAGCACGCGCAGCAACGGCGATCTCCCCGACCTTGCCACGACCTGCAAATGTGGCGGCATCGGGCGCCTGGCGCCTGCCCTGCACCAGAGCTTTTTTCCTGGCGCCAACGCTGGCAGCAAGCAATTCAAATTCTGCCAGACGCTCGGCATAATCACCGGCGCCGAAATCCAGTTGCACCAGAATGGCACTCTCGCCGCTTGCGGGACGTTCAAACATGCATGTGGCCAGGGCTAGACCCGGCGCCCCGACGGGGACATCAATCCTCGCCGTCGTCCTGGGCGATGGACACCGGACGGGCCGGGACCACCGTGGAGATGGCGTGTTTGTAGACCATCTGCGTGACCGTGTTCTTGAGCAGCACCACGTACTGATCGAAGGAGTCGATATGGCCTTGCAACTTGATGCCATTGACCAGGTAGATCGAGACCGGAATATGCTCCTTGCGTAGCGTATTCAGAAACGGGTCTTGTAATAGTTGCCCTTTATTGCTCATGGTGGTCCTCTATTCTGGTTCTTGAAAGACTAATGTAAAACATTTTCGCTGCCTATACCAGAACGTCAAATCACTGGACGTCGGCATTCGGCCTCAATTCCGAACGAAGGGGTTCGTCGAGGTCTTGAACTGAACCCGCAGGGGCGTGCCCTGCAGTTGGAACTGTTCCATGAAGGTCCGCTCCAGGTAGCGCCGATAGCTGTCCGGCACATGCTCCAGAGCGTTGCCGTGAATCACGATAATCGGCGGATTGCTGCCTCCCTGGTGGGCATAGCGCAACTTCGGCCGGGTGGCACCGTGGCGCGGCGGCTCCTGCTTGGCGACCGCATCCTGCAATGCGCGCGTCAGCTGCGGCGTCGGCAATTTGGCCATGGCGGCGGCCCACGCGCGGTCGACCGAGGCCAGCAAGCCATTCACGCCTTCGCCCTTCAACGCCGAAACATAATGGATGCGGGCGAAGCCGAGGAAATTCAACTTGCGCTCGATGTCTTGCTTGATCTGGCTGCGCCGGTATTCATCGACCGCATCCCATTTATTCACCGCCAGCACCAGGGCGCGTCCGGCCTCAATGGCGAAACCGGCGATATGCGCATCCTGATCCGAGATCTCCTGGCTAGCGTCCACCATCAGCACCACCACGTTGCACTGTTCCACCGCCTGCAGGGTTTTGATCACCGAGAATTTCTCTATCGTCTCGAACACCTTGCCGCGGCGTCGCAGCCCTGCCGTGTCGATCAGTGTATAGGCACGGCCGTTGCGCTCGAACGGCACTTCGATCGCGTCGCGCGTCGTACCCGGCATGTCGAAGGCGATGACCCGCTCTTCGCCAAGCAGGGTATTGATCAGCGTGCTTTTTCCGACATTGGGGCGCCCTGCGACGGCGACGCGGGGACCCGGGCCAACTTCCGGTTCTTCACGCTCTTCCGGGAAGGGCGAAAGCGCTTCCTCGACCAGCTCGCGCACCCCCTCGCCGTGCGCCGACGAAATAACCAGCGGGACGCCGCAGCCGAGTTCGTGGAACTCCGCGGCAAACACCGCGCGGTTAACCCCCTCGCCCTTATTCACCACCAGCAACAGCGGCCGGCCGCTCTTTCTCAGGCGATCGGCGATGACCTTGTCCTGAGGCGTGACCCCGGCCCGGCCATCGACGACGAAGAGCAGGACGTCGGCCTCGGCGATTGCCGCTTCCGCCTGACGCGCCATCTCGTGCAGGATGCCTTCCTTGGCCTGAGGTTCGAAGCCGCCGGTATCGACGACCAGATAGGGCCTGTCGCCCTGGCGACCATGGCCGTAATGGCGGTCGCGCGTGAGTCCTGGAATATCGGCGACCAAGGCATCTCGGGTCTTGGTCAGCCGATTAAACAGCGTTGACTTGCCGACGTTGGGGCGTCCAACTATGACCAGCGTGGGCTTCAATGAGTCTCCCTCTAACTTTCATGGCTCCGAAGAACCACCCCGCATGATGAAATGGCGGGGCGTCGTAATGCTTCAAGCGGGCAAAGGTCCGGCCGTGCCCGCCCCTCCCACCCCCCTCGCGGGGAGGCTACCAACCGGCTCGCTGCGCTCGAACCTCACACTGCTCGCTTGACAACGTATTTCACACTAATGCACGGACAGGGAATACAGGCCGCCGTTTCTGGTCTGCACCAGGAAGTTCCCGTCCACGATGCGCTGCGGCTGAGCGGAGATGGTACTGCCATCGGTGGCCAGGCGCGCCGCGAAGGCACCGTCGCCGCTATTCAAAAGATGCACGAAGCCCTGATAATCCGCCACGGCGACATGCTTGCCCAGGGCAAGGGGACGGGACAGGCCGCGCATCAGCAGCTTGTCCTGCTTCCACAAACTGGAGCCATTGGCCCGATCGAGCGCCAGGATCGCACCCTTGTCGTCGCTGACATAGACGCTTTTCGCATCCATGTCGAGGCCGGCGATGCTGGATATCTCTCGCGACCAAAGTTGGCTGCCGTTGTTCATGTCAAAACAGGCGACCCGCCCCTGATAGGCGACGGCGCAGACTTCGCGGCCGTCGACGACAGGCACGCTGGTAATGTCCGCGATACGTTCAAGCTCCGTGGCGCCCTTGGGCTGCGCGACCGTCGCCTCCCACAATGCCGAGCCATTGGCATTGGCCACCGCGACCAGTTTACCGCCCGGGAAGCCCGCCAGGATGGCGTTGCCAGACAACAACACGCCGACATTGCTGCGCAGGGCGAGGGCCGGGGTGCTGCGCTGGTAGACCCAGCGCCGTTTACCGTTGGCAGCTTCGAAAGCGAATAATCGCGAATCGCCGCTGCGCACGACCACGAGCCCATCGCCGACCGCAGGCGCCGCCAGCACTTCGGAGCTGACACGCGCAATCCATGCCGTCTGTCCCGTTTGCGCATCGAAGGCCAGCACCTCGCCCTTGGGCGTTCCGATCACGACCAGTTTGCCGTCGCTGCCGACCCCGCCGGACAAGCCTTGTCCTGCATTGATGCGCCAGACCTGGCGGCCGCCGTCGAAGCGCGCCAGCGTGCCGTCGCGGTCCGCCGCATAGACACTTTGCCCAACCAGCGCCGGAGTGAATATGGTTTCTTCGCTAGCTCCGACATTCGCTTGCCAATTCACGTGGAGTTCCGCCGTCGCGGTGATCGGGGTGAGCGGCGCGATCTTGGGTCCGCTCGAGGAAAACGGGTTGAACTTGTCGAGGGTCGAACAGCCGCCCGCGAGCAAGCCCAGCAATATCACCGGAAGCCAGCGACTGCAGGGTCTCACGACTGGGGCCCCAACGACTCGCGCTTGATCTGCAACACTTCGCGGTAAGCGCTGCGGCGCTGCTCCGCCGCGCCCTTCTCGGCTTCGTCGAGTTTGGCCAGCGCTGCGTCATAGGCTACCTTCGCTTCTGCGTTCTTGCCCTGGGCGGCGAGGATGTCGCCCTTCTGCTCGGCGTAGCGCGGCGCAAACGGCGCCGCGGGCTCGGCTGCAAGTTGCTTCAGCGCTTCATCGTAGGACTTCTCGTCCTCCAGCACTGCCGCCAGGCGCAGCCGCGCCAGGTCGCGCAATTCCCGGTCCTTGGCATGTTCTGCGGCCCAGGCGAACTGCAGTTTGGCGGTCTTTAGGTCGCCGCTCTCGGTCTGCGCCTTGGCCGACAGCAGCGCCGCAAGGCCGGCATAGGTGGTCGAGGAGAACTTGTCGATCAGTTCGCCGGCCGCCTCGCGCGCTTTCTTGGCATCGTGTGCAGCGACCGCCTGTTCCAGCGCGCCATACACGGCTCCGGCCTGCGCCGCCTGGCTACGCTGCCACCAGTTCCATGCCTGCCATGCGACCATGCCCAGCGCGACTGCGACGACGAGCGCCGTCACCAGATTGCCGTACTGCTTCCACCAGGTCTTCAGTTCGTCGAGCTGTTCCTGTTCTTCGAGGTCATACACCGCCATGTTCGTCTTCCCAATCAAAAAGTAGTTCGCCGATCGCCTCGGCGAGTTGATCGAATGCCACCCGCCGCTGTTGCTGCGATTCGTCGCGCAACGGCTTCAGCGATACCTCGTTCGCAGCCGCCTCGATGTCGCCGATGATCACGGCGAGCGCCGCGCCCGAGGCATCGGCGCGTTTCATTTGCGCCTTGAAGCTGCCGCCGCCGCAATGCAGTTGCACCGCGAAAGCGGAATCGCGCAAGCCTTCCGCAACTTTGAAGGCAAAACGATGAGCCTGTTCGCCCTGATGCACCACATACACGTCCGGCGCGATACGGGCCGCCACACCGCCTTGCTCCCGCCACAAAGCCAGCAGGCGCTCGATCCCCAGGGCGAAACCGCAGGCCGGCTGCGGCTTGCCGCCCAACTGGGCGATCAGTCCATCATAGCGACCGCCGGCGCAAACCGTGCCCTGACTGCCCAACCGGTCGGTGACCCATTCGAACACCGTCAGGTTGTAATAATCGAGCCCGCGCACCAGGCGCGGATTGATGCGATAGGGGATTCCGGCATCCTTGAGCAGCGCCTGCAGCCCCGCAAAATGCGCGAGCGATTCCTCGCCCAGATATTCGATCAGCTTGGGCGCCGCCTCGATCATCTCCTGCATCGCCGGATTCTTACTGTCCAGGATACGCAGGGGATTGCTCTGCAGACGGCGCCCGGCATCTGCATCGAGCAACTCGCTGCGCGCTTCGAAATAGGCGAGCAAGTCGGCGCGGTGGCGGCTCCGCTCCTCGATCTGGCCCAACGAATTGATCTCCAGGCGGATGTCGCTGAGGCCAAGATCATCCCAGAGACGCTGACACATCAAAATCTGCTCGGCGTCGATATCCGGCCCGGCAAAGCCGAGCGCTTCCACACCGACCTGATGAAACTGCCGGTAGCGCCCCTTTTGCGGCCGCTCGTGGCGAAACATCGGACCCTGGTAGCAAAGCCTCTTCGGTCCATCGTAGAGCAGGTTGTGCTGAAGCACCGCGCGGACGCAACCCGCTGTGCCTTCCGGGCGCAGCGTCAGTTGTTCACCGTTCAAACTGTCGATGAACGAATACATCTCCTTCTCGACGATGTCGGTGGCGCTGCCTATGGCGCGCGCGAACAACGGTGTCGGCTCGACGACGGGCAATCGTATTGGCCGGTAGGCATAGGTGCGCAGCCAGTCACGCACCAGGTCCTCGAACTGTTCCCACTGTTCGGCTTCCTCGGGCAGGATGTCGTTCATCCCGCGAATGGCTTGTAGGGTCTGGCTCATAAGATCTTCGGGTATTTCCGCAGCACGTAGTCGTCGATGATGGCACGGAATTCCCGGGCGATGTTCGCGCCCTTCAAGGTGACCGTGCGCTCGCCATCGACGTATACCGGCGCGACGGGGGTCTCGCCCGTGCCCGGCAGGCTGATTCCGATGTTGGCGTGCCGGCTCTCGCCAGGGCCATTGACCACGCAGCCCATCACTGCCAGGCTCATGTTCTCGACGCCGACATGCGTCAGTCGCCAGGTCGGCATCTGCTCTCGAACGTAGGACTGGATGTCCTGCGCCAGTTCCTGGAACGTGGTGCTGGTGGTCCTGCCGCATCCGGGACAAGCCGCGACCAGCGGCGTAAATGCCCGCAGCCCCATGGTCTGCAGGATTTCCTGCGCGACTACGACCTCGCGACAGCGGTCGCCGTTAGGTTCAGGAGTCAAGGACACGCGGATGGTGTCACCGATGCCTTCCTGCAGCATCACTGCCAGGGCCGCGGTCGATGCGACGATGCCCTTCGACCCCATCCCCGCCTCGGTCAGGCCCAGATGCAGCGGATAGTCGCTGCGGCCGGCCAGGTCGCGGTAGATTCCGATCAGGTCCTGTACACCCGAGACCTTGCAGGACAACACGATGAGATTGCCCGGCAAGCCCAGTTCCTCGGCCTTTGCCGCACTCTCCAGGGCCGAGCTGATCATCGCCTCGCGCATTACCGCCGTCGCGTCCAGGGGCTCGGGACGGCGCGCATTCTCGTCCATGATGCGGACCAGCAGTTCCTGGTCGAGACTGCCCCAGTTCACGCCTATTCTCACCGGCTTGTTGGCTCGGCAGGCAATCTCGATCAGCCGCGCGAATTGCTCGTCGCGCTTTTTTCCCTTGCCAACGTTGCCCGGATTGATCCGCAGCTTGTCGAGCGCCTCGGCGCATGCGGGCACCTCTTCGAGCAACTTGTGGCCGTTGAAATGAAAATCGCCGACCAGCGGCACCTGCAGATTCATTTTCAGGAGTTGCTCGCGTATCCTGGGTACAGCCGAAGCCGCCTCGCGGGTATTCACCGTGATGCGGACGATCTCGGAGCCGGCGCGGGAGAGCTGCGCCACTTGCAGCGCAGTGGCGATCGCGTCGGCGGTATCGGTGTTGGTCATCGACTGCACGGCCACCGGAGCGCCGCCGCCGATGGCCACGCCAGCCACCATCACCCGGCGCGTCTGCCGACGCGCGAACGGGCCGTGGAGCGGCGATCGATCCAGGGCATTCATTCCAACGTCAGCCTGGCGACATCGACTCTGGTATACGGACGCAAGTCGATCTGCCTATCCCCGTATTGCAGTTGAACGGAAGAGGCATTACCGATGACCAGTTCGTAAGGGGGCTTGCCGCTGACGACCTGGCGCGTGCCCGCCGGATTGTTCTGGCCGAAGATGATTTTCTGGGTCGCATCCTTGACTTCTGTCCAGGATTTGTCCGCAAACACAAAGATCAGTTGATGGCTATCGGCGGCTGGCGGTGCGGCGCCGCCGGCCTGGTCCGCTGCCGGTTGCTCGATGCGCACGGCGGGCAGTTGTACCTGTCCGACACTTGTCTTGGCTTGAGCCGGGCTGGTCTTCTCACCACCGCCGGGCCAGTTGAAATAGCTCATCAGGGCGATGCCAATGGCGGCCAGGGTCAGGACCAGCGCCAGCAATGGTATCAAGTTGCGCCGCTCGCCGCTGACCGGCAGTTTGGCGCCGGTGTCCTCGGGCGCATGAACCGCATTATCTGCCGGGGGCAATTGTTCGCCGAGCATCAGCAGCAAGGGCTCCGGATCCAGGCGCAGCAGTTTGGAATAGCTGCGGATAATGCCGCGCACGAACGTGCTGCCCGGCAGCTTGTCGAAATCGTCGCTCTCAACCGCCTCGATCTGGCGTTCGGCGAACTTGATCGACTGCGTCACCTCGGCGATCGACAGGCCGCTGGCCAGCCGGGCCTCCCGGAGCAGTCTGCCGGGCGAGGCTGGCGATGGCGGTTGCGCGGAGGGGAGAGCTTCCGGCACGGCCTCGTCCGTCTGTTGCGCGTCAGGTGTTTCGCTCACTCGTATAACCCCTGCATCAGGCGCTGCGTCTCCGGCGCAGCCGGGAACTTACGACGCATTTGGGAAGAAAAGCGGGATTCGGCTTCGCGATCACCGAGTTTCCTCTCGATGCGCACAGCCAACCACAGCGTTTCGGCGCTGGCCTCGGCCGACTTGTGCAGTTCGGCGAGGTGCAGCCGTGCTGCCGACAACCGCCCCTGGCGATAAGCGATGTCGGCGAGAAAATACAAGGCCCGTTGATTCGCGCCGTCGGCGCGCAAAGCCTTGATGAAATAATCCTCCGCAGCCTTATCGTCCTTCATCCTGAGCGAGCAGATTCCCGCATTGGTATAAGGCATGGTGGGCGTGGCATAGAGCGGGCTCTTGATCGCCGCCTGAAAGTATTGCAATGACCGCTGTTCCCTGCCGGTCTGGCAAAGGAACCAGCCGAAGCTGTTGTTGATTTCCGGGTCTGCCGGGGCCAGGCGCACCGCGCGCTCGTAGCTTTCCTCGGCCGGCCCATCCTCGCGCAGTTGCATGCGCACCAGGCCCATCAGGCTGTATGCCGGGGCATAGTCGGCGTCGGCAACAAGGGCCTTGCGCGCTTCATCGAGTGCCACACCGAGGTTGCCCTGCGATAGATACATTCCGCCCAGCTCGGTATGGACCTTGGCGCGCTGGCCGGCGCTATTCGTGGCGACCTGTTGCGACACCGGCTGTTCTGCCGCTGGCTTGCCAACTGGCCTGCCGGCGCAACCGGACAAGAGCGCGGCCAACATGACCGTAACGAAAACCAGGCGTTTCATCGCGCAACTGCCTCCGCACTCGTCACGACGGGGATGGACCTCAGCGTGCGCTGCGTGCGGTCCTGTACCTGCCCGGCAAGTTGTCCGCAGGCCGCATCGATATCATCACCCCGCGTCTTGCGCGTGGTGGTGACGACGCCAGCGGCTATCAGGATTTCGGCAAAACGACGGACACGCTCGGGTTTTGAGCACTTGAAGCCGGAGTTCGGGAACGGATTGAACGGAATCAGGTTGAACTTGCAAGGCACATCGCGGGTGAGCCGCAGCAATTCTCGCGCATCGCCATCGTGATCATTCACCCCGTCGAGCATCACATATTCGAACGTGACGAAATCACGCGGCGCCGCTGCCAGGTAACGGCGGCATGCGGCCATCAGTTCTTCCAGCGGGTACTTGCGATTGATCGGCACCAAGCGATCGCGGAGTTGATCGTTGGGCGCATGCAACGACACCGCCAAAGCCACCGGGCACTCCTCGCGCAACCGGTCCAGCGCCGGCACGATACCGGATGTGGATAGAGTCACGCGGCGGCGCGACAAACCGTAGGCATTGTCGTCCAGCATTAGGCGCAATGCCCTGACGACGTTGTCGAGATTGGCTAGCGGTTCGCCCATGCCCATCAGCACGACGTTGCTGATGATGCGCTCGCCCTTGGGATCGAATCCCAGCGCCTTGTTCGCTTGCCACAACTGGCCGATGATCTCGGCCACCGTCAAATTGCGGTTGAAGCCCTGCTTGCCGGTGGAGCAGAAGGCACAGTCCAGCGCGCAGCCTGCCTGGGTCGAGATGCACAGGGTGCCACGTCCGTCCTCGGGGATGAACACCGTCTCGATCGCGTTACCCTGGCCGACATCGAACAGGAACTTGCGCGTGCCGTCGTCCGACAGTTTGTCGCTGACGAGCAAGGGAGGTATCACGCAGGCAAGGTCGGCAAGCTTTTCGCGCAGGCTCTTGGCGACATCGGTCATGCAAGCGAAGTCGGCCTCCCCGAACCGATGCAGCCAGCGCAGCACCTGCTTGGCACGGAACGGCTTTTCCCCCAGACGGGCGAAAAAGTCGGTCAGGCCTGCGCCATCGAGATCGAGAAGATTGACTGTCATTAACGCGAGTAGATGTTGAGCGCAGGAAAGAAATAGGCGATCTCCGCCGCCGCAGTCTCAGGGGCATCGGAGCCATGCACCGCGTTGGCATCGATGCTGTCGGCAAAATCGGCGCGGATCGTGCCGGCATCGGCCTTCTTCGGGTCGGTCGCGCCCATCAGTTCGCGATTCTTGGCGATGGCGTTCTCGCCTTCCAGAACCTGCGCCATGACCGGCCCCGAGATCATGAACTCGACCAGATCCTTGAAAAACGGCCGCTCACGATGCACTGCGTAGAAACCCTCGGCTTCCCTGCGGGACAGGTGCACCATTCGTGCGGCGATGATCTTGAGACCATTGGTCTCAAAACGCGAATAGATCTTGCCGATGACATTCTTGGCCACGGCATCGGGCTTGATGATGGAAAAGGTACGTTCGAGAGCCATCAGGTTTCTCCAAAAGAAGGTAATAAGGGCATCTTGCGGGTAACTGAGCATTTTATAGCAATTTCCGCTCGGCTCCCGCGATTTTCTGGGCGGCACAGGGCACCTGGCCACAGCCAAGCGCTGGCTACTGTCGCCGCACCGGGACATGGAGATCGGTCACCGCTGCCCACGCCGCATCGGGAGCAGTCAAATAGCGCTCGAAGGGTGCAATCCGCTGGTCGGGCTGGATGTTCTCGATCCGCATCCTCTGCATTGCCTGATACCAGGCGACTTCCAGGGCCGCAATGCTGCCTTCCAGACGGAGCACATAGGCGCTGTGTGCCGGCAGTTCGCGTACCGGCATACGATCGAAGTCAGTCCTGGCAATGGGGATGCCGATATGGCAGACCGTCGTGCGCCACTTGATGTTGGTCTTGACATAGACGGCAACCGGCGCACCCGATGGTTCGACGCCATGATCGGCGAGTTGTTGCTGCAATTCGGCAAAGCCCAGTCGCAGCGCATCACCTAGTCCCTTGAGGGAACCGTGGTAGGTTTTATACACGTAGCGGCCGGCAGGAATATCGCGGATGCCGAGATAAGTCAACGAATAGCTCGGCGCATGGTCGGGCTCTAGCACCCGTGCGAGCCTGTCCAGACCGTAACGAAAGTCCAGCGCCATCATGGCCTGTACCGTCTGTGCAAAGGCGCGCAGCGAGAAGGCGACACGGCCATTCATGCCCCAGGTCACTTCGGTCTTTCCGGCACAGTCGGCCAGTCGCCAATAGGTGCGACCGCGTATCCGAAACGGCTGCTTGATGCGCAGGCGCTGCTCGATCCGGATCGGCGCGCGCATGCGGACATGCATGATCTCGCCGCTACCGCTCCTCCTGCCATCCCAGGCATAACGGCTCATCTCGCCATCGGTCTTGTCTGATAGCGACGCCTGCGCATCCGGATCATGCTCCAGCCACGGACTCCACTCGCTCCAGCGGCGAAAATCCGCGATCTGCGCGTAAACCTCCGCGATCGGCGCAGCGATGATCCTCGTTTCCGCGACCCGTAGACGGCCGCTGTAGCGGGCCATATAAACGAGGACCGCGACCAAGCAGAAGGTAACGACGAAAACGAGCGTACTCATACCTTGCTTCCCTGCACTTGAAAAAAAGCCCGGCCGGGGCCGGGCTCGGGGTTATCGCGAACGAGCGAACTACATCATGTTCATCGCTTTGGGCACCACCAGGGTCAGCCACGGCCAGTAGGTGACGATGATTAGGAACACGATCATCGTGCCCAGCCAGGGCAGAACCGCCTTGGTCAATTCGGTGATGCCCAGACGCGAAATGCCTGAAGCGACATAGAGGTTCAAGCCGACCGGCGGATGGCAAAGGCCCACTTCCATATTGACGTCGATCAGGATGCCGAAGTGTACCGGGTTGATGCCCAACTGCATGGCGGCAGGGAAGAAAATCGGCGCCATGATCAGGATAATCGACGAAGGGTCCATGAAATTGCCGGCGGCGAGCAGAATCAGGTTGACCACGAACAGGAAGCCGTGCGGTCCGAGGTTCATGCTCAGCAACCATTCAGCGAGATGGTGCGGCAGATTCTCGTTGGCCAGAACGAACGAGAACAGGACGGCATTGGTGATGATGTAGAGCAGCATCGCCGACATGTTGGCCGAGTCGCGCAACACCTTCGGCACGTCCTTGAGCGACAAGTCCTTATAGACATAGACGGAAACGAAGAACGAGTAAACCGCCGCCATCGCGGCCGCCTCGGTCGCGGTAAACGCTCCCGAATAGATGCCGCCGACGATTATGACCACGAGCATCAAGCCCCAGGCGCTTTGCTGGAAGAACTTCAGTCGTTCGAGCCAGGTGGCCTTAACCATGCGCGGATAATTGTTCTTCCGGGCGATGTACCAGGTGACGCCGCAGAGCATAAAGGTGAGCAGGCTCCCGGGCAGCAGTCCGGCGACGAACAGTGCGCCGATCGAGGTACCGGTCGAGATGGCGTAGATTACCTTGGGAATCGACGGCAACATCAGGATACCCAACGACCCCGCCGTAATGATGACGCCGGCGCCGAAGCGCATCGGGTAGCCGTGCGCCACCATTGCGGGCAGCACGATAGAACCGATGGCCACCACAGTGGCGACGCTGGAGCCGCAGACCAGGGCAAACATGGCGCAGGCGAGAATCGAGGCCAGCGCCAGTCCGCCATGGAAATGACCGACCAGGGAGGTGGCGAAATTGATCATGCGGCGAGCCACGCCGCCGTGAGTAAGGAAGCTGCCGGCGAGAATGAAGAAGGGAATGGCCATGATTTCCCACTTCTCGATGCCGGTGAATAATTTTAGCGCGACAGCCTCCAGCGGCACCTGGGTCATGGTGAAGATAAAGGTCAGCACCGTCAGGCCCAAGGAAATCGAGATGGGCATGCCGGTGAGCATCAGGGCGATCAGGAGCCCGAAAATGATTGCGGCGTTCATTTGCGCTCTCCCCTGTCGCCGCCCTTATGATGCGCGACGTCTTGCATATGCAGGTTGTCGTTGGCGGGGTCGGGCAAGATGTCCTCGTCCTTGACTTCCTCGACGCCCTCGACGTACGCATGGTCGTGATGCGGCAACTCGCCCGTCTTTAGAAAGGTGCTGGCTACCTGGAGGAAGCGGAAGCACATCAGCGACGAGCCCAGCGGAATCGCCGAATAGACCATCCAGGTCGGCAACTCGAGGTCGGGCGTCGTAGGCCCTTCGGGGAGACTTCCCGGATCGATACCGAAGAGCTTGAGGAAAGCGTAGTGAGCGCCGTTGTCCCAAACAAAATGCGCGCCGAGATAGCCTATCGATCCGGTAAACAAGGCGCCTGCCAGCAAGGCGAAGATGACGAATCGACCGCGATTTTTTTCGTCCAGGCGATTGACGATGACATCGACGCCGACATGGATGCCGGTGCGCACGCCATAGGCGGCGCCGAATTTTGCCATCCAGACGAACATGATGATGCAAAGCTCCTGCGCCCAACTCATGTTGAGTTGGAGCAGCCAGTCCTGAACCACAGGAATTGGCAGACCGGCGGCATAGCGATGCACTACGGCTGCGAAAATGATCAGCGTCGCCGCGGCGATGAGGAAGGAGATGAACCATTCCTCGAAATGGTCAAGAAACTTCAACATATCAGCCCCTCAATAGTCGGCGGTTATAGCTTGCCAGGATCGAAGCCGGTTTCCTTGTAGATGGACTGAAGCAACTCCTTGCCGATCTTGGACTCCTGCTCGCGATGCACCTTGACCAGGGCCTTCTTCCATTCAAGTTTTTCCTGCGGCGTCAAGGTAATGATCTGCGTCTTGCCGGTCTTCCTGACCGATTCGAGGTCCTCGTCGTTTTTTTTCTGGGCAAGATCGTTTGCATACTTCGTGGCATCCTTCACGGCGCCCTCGAGCGTGGTGCGGATGTCCGCGGGCAAGCCGTCCCAGAATTTCTTGTTCGCGATCAGGGTATAGCCGAGATAGCCGTGATTCGAGACCGTCAGGTACTTCTGCACCTCATTCATCTTCTGGGTATAAAGATTCGAGACCGGGTTCTCGGTACCATCGACGACGCCGGTCTGCAGCGCCTGATAGACCTCGGAGAAGGCCATCACCTGCGGAATGGCGCCTAGGGCACGCATCTGCGAGTCGAGCACCTTGGAGGACTGGATGCGCATCTTCAGACCCTTGAAGTCCTCGGGCTTCCTGAGCGGCTTGTTGGCGCTCATAACTTTGAAGCCGTTGTCCCAAAAGGCCAGGCCGACGATGCCCTTGCTATCGAGCTTCTTCAGGAAGATTTGTCCGATCGGCCCCTGGGTGACCCGATGCAACTCCTTGTAATCATCGAAGAGATAGGGCAGATCGAAAGCCTCGAACTCGCGCAGGCCCATAGGACCGAACTTGGCCATCGAAGGTGCGAGCATCTGCACCGCGCCGATCTGCAGCGCCTCGAGTTCCTCCTTGTCCTTGTAGAGTTGGCTATTGGGATAAACCTCGACCTTGACCCGGCCTTTAGTGCGTTCTTCGGCAAGCTTCTTGAAGTATTCGGCCGCCAATCCCTTGGGCGTATCTAAAGCGACGACGTGGCTAAACTTGATAACGATCGGCTGCTGAGCCAGCGCGGTCGCAGCCATTGCCATCGTGGCTAGAAAAGCAATAACGTTGCGTATCCTCATGATCCCGTCCCCTTTTATAATTGATTTTATCGATAATACCGCAATCCCCGAGCTCTGACGATGCGACCGGGCAACCTGCTGCGGGTCAACAACTTTCAAGAAGGACCTGACCACTTCGGCGTGACAAGCGATGCATGCCGAAGACTACGGATGGATGTCGATCGGGGCCAGCCTCCTTCAACTGCCGCAGGAACTCCGTCAACCGCAACTCACTTGGAATCCGGACGCCGTTCCTCGCCAGCAGGAAGCGCAGCAGATTACGCCCGCGCCGTTCATCCAAACGAATCAGGCCAGACACAGGAAGCGGAAACAATGGTGGCTGACCGTCCAGATCGATGAGCGCCAGTTCGTCGAGCAGACCCGCAGCCTCTTCAAAGCGGGCCGAAGCCGCAGCAAATTTTTGTTCCATTGCCGGAAATCGATCGGACAACAAAGGCAGGATTTCGTGGCGCAGAAAGTTGCGCGAAAAGCCGGAATCAGCATTGCTCTCGTCGTCGACCCAGTTCAAACCCTGTTGCATTAGGTAGGCATCGATCGAACTCCTTGCAACCGTCAGGAGCGGGCGGATCAATGAAACCCGAGGAGAAAGCGCCCTCGCCTGCGGCATACCCGCGGCACCGCGCAAACCGGCTCCGCGTAACAAATTGAATAGCAGCGTCTCAGCTTGGTCGCCCCGGTGGTGGGCCAAAGCCAGCCAGTTGGCACCGGTGCTCAGAAGTGTACGGTAGCGGCAGGCGCGGGCCGCTGCCTCAAGCCCTTCTGATGAGCCGCGGGGCACATCGACGCGATGCACAGCCAGCGTCAAACCGGCTTTCTCGCAGTGGTCCTTGCAAAAAGCTTCCCAGTTGTCAGCCTGGGGACTCAGACGATGATTGACATGGCAGGCGGAAAGTTCGTAACCGAAGTCCGCCTGTAGCGCCTGCAACACGTGGAGTAGGGCTACAGAATCGCGACCGCCGGAAAATGCAACGACCAGAGTCTGAGGCAACGGTAGCAGATGGCGACGTAAACATGCCGCCGCCGCTTCGCGTAGCAGGTCAGCCGACCCTTTGTTCCTTGAACTTGCCATAGCTCATCAGTCGCTCGAAGCGCCGCTCGACCAGTTCAGCCGCGGATAATTCCGTCACCATTCGCAGTGCGTCCTGTAGAGCCTTCTTGAGCGCGCTGGCCATAACACGCGGATCCCGATGGGCGCCACCGAGAGGTTCATTGACAATGCGATCGATGAGCCCTAGCGTCTTCAAACGGGTGGCAGTAATCGCCATCGCATCGGCAGCTTCACCCGCCTTCTCCTGGCTTTTCCAGAGTATCGAGGCACAGCCTTCGGGCGAGATCACCGAATAGGTCGCATACTGCAGCATCAACAGCACATCACCGACCGCGATTGCCAATGCGCCGCCGGATCCACCTTCGCCGATGACGGTACAAATCAAGGGTACCTTGAGTTCCGCCATCACTAGTAGATTTCTCCCAATCGCTTCGGACTGTCCACGCTCTTCGGCATCGATGCCGGGATAAGCCCCCGGGGTATCGACAAAGGTGAATACCGGAATGCCGAACTTCTCGGCCAGACGCATCAGGCGCAAAGCCTTGCGATAGCCCTCGGGTCTGGGCATGCCGAAGTTACGGAGAATTTTTTCCTTGGTATCCCGCCCCTTTTGGTGCCCGAGCACCATCACCGACTGACCGTTAAAACGAGCCAAGCCGCCGACGATGGCACGATCGTCTGCATAGCTTCGATCGCCATGCATTTCCTCGAAATCGGTAAATAAGTGCGCGATGTAGTCAAGCGTGTACGGACGTTGTGGATGTCGCGCAACTTGCGCAATCTGCCAAGGGGTCAGCTTCGCGTAGATATCCTTGGTCAGACTCTGGCTCTTAACGTCGAGTCTGCCGATTTCTTCAGAAATATCGATTGCTGAATCGTCCTGTGCAAAACGCAGAGACTCTATCTTTGCCTCCAGTTCGGCGATCGGTTGTTCAAAATCGAGAAAGGTTGTTTTCATTGATATGGCGCTTCCACGGATGTTCGCATTTTACCGGAAGGCCGGACTCTAGCAGAAAACTCTAAGGGGCAGAAAGGCCAAAGCCCTCTTACGAGGGCTTTGGATTGGAGGGATGTCTGGCGCTGACCTACTTTCACAGGCGAGAAGCCTACTATCATTGGCGCGGAGGTGTTTCACGGTCCTGTTCGGGATGGGAAGGGGTGGTTCCA
>CAILCO010000085.1 GCA_903832735.1 uncultured Sterolibacterium sp.
ATGACGACCATTTCGGCCGGCGGCGGCTCGATCGCCTGGGTCGATGGAGCCGGCTTTCTCGGAATCGGTCCGGAAAGCGCCGGCGCGGATCCCGGTCCGGCGTGTTACGGGCGCGGCGGCAAGCGCCCTACCGTGACCGATGCCGATCTGCTCTGCGGTTTGCTGAATCCCGCTTATTTCCTTGGTGGGGCTCAAACACTGGATGTCGCCGCGGCCTGGGCAGCAATCGCGGAACATGTCGCCGGTCCGTTGAAAATAGACGTGCTGGAAGCCGCGGCGGGAATCCGGCGCATCGTCGATATGCGCATGGCCGACGAAGTGCGGGTCTTTGCGGCCAGGCGCGGCGTCGATTTGTCGACATTCACCTTGCTGCCCTTCGGCGGCGCCGGCGCCGTGCACGCGGCCGCCGTCGCCGAGGAACTGGGCATGCGGCGCATCCTGGTGCCTCCTCGTCCTGGTGCCTTCTCGGCCCTGGGCCTGCTCTGCACCGATGTGCTGCACGACTACATTCGTTCCGATCTGAAACCGCTGTCCCTGGTTACGCCGGGGCACATCGTGGAGATCTATCGCCAACTCGAAAATAGGGCGCGCGAGGAACTGGCGCTGGAAGGGATGGACGCCTCCGAGGCCCGGTTCTCGCGCGAACTCGACTTGCGCTATAGCGGCCAGGGCTACGAATTGCGCACGCCGCTCGATGGCCTGTTTGAAGGGCAGTTGACGGCCGACTCGCTGCTTGCCTTGCGTGCGCGTTTTGATCGGCGCCACGAGCAGATTCATGGTCATGCCGCCGCGAACCGGCCGGTGGAAGTGGTGAGTTACCGGCTGCGAGTGCGCGTGGCGGTACCCAAATATCAACAACAGGAAGAAGCCGTTGATGCCGCGCACAGCCCCCTGGCGCGCGCCGGGAAGGCCAGGCGGACGCTCCATCTCTCCGGCGATGCAGCCATCGAAAGCACAGTCTACGAACGTGACCGGCTCGCCATCGGTGACATCATCACCGGTCCGGCGATCATCGAGCAATTCGATGCGACCACCGTAATCCCGCCAGGGTGGAGCGCTCGGGTCGACGGCTACCGCAATCTGATGCTGGAGCGGGCATAAATATGGATGCAATCACCATTCAGGTTTTGCGCAACAAGATCGCCAGCCTGGTCGATGAGATGCACTACCATTTCTATCGCTCGGGATACTCCTCGATCATTCGCGAGTCGCGCGACTTCAGCTGCGTGATTCTCGACTGTACGGGGCGCCTGATCGTCGCCCCGCCGATGTTCTTCCATGCACCGGTGTATCGCCATCTGGTCACCCGCATCCTCGAACTGTATGGCGCAGGCGCCGACGAAGGAATCAGGGACGGCGACGTGTTCGTCTCCAACCACCCATACGAAGGCGGCTTGCCGCATGTTTCCGACATGGCCTTTGTGGCACCGGTATTCGCCGCTGGCGAGATCGTCGCATTCGCGGGCAGCATCGCGCACAAGGCGGATGTGGGCGGCACCATCCCCGGCTCGACCTCGGCCAATGCCACGGAAATATTTCAGGAGGGATTGCTGCTGCCGCCCCTGAAGATATGGAACGCAGGCCGCGAGCTGCCCGATATCGAGCGGCTGATCCTGGCCAATAGCCGGCAGCCTGAACTGGTCCGCGGCGACATGAGGGCTCAGATCGCCATTACGCAAATGGGCGCGTCGCGCGTCGGGGAGTTGTGCCTGCGCTTCGGCGCGGACACCCTGCGCGACGCGTTTGCCGCGATTCTGGGCGGCGCGGCAGAGGAACTGCGCCAGGCGATACTCCGGCTTCCCGCCGGTACGGCGTCGGCCGTAGGCTACTTCGACTCCGACGGTTTCGATCTCGAAAAGCCGGTCAGGCTGGCCGTCGCGATCACCGTCGCGGACGGCATCGCCACCTTCGATTTCTCCTCCAGCGGTCCACAAACCAAGGGGCCGATCAATCTGCGCCCGGCCATGGTCGAAGCCTGCGTGTTCTATTCATTGCTCGGCAGCCTGGGACCGAAGTTGCAGTTCAACGACGGCATGCGCGATGTGCTGCGCTTCGTCTACGCGCCGCGCACGGTGACCAACTCGCAGGCCCCGGCATCGGTGTCCAACTATCAGATGACCAACCTGAAGCTGGTCGACGTGATCCTGGAAGCGCTGGCCCACTTCAATCCGCAGCGTGCGACGGCCAATGCCGGATCGTCGAGCGCGCTGGGCATCGTCTGGGCGAAGGGCCGCCCAGGCCAGGCTAACCTCCAGTATGAAATCATGGGTTCGGCCTATGGCGGCGGCATGGGGCATGACGGCGCCTCGGGTACCGCCACGCATCTGAGCAATTTGCACATCGCGCCGATCGAAATTCTTGAAACGGAGAATCCGTGCCGGATCACGCGCTTCGAACTGGTCCCCGATTCCGGCGGCGCCGGGCAGTGGCGCGGCGGCTTGAGCTACCAGCGCGAGTATCAACTGCTGGAAGATGCGACCGTGACCCGCCGCTTCGACCGCACTCGCTATCCGCCCAACGGCCTGGCCGGCGGCGCCAAGGGCAGCCGCAGCCGCTTTGTGATTCGGCTGGGTAGCGAACGAGAGCAGGAAACCCAGGGCTCCGGGCGCTTCGAGATGCGCACCGGCGAGCGTTTTCTGCTGCAAAGCGCCGGCGGCGGTGGTTTCGGCGATCCTTCCCGTCGCGATCCTGAAGCACTCGCGCGTGATCTCGCCGAAGGCTATGTATCGCCCGCAGGAAGCCTTAGTGATTATCAGAGGTCGGAGACAACATGACAAAGGAACGAATTGGCGTGATCGGCGTCGGCCGCATGGGCCTGGCCATGGTCAAGCATCTGGTCAAGGGCGGTTACCCAGTGACCGTGGTTGACCTCGACGCCGACAACGTCGCCAGGGCGCAGGCGATGGGGGCCTCGAGTGCCGCCACTCCGGCCGCGTTGGGCAAGCTGGCCGATTTTGTGATTCTCGGCGTCGGCTACGACGACGAAGTGAACCAGGTCGTGCTGGGCCAGGACGGCTTGCTCGATTCCCTGGCTGAGGGGGCCGTCATCGCCGTTTCATCGACGGTCGCGCCGGATACGGTGAAAGCGCTCAGCCAGCGCGCCGGTGTGTCAGGGGTGGGTATCCTCGATGCGCCGATTTGCCGCGGACGCTGGTTCGCCGATGAAGGCAAACTACTCGCGCTGTTCGGCGGCGACATCTCTGTCGTAGAGCGCGGACGCCTGGTCTACGGAACATTCTGTTCCGACATCGTGCATCTGGGCGAGGTCGGTCATGGGCAGGTGGCCAAGGCGATCAATAATCTGCTGCTGTGGGTTAACTCCATCGGCCTGATCGAGGCCGGACGGATCGCCGAGTCGACCGGGATCGACTTCGTCAAGTTGCGCGAAGCGCTGATGATGAGTTCAGCCAAGTCGCAGGCGTTGGAAGACTGGGAACAGACGACATTTACCTGGGCGCTGAAGGATATGCAGATCGTATCTAAAATGACCGATCAGGCCGGCCTGTCATTGCCGCTTACCGGCGCCGTGAAGGAACTGGTGAAGGAAGCGCGCCGCATCAAGGCGAGCAATCCGCCGAATTGGACAGGCAAGGCGAAGTAGAGTCTGATCAAGACCGTTCAACAGCGCAGCCGGCGATACCGAGGAGAGTACGACCATGAGAAAAGTTCTGTTGCGAATCTTGCCGCTGCTCGCAATGATCGCTTTCGCCGGCAGCGCCACGGCGCAAGGCTATCCGGTGAAACTGATCAAGTTCGTCGTTCCCTACCCCGCAGGTGGCACGACCGATGCCTTGGCGCGGCTGGTCGCAGCAAAGCTGAGTGCCAAATGGGGCCAGGCCGTGATCGTCGAAAACCGCAGCGGCGCCGGCGGCAACATCGGTGCGGACTCGGTATGGCGGGCGGCGCCGGATGGTTATACGCTGCTCTTCACTTCGCCCGGAACGTTGACGACCAACAAGAGCCTGTACGCAAACCTTGCCTATGATCCGGCCACATTTACGCCGGTATCGTTGATCGCGGCGAGTCCCAATGTACTGATCGTTCGCGCCAAGCTGGCGGTCGATAGCCTGCAACAGTTGATTGCTTATGCCAAATCCCACCCGGATGGGCTCAACTACGCGTCGCAGGGCAATGGCAGCACCTCGCATCTGACCGCCGAGTATTTCAAAACGGCGGCCGGAGTCAGCATGACCCACGTGCCATACAAGGGCAGCGGACCGGCGATCATGGATCTCTTGGGCGGTCAGGTGGACGTAATGTTCGTCGAGTTGAGTTCGGTCCTGACGCACATTCGCGCCGGGACCGTACATGTCCTCGCCGTCTGCAGTGAAAAACGCAATCCACTGTTGCCCAATATTCCCGCCGTGTCCGAGGTGTTGCCGGACTTCGTCTCCAGTACCTGGTTTGCACTGGCCGCGCCGCCGAAGACGTCGCCAGCTATTACCAACAAGCTGTCCGCTGCAGTGGTCGCGTCGCTGAAGCAACCGGATGTCGTCAAACGCCTGGATGAGTTGGGCCTCGATGCGATCGGTAGTACGCCGGCGGAGATGTCGCAGTTCACGAAACAGGAGACTGAGCGTTGGGGTAACGTGATCCGTATATCAGGTACAACATTGCAGTAATACGACTCGGACATTATCAGGTCATGACAGCCAAACCGCGGCAAGCCGAGAGCAAGGCGTTCTGGGATTCCCGCTTCAGCGAACCCGGCTACGCCTATGGCGAACAGGCCAACGATTTTCTTCGCGCATCATGCCAGGACATGGCGGCGGGCGACGCACTGTCCTTATGCGAGGGTGAGGGTCGCAATGCGGTCTATCTGGCCCGCCTCGGGTTCCGGGTTACAGCGGTCGATTTCTCCGAGGTCGGCCTGGCGAAAGCCCGGGCATTGGCCGAGAAGCATGGGGTCACGATCACGACCATGGTCGTCGATCTGGCCGATTTCGATCTCGGCATCGCGCGCTGGGATCTGCTGGTGTCCATCTTTGCCCAGCCGCCCAGCCCTGTCCGCCAGCGCCTTTACGGTCAATTGCAGCAAGCGTTGCGTCCACAGGGCCGGCTGGTGCTGGAATGCAAAGCCGATGTCAATGCAACGGCGGATGACCGTTATCCCGGCGCGCGGATTCTCCGCCAGGAAATCGCTCCCCTGAAAGTCGTCATTGCGCGGGAGCAGGAGCGTGACTTGAACGAAGGCCGCTATCACCTAGGCGTGAAGCGCACGGTGCAACTCCTGGCAGTCAATTCATGAGGCCGGCCGAAATGGACCAGAATATATTTTCGCTAAGGAAATTCCTTCCATGATACGAACGGTTACAGGAGACTTGCCGGGCATCGCAGGTCCGATCCTGGCGCACGAACATTTGCAGATTGACCTTTGCTGTCAGAAAGGGCCCGAAGTGGTTCTCTGCGTAGCGGATCAGGAAGACGTCATCAACGATCTTTCTGCGGCCAGGCAGCTGGGGCTGATGGGCGTGGTCGATCTCAGCACCGAGGGCTCCGGACGTGATCCGGCGGCGCTGAGGAATATCAGCCTGAAGGCCGGACTGCCGGTCGTAGGTGCGGCGGGCTTTTACTGGGATCCTTATCCGCAAGTGGTCTTCGATTCTTCCGTCGAGGCATTGCGCGACATTCTGATCCGTGAATTGAGCGAGGGCATCGGGGACACCGGCATTCGCGCCGGCATCATCAAGATCGGAACCTACCTGGGCGAGTTCGGTGTTGCCGCCCTGCGGGTCTTCCAGGCCGCAGCGCTGGCGTCACGGGCGACCGGCGCGACGGTGGTGACGCATACCTCGGCCGCCGAACAGGCCGCCTGGCATCTGGATACGCTGGTGCGCGCCGGCATGGATCCTGCGCGAATCCTGATCAGCCATATGGGGACATTTCATGGCATCGCACAACTGATCGAGTTCGGCCGGCACGGCACCATGATGGGCATCGACCAGATCGGATTGGCCGCGCGCCGGCCAAACGCCGAACTTGCGGATCTGGTGCGCGATGCCTGTGCGGCGGGTCTGGAAAACCAGATCATCCTGTCGTCCGACATGGCCCGCAAGACCCGTTTGCAGCGCTATGGCGGATCGAGTTACAGCGCCGTCTTCGTGGACTTTATCCCGATGTTGCGCCAGCGGGGCGTGAGCGCAGCGCAGATCGAGATCATGATGTGCAGGAACCCGCAACGGATTCTGGATTTCACCAGCAGCAAGCCCTGAGGAGGAAGAACATATGAGAAATTTCAAGAATTGGTCTGCGCCTTATGCTTTCAGCGCAGTGCTCTCCGCAACGCTGGCAGTCCACAGCGGGGTGGTTGTAGCGGAGATGGACACCGTCAGGATCGCCACGACGAGTATCAGCAGCGATGCAACTTTTTTCATCGCCGACAAGAAGGGTTACTTCAAGCAAGAGGGCCTGAACGCGTTGTTTATCAACTTCAACTCCGGCGCCAAGATGATTGCTCCGCTCGGGGCCGGCCAGCTGGATGTGGGCGGCGGCTCAGCCACGGCGGGACTGTATAACGCCATCGCGCGCGGAATCAACGTGAAGATCGTCGCGGACAAGGGCTCGATGCCGACCGGCTACGGTTTCACTTCGATCATGGTGCGGAAAGACCTGATCGATAGCGGTAAATTCAAGAGTTTCGCCGACATGAAGGGACTGACGGTGGCCATGGGCGCGGAGGGGACCAGCGGGGCATCCGCGGTCAATGAGGCCCTGAAAATTGGCGGCTTGAAATACTCGGATATCAAGGTCGTGACCATGGGCTACCCGCAGCATCTCCTGGCGTTTCGGAACAAGGCGATCGACGCCAGCCTTACCTCCGAGCCGACCGTTACCCGGGCCATGAAAGAAGGCGTCGCTGTGCGCTTTTCAACCAACGATACCTTCTACCCCAACGAGCAGGTCGCGGTCGTACTTTATGGCGACGAATTCATCAAGAGCCGCCCTGCCGTCGCCAAGAGGTTCATGCGCGCCTACATCAAGGCGGTGCGCTTCTACAACGACGCGCTGAAGGACGGCAAGCTCGCCGGGCCGAACGCCGAGGAGGTCATCGCCATCCTGACGGAATATACCAACATCAAGGATGCCGGCGTGTATCGGGCGATCACGCCCAGCGGCTGCAATCCGGATGGGCTGATCAATATGTCCAGCCTGGAGAAGGACTTCCAGTTCTTCAAGGAGCAGGGTTATATCGAAGGCAACGTGAGCGTCGGGCAGGCGGTGGACAATTCCTTCGCCGCGGCCGTCGCCAAGGAGCTTGGCCCCTACTCGCGCAAAGCGAATTGACGATAGGCATCGTGCCAGACGCAGACTTCGCACATTTTCAGGAGAAATGGCAATGAAAGGCAGACTTGAGGGACGAGTGGCTATCGTCACCGGCGGCGGGCATGGTATCGGCAAGGCTTATGCAACCCGGCTCGCAGCGGAAGGCGCCAGGATCGTCATCGCCGAAATAGATGAACAGGCGGCGCTGGCTGTCGCCCGGCAACTCACCGATGCGGGTCACGAAGCGCTGGGAATCGGTACCGATGTCTCGGATCCCGGCAGCGTCGCCAGGATGGCCGCCGCCGCGGTCTCGCGTTTCGGCCGGATCGACGTCCTGGTCAATAATGCGGCGATCTTTGCGACAGTGCCGATGTCCCGTTCCCCATTCGACCAAATCACCATCGACGAGTGGGATCGCATGATGTCGGTCAACCTCAAGGGCACCTGGCTCGCCAGTTGCGCGGTCATACCGCAAATGCGCAAACAGGGCTACGGCAAGATCATCAACATCAGTTCGGGCACCGCGCTGAAGGGTTCGCCGAGTCGCATTCATTACGTCACCTCGAAAGCCGGCATACTCGGCTTCACCAAAACCCTGGCCAACGAAGTGGGCAAGGACAACATCTGCGTCAACTGCGTCGCTCCCGGCAGCACCTTGTCGGAAGAGGATCCGGACGAGGACGTCATCAAGATGCGCAATCAGGCGGCGTCCTCGCGCGCCTTGAAGCGGGTGCAGAGTCCTGACGACCTGACCGGCGCAGTGGTATTTTTCGCATCGGCCGACAGCGACTTCATCACCGGGCAAACACTGGTGGTCGATGGCGGTTCCTGTCTGCATTGACGCTCATGGCTCCGATCAGTCACCCCGTATGATGAAATGGCTGGGATCGTAATACCTCAAGCTGGCAAAGCGCCAACTAGGGCCCGCCCCTCCCGTCCTCCCCTCGCGGTGAGGCTACCAAACGGCTCGCTATGCTCGAAACTGACACAGCGGGCTTGGCAGCGTATTACGTTAATTCAGGAGAAATCCAAATGAGTCTGAATGATGCTTTCGCCCTTCAGGTCCTGAAGACTGCAGAAGAGGAAACGCAGGGCTGGAAAATGATGATCGGCGGAAAATGGGTCGAAAGCCGTTCCGGCAAACGGATGGCCTCGATCAACCCGGCCTACGATGAACTCATAGCGGAAGTCCCGGCCGGCAACGGCGCGGATATTCAAGCCGCCGTTGACGCCGGCAAGGCCGCCTTCCCGGCCTGGAGCAGGATGCATGTTGACGAGCGCTCCAAGCATTGCCGGCAATTCGCCAATGCCGTGCGCGGCATGTCGCGCGAGCTCGGCATGCTCGACGCCATCGACAGCGGCAATGCGTTCCTGCCGATGGTCGATGACGCAAAAAAAGGCGCGGGGCTGCACGACTTCTTTTCCGGCCTGGGCATGGAAATAAAGGGTGAAACCATTCCCACTCCCGGCGGCGGTCTCGATTACACCCGGCCGCAAGCCTATGGCGTGATCGGCCGGATCATTCCCTTCAATCACCCGATTTCCTTTGCCGCCGGGAAAATCGCGCCGGCCCTGGTCGCGGGTAATACCGTCATTCTCAAACCCGCCGATCAGACCCCACTGTCGGCGCTATGGATGGGCAAACTGGTTCAGGAATGTTTTCCGCCAGGGGTGGTCAATATCGTCACCGGCGACGGACCCACTTGTGGCGGAGCGCTAGTGGCGCACAAGGAGGTGCGGCGGATTGCCTTTACCGGCAGCGTGGAAACCGGCCGCGCCGTGATGCGCGGGGCGGGGATCAAGTCCGTCAGTCTGGAACTGGGCGGCAAGAATCCCCTGATCATTTATCCGGACGTGGATATCGACAAGGTGGCGGCTGCAGCCGTCGCCGGGATGAACTTCACCGTCTCCCAGGGACAATCGTGCGGATCGAACTCGCGGGTATTCGTCCATAGCAAGATCAGGGAAAAATGTATCGAGGCAATTCTGGCGCGGGCACGGAAGATCAACATCGGACTGCCCGAACTGGAAGCCACGCAAATGGGCCCGGTGGTGTCGCGGCGACAGTATGACCGGGTGATGGCCTATATCGACGCCGGCAAGCAGGAAGGTGCGCGTCTGCTCTGCGGCGGCGCCCATGCGCCGGGGGCTGAGTTGCGGCAGGGCTACTTCGTCGACATCACCATCTTCGATCAGGTCAGGCACGGGATGAGAATAGAACGAGAAGAAATATTCGGACCGGTGATGAGCATCATTTCCTGGGACGATGAAGCGACGATGCTGGAGGAGGTCAATGACAGCGATTACGGTCTTTGCGCCAACGTCTGGACCAACGACATTTCGACGGGCTTGCGCATGGCCGACTCGCTCGAAGCCGGTTATGTCTGGATCAACGGCCACGGCGGCAAGCGTTACAAGGGTGCCCCGTTCGGGGGCTTCAAGGATAGTGGCATCGGGCGCGAGCATTCGATAGACGAACTGATGAGCTACACGCAAATCAAGAACGTCAATATCTCGTACTGAGGGCGGAACCCTTAAGCAACTGAGTGTCAGACCGCCATCGGCGCAGTCAGCGGCGCGTGATGTTGATAGCCCTGAAGCGAAAAATCGCCCGGCGCGATTTTTTCCAGCCACTCGGGCTCGTACTTGCGTGTGGCCGAATAAGCCGGAATCCGTTCGGACAGGATCAGCTTCGGAGCGGCGAAAGGCTTGCGCCTCAGCTGCTCCTGGAGCATCGTGACATGGCTCTCGTAGATGTGGGCGTCGCCGATGAAATAGGTGAACCAGCGCGGCGTATAGCCTGTCAGGCGTCCCACCAGATGCAGCAGTGCCGCTCCTTCGGCCAGGTTGAAGGGCGTGCCGAGGCCGATGTCGTTGCTGCGGATGTACAGGCAAAGCGATATTTCCCGAAGCGATTCGTTGGCCAGGAACTGGTACAGCAGGTGACACGGCGGCAGGGCCATCTCCTCGAGTTGAGCCCAGTTCCAGCCGTGAAACAGGATGCGCCGGTCGCCCGGATTGCTCATGATGGTATCGAGGCACTGGCGAAGCTGATCGATGGCCTTGTAGAGCAGAACGCTGCCGGCCTTGCCCCCGTTGTCGCCATTGCCGACGACGCCGATTTGCCGGTAGCCTCTTTGCACTGCGTCGGCAATTTGCGCCGCGCTGCCGGCTTTGTCCTGATCGATGAGTTTGTAGGCCGGCCATTGCCGCCATTGAACGCCATAGACGGGCCCCAGATCATCCTCTTCCAGCCTGTAGGGATTGGCCAGCCATTGCTGGTTTTCGTTGGCATTCTGGTCCCATACCTTGCAGCCCAGGGCTCTGAAGTCCGCCGCGTTGCGAGTCGCCCTGAGGAAGCCGACGAGTTCGCCGATGGCCGACTTGAAGGCCAGCTTCTTCGTCGTGACGGCGGGAAAACCTTGCTGCAGGTCAAAGCGCATCATCGCGCCGGGCATGCTCAGGGTGCGCACGCCGGTGCGATTTTCCTGCCAGCTGCCGCTGTCGAAGATGGATTGAACGAGGTCGAGATAGGTCTGCATTGGGCGGCTTTGTCGGGCTACTATAATCGACGCTTATATTAATGGATTTTTAATCATGTCCCTCGCCAAGTTCCAGTTCTTAGCCCGGCGTCTCGATGACGCCGCCCTGACACGGCATACCCACGTGTTCGTCGTCATGCCCGCCGCTGAAACGCTTGACCTGGAACTGCCGGGCCTGGCCCAGTTGCAGGCGGTGCTGTCGCGCCGCGCCATGAAGGTCAAGGAACTTGCCAAGACGCCTCTGGCCGCCGATCTGCCCGGCGGCTGCCGCTGCGCCTTCGCCATGATCGATGGGTCCAGGCCGCGCTTCGAGCAGTTGACCGCGCTGAGAAAGGCGGTGCAGTTGCTGCTCGAAGAAAGCCCGCGGAGCATTGCGCTCGCGGTCTGCGGCGCGACCGGCGAAGCGGCGCGGCAACTTGCCCGCGAGGCGGTCTACGTCTTGCAGATCAATGGCGCAGCTTTGCCTCAGCGCAAGAAGAAGGCCAGCAAGCCGCTCGCGCGCATCGTCGTTTATGGCGAATTCAACCCGGACGATTTCGTTGCGGTGAACTCGCTGTCTAGCGCCAACACGCTGGCGCGGGAATTGACCGCGCTGCCGCCGAATCAGTTGACGCCGGGGCACTACCGCGCGCGGGTGAGCGAACTGGCCTCCTCCCAGGGCTGGAAGATCGAGGAATACGACTTCAAGCGCCTGAAGAAGATGGGTGCCGGCGCCTTCTGTGCCGTGGCGCAGGGTTCTGGCGACAAGGATGCGGCGATCGTTCATCTCAGCTACCGTCCTAAGGGCGCGATACGGCGAGTGGCGCTGGTCGGCAAGGGGATCTGTTTCGATACTGGCGGCCTCAATCTCAAGCCGGCCAAGCACATGGCCGGAATGCACGAGGACATGAACGGCTCGGCGGTGGCGCTGGCTCTGCTGCTGGCGGTGGAAGAATTGAAACTGCCGGTGGCGGTGGATGCCTGGCTGGCCATCGCGCAGAACCACCTGTCGGCGGAAGCCTACAAGCAGAACGACGTGGTTTCGGCCCTGGACGGCACCACCATCGAAATCGTGCATACCGATGCCGAAGGCCGGTTGGTTCTGGCCGACACCCTGACGCTGGCCGCCAGGACGCAACCCGATCTGCTGATCGATTTCGCCACACTCACCGGCAGCATGGTCGAGGCCTTGGGCAATCGCTACGCCGGCGTCTTTGCCAGCAGCGACAGTCTGGCCGGCCTGGCGGTGGGCGCGGGGCGGCAATCGGGCGAGCGCGTCTGCGTGTTCCCGCTAGACGAGGACTACGAGGCGGCACTCGACAGCAGAGTCGCCGATATCAAGCAATGCACGCTGGAGGGATCGGCCGACCACATTCTCGCCGCCCGTTTCCTGAAGCGTTTCACCCTCGGCCGGCCATGGATCCATGTCGATCTTTCTTCGGCCAATTGCAGTGGCGGTCTCGGCGCGGTCGCCAGCGACATCACCGGCTTCGGCGTGGCCTGGGGCGCCGGACTTCTGGCGCAGTGGCTGGAAACCACGGAAATATGAGCGTAGCCATACTAAATTAGTAGGCTTTGAGCTATCCTCCTGAGGGAGGAGGCCATCATGCAAACCTTGTCCGTTGTTACGTCCGAGCAGCCGGCCGGCCATCGCCCGCCGGGCGCGATGCCGGCGTATGCCGAATTGCTGAGCAAGGAGCCTGACGCGGCGATTCTTGAGGCCATCTCCTGGCTCGATGAGTTGCCGGAAGGCCTGACGCTGCCCAACCGCCTTGAACAGCTGCTGCAGTTCGAAGAGATTGTCCGGCCGCAGGCGCGACGTCTCGGCAACGGCTACCTGACTTCGCCGCGCCTCGGCCGTCGCCAGGAATACCATCTGTGGCAACTCAATAATGACTACTGGACGAGGCTGGTCAACGCCTACGAATACTGCCTGGATCGCTATGCGGCCGGGGAACCCGGAGCCGATAGCCTCGATGTGGCCATGCTCTACGCCCGCCTGCTGCATGCCTATGTCGCCTGCCACAAATGGGCGCGTTTCCGCTACGCGCCTATCGGCGGCCGGCTCTGGGCCGGTTCCGGGCAGGCCTACCTGGGCGCGGTGGGCGCCGGACTCTCAGGCAATTCCTTGTCCTTATTCCCGGGTGCCGCCGGCAACACTTCAACGGAGCGCGAATACCTGAAGTTGCTGATGCTCCACGCCTCGTCGACCGACAATCTGCTGCCGCTCGAGGTCGAGATCGCCCTGCGCCTGATCAACAACTTCCTGCCGCACTTCACTTTCACCGACGAGTTGCGACACGGCAATGTTTTCTGGGTCGATGCGGCCGGTCCGCTGCCGCCGACCAGGCTGGCGAAGCGGCCGGAATCGTCACCGACCCTGCGTTTCTTCAGCGCCGGCAAGGCGCTCAAGGCCGTCGCCGAATTGCGCCGGCGGATCGAGGAGGCAGGCGAGGTGCCCGCAGAAGTCGGCATCGGACGCCACTGTTCCGCGGCCAGCGTGGTCTCGGTGCTCGATCACCTGGCACTTTGCTGGGGGACTATGCCGCCCGCGCGAAGCGCCCCACGTCATCCGGTGAATTCGCGCCTGGTGGTGATCAATGGCCTTGCCGAGATCAAACTCCGGCTCGCCGGCAATGGCGAGATGCCTGGCGGTACGAGTGAACACTGGGTCGCCGAGAACGTCAGCCGGGATGGTCTGGGAGCCAAGCGGCCACTGGAGGGCAGCGACTGGATCCGCATCGGCGCCTTGGTCGGGATCCAGCCGGAAGGCGGCGATAACTGGTTGGTCGGCGTGATCCGCCGCTTCACCCGCGAATCCGAGACCTTGAGTCATGTCGGCATCGAGACCGTGGGCAAGGCGCCGCGTCTCATCGTTGCGGCTGGCAGCGGCGTGAGCAGCGAGGCGACCCTGCTCGATACGCCGCATCTCGGCGATACCGTGAGCCTGGTGCTGGCACATGGCGCTTTCGATGAAACCGTTCCGATCACCTTCGAACTCGATGGCGTCAAGATGCGTCTGCAACCCCTGGCGCTGGCCGAAACCGGCACGGATTTCGTCCGCGGCAGCTATCGCGTCGAGGCGCCAGAGGCATCGGATGCCCGCCCCAATGCCGGGCCGGGCCCCGAAGGTGCGGCGAAGTAAATCTCGTTGCGGGGAAGCGCCCTTAGGGAACCTGACTAGCTTTTCGGCCGCAGCGCGGACTTGGGGCGGAAGGCCTTGACAACGGACTCGTTGGTCTCGACGTAGGGCCCACCGATCAGATCGATGCAGTAGGGCACGGCGGCGAAAATGCCGGTCACGAGCGACTGACCTGCCGCGTCCTTGACCCCCCCCAGCGTTTCCTTGATGGATTTCGGCTGGCCGGGAAGGTTCAGGATCAGCGTCGCTCCGTGCGCATGATTGCGAATGACGCCAACCTGACGCGAGAGAATCGCGGTCGGCACGAAATGCAGGCTGATCCTGCGCATCTCTTCGCCGAATCCCGGCATCACCTTGCTCGCCACGGCCAGCGTGGCTTCCGGGGTGACATCGCGCAGCGCTGGCCCCGTGCCGCCGGTGGTCAGGACGAGGTGGCAGCCGGTTTCGTCGCAAAGCTCGATCAGGGTCTTCTCGATCTCGGCCTGCTCGTCGGGAATCAGCCGCGTCTCCATGCGCCATGACGAGGCGATCGCGGCCGAGAACCATTCGGTGAGCGCCGGTATGCCCTGATCCTGGTAGACGCCACTGGATGCGCGGTCCGAGATCGAGACCAGACCGATGAGCAATTCGTCTTTCATTTAAATGTCTTCCGATGGTGAGGCGGCTTCTTCGCGCATGTCCTCGAGTTCCCGCAAGATCCTGAAAATTTCGCGAAAGGCGCGCGGCGGCCGCGCCTGCTCCTGTTCCTTCTGCGCGTTGCGGCGTAGTTGGCGCAAATGCTGGAGATCGGCATCCGGATAGGCCGCGGCGATCTCGACTAAGGCGGCGGGTTCGTCTTCGATGAGTTGCGTGCGTAGCCGCTCGATACGCTGGAAGCGGGCGTTTTCGACGGCAGAGGAGCCGTTCAGGGCGTCGACTGCAGCCTGAAAGGGCTCCGGATCGATAGTGCGCATCAGCTTGCCGATGTACTGCATCTGGCGGCGCTTCGCCTCGTGCTTGGTGAAGCGCCGGGCGTCGGCGAGCGCGATCCTCAAGGCGTCGGGCATATCGATTTTCGCCAGACGGTCGGCGGGCATTTCGACGAGGGTCTGGCCGAGCACCTGCAGCGCGCTCATCTCCCGCTTCTTCTGCGATTTGCTCGGCGGCTCGGGTTTATCTTCGCTGTTATCTTGGGTATCCACGGGTATCATTATAGCTTTGTCACTGGCGGATCCCCTTACCCATGTCATCATCGGAATTCAGTTACCCCCTGGAAACGCTGCGCCAGTTCGCGGCGGACGTATTGCGCCATGCCAGCGAACAGGGCGCCAGCGCCTGCGAAACCGACGTTTCCGAAAGTTTCGGGCAGTCGGTCACGGTGCGTCGGGGGGAAGTCGAAACCATAGAATACAACCGCGACAAGGGCATCGGCGTCACCACTTATCTCGGCCAGCGCCGCGGCCATGCCAGCACCTCGGATTTTTCCAAGCAGGCATTGCGCGCCACGGTCGAGGCGGCGCTGTCGATCGCCCGGTTCACCGCGCCCGATCCCTGCGCCGGCCTGCCCGATGAGCAACGTCTGGCCAAGCGGACGATGGATCTCGAGCTCTATCATCCCTGGGATCTTTCCGTGGAAGCGGCGATCGCCATCGCCCAGCGTTGCGAACAGGCGGCGTTCGCGGTCAGTCCGATGGTGAAGAATTCGGAAGGCGCCAGTGTTTCGGTGCAGCAGTCGCAGTTCGTCTCGGCCAACAGTCTGGGTTTCATGGGCGGCTTTCCAACTTCGCGCCATTATCTCTCCTGCTCGGTGATCGCCGGAGAAGGCGAAAACATGCAGCGCGACGACTGGTATACCACCCATCGCGATCCGGCTCTGCTGGCCGCTCCCGAAGTGATCGGCGATTATGCCGCGCGCCGCGCCCTGTCGCGCCTGGGCGCGCGGAAACTGAAGACAAGATCGGTGCCGGTGCTGTTCGAGGCGACGCTGGCTTCCGGCCTGATCGGCAGCTTCGTCCATGCCGCCAGCGGCGGCGCGCTCTATCGCAAGTCCTCCTTCCTGCTCGACCGGCTCGGCCAGCGGATCTTCCCCAGGCATGTTCAGATCAGCGAGCGCCCGCATCTGCCCGGAGCCCTGGCGAGCAGTCCGTTCGACGATGACGGCGTGGCGACCTCCGACCGCGAGGTGGTGCGGGACGGCGTGCTCGAAGGCTATTTTCTGTCGACCTATTCGGCGCGCAAATTGGGCATGCAGACCACGGGCAATGCCGGCGGCTGCCACAACTTGATCGTCAAGCCGGGCATGCTGGATTTCCAGGGTCTGTTGCGCGAGATGGGCCGCGGGCTGTTGATCACCGAACTGCTCGGCCAAGGCGTCAATTACGTCACCGGCGATTATTCGCGCGGTGCCGCCGGCTATTGGGTGGAGGGCGGGGAGATACGCTACCCGGTGCAGGAAATCACCATTGCCGGCAACCTCAAGGACATGTTGCAGGGCATAGTCGCGATCGGCAACGATGTCCTGGTACGCGGTTCAAAGCAGGTCGGATCGATCCTGATCGAGCGCATGAAAGTCGCCGGAGCTTGAGATGTCAAGAGAGTAGATTCGGTCATGGCTGCGCTCCCGCGGCGCGCGCCTTGATGTCTGCGGTGAGTTCTTCCTTGGCGTCATGCGCTGCTGCTTCTCGCTCGGGTCTGGGATCAGGCCCTTGAGGTATGCGAAGCGCCCGATCAGTTCGGAGACCGCCTGCACGATCAGGAAGGCGAAGGCTACCGTAAGTAGCAGGCGCACACCTGGCGGCGCGACCGTCGGGCTAGCTTAATCTGGAATTAGTGAATATTCCACAACATTGTGGAAAACCGCAGATGCAGCATGGTGTTAAAATCAGCTTTTGATACTCTATCGTCCTCCGCGCCCATGTTTTCCAAGAAAATGACCCTGGCAAAAGTCGATGCCGAACTGTGGCAGGCGGTTCAGTCCGAGAATCTCCGCCAGGAGGACCATATCGAACTGATCGCATCCGAGAATTACGTCTCCTACGCCGTGCTCGAAGCGCAGGGGTCGCAGTTGACCAACAAGTATGCCGAGGGTTATCCCGGCAAGCGCTACTATGGCGGTTGCGAATATGTGGACATCGCCGAACAACTGGCGATCGATCGCGCCAAGAAGCTGTTCGGCGCCGAATATGCCAATGTCCAGCCGCACTCCGGTTCGCAGGCGAACCAGGCCGTGTATTTTTCGGTACTGGCTCCAGGCGACACCATCCTCGGCATGTCCCTGGCTCACGGCGGTCATCTGACCCACGGCGCCAGCGTCAATATCTCCGGCAAGATGTTCAATGCCGTTGCCTACGGCCTGACGGCCGATACCGAGGAGATCGACTATGAGAATGTCCTGCGTCTCGCCCGGGAGCACAAACCGAAGATGATCGTGGCTGGTGCCTCGGCCTATTCGCTGAAGATAGACTTCAAGCGCTTTCGCGAAATTGCCGATGCCGTCGGCGCCTATCTGTTCGTGGATATGGCCCACTATGCCGGGCTGATCGCCGCCGGCTTTTATCCCAACCCTGTGCCGCTCGCCGACTTCGTCACCAGCACCACCCACAAGACCCTGCGTGGACCGCGCGGCGGATTGATCCTGGCCAAGGCGGCGCACGAAAAGGCGCTCAACTCGGCGATCTTCCCCAGCCTGCAGGGCGGCCCGCTGATGCATGTCATTGCGGCCAAAGCCGTCGCCTTCAAGGAGGCCATGAGGCCGGAATTTTCCGATTACCAGGAACAGGTAATTGAAAACGCGCTGGTCATGGCCAAGGTGCTCACTTCCCGCGGCCTGCGCATCGTCTCCGGAGGCACCGAGTCGCACATGTTCCTGGTTGATCTGCGCAGCAAGAACATCACCGGCAAGGCTGCCGAGGCCGCCTTAGGCGATGCCCATATCACGGTCAATAAGAACGCCATCCCCAACGATCCGCAGAAGCCTTTCGTCACCAGCGGCATCAGGATAGGCACGCCGGCGATGACCACCCGCGGCTTTACCGAGATCGAGGCCGAGCATGTTGCCGAACTTATCGCCGACGTGCTCGATGCCCCCGCCGACAAATCCGTGATCGAAAGGGTCAGGGCGGCGGTGAACGAGTTGTGCAAGCGCTTCCCGGTCTACGGAGGTTGATGGCGATGGATCATGTTTGATCGCTGAGCCATGAAATGCCCCTACTGCTCTGATCCCAGCACCCAGGTCGTCGATACCCGCGAGAACGAGGATGGCGATACCGTACGCCGGCGACGTCGCTGTCTCGCCTGCGACAAGCGTTTCACCACTTACGAGCGGGTCGAACTGCAATTGCCGCTGGTGGTGAAGAAGAACGGCAGCCGTACCGAATACGACCGCGAGAAAGTGCTGGCGAGCATGATGCTGGCGTTGAGGAAACGCCCCGTCACCACCGAGAGCGTCGATGCCTCGATAGACCGCATCGAGGAGAAACTGGTGACCCTGGGCGAGCGGGAAGTGCCGAGCGACAAGATAGGCGAACTGGTGATGCGCGAGCTGAAAAAACTCGACAAAATCGCCTACATCCGCTTCTCCTCGGTCTATCGCAATTTCGAGGATGTCGAGGAGTTCTCCGATGCCATCCGCGAAGTCAAGAAGCCGCGTCTGCGGCGGCCGCGCAGTCCCGCCTGATCGGTCGTGGATTTTACCGCCGCCGACCACCGATTCATGGCGCAGGCGCTGCGGCTGGCGCGGCGTGGCGTGGGCAAGACCACGCCGAACCCGAGCGTCGGCTGCGTTCTGGTCCGAGATGGCCAGGTCATCGGCGAGGGCTTTACCCAACCCGCAGGACAGCATCACGCCGAAATCGAGGCGCTCGCCGATGCCGACTCGCGCCATGCCGATACGCGCGGCGCCACCGCCTACGTCACGCTCGAACCTTGCAGCCACTACGGGCGCACCCCGCCCTGCGTAGAGGCGCTGATCGGTGCGGGCGTATCCCGGGTCGCCGCGGCGATGCAAGACCCGAACCCGTTGGTGTCTGGACAAGGCCTGGAGCGCTTGCGTGGCGCCGGTGTCAGCACCGCCTGCGGACTTATGGCGGAGCAGGCGCAGGAACTGAACATCGGCTTCGTCTCGCGCATGACCCGTGGCCGGCCTTGGCTAAGAGTAAAAGTCGCGGCTAGTCTGGACGGCAAGACGGCGCTCAACAACGGGCTTTCGCAATGGATTACCGGCGCTCCCGCGCGCCTCGATGGTCACCGCTGGCGGGCCCGAGCCTGCGCCATTCTGACCGGCATCGGTACCATTCGCGGCGACGATCCGCAACTTTCTGTCAGGGGAGTGAAAACTAGCCGGCAGCCGCTCAAGGTGGTAGTGGACAGCCGCCTGGAATTGCCGTTGACGGCGCGGGTGCTGGAGGGCGGCCAACTCCTGGTCGCCACGGCTTGCGCCGAAGCCGCCAAGATCGAGGCGCTTGCCAGGCTAGGCGCGGAGGTGGTGGTGCTGCCGAACAACCACGGCAAGGTTGATCTGGCTGGCCTGATGTCCGAACTGGCCTGCCGCGGCGTCAATGAAATTCATGCCGAGGCTGGCATGAAACTGAACGGTTCGCTGCTGCGCGAGGGTCTGGTCGATGAACTGCTGCTCTATCTCGCTCCTATGCTCTTGGGTGATGCCGCTCGCGGCATGTTCGATTTGCCTGAACTGGCCGATCTAGCCGGCCGCCGCGAACTGAAATTCCGCGAAGTTCGACGGATAGGCGCTGACCTCAGAATCCTTGCCCGGTTCTAGCACCTGCTCCGCGGCACTAGCACCTGCTTCGCTGGCACAAGTGCCCTGGGTTGCCCCTTGGGCAACTACGGGCACTAGAAAACGGCATCGGCCGAAACCTGAGCAACACTGGGGCTTGACTTTTGTTCTGCGCCCAAGTAAAAGTCCGCCGAGATACAACCTCTGCCTGCTGCAGAGGATTTGAATTGACTCAGTGAGGGCAAACCCGTCGAAAGGCGGCGACGCAAAACCACCGACCTAAAGCGCGAAAGCGCCATGGCAGCGGGGTTGCCAACGTATCGCCGACTTGTGCGCCGCACAAAACAGTCGATCGTTGCCTGGACGTGGCCCTCGCCAATTTAAAGGCGTTGGGACCATGAAGCCAAATATTCCAGTGATCCGGGCACCACTTCTACCGTGGGCATGCCAACGAGTAATTGCTCTCCCCGGTGCGAAGAAGGCCTTCCCGAAACAAGTTGACACATTCCCTGGTCCCTCTATAAAATGGGATCAAATCCCATTGTTGACAAGGTTTCTGAAAGTTTTCAGATAACTGTTCCGGACGGCATTTGCGTAGATCTAAGCCGAATGCGGCATCAATCACCCACTCTGCTGCCCAACAAGCCATGAATATGACTGCCACACTGACGCAACAAACCGCCAGCTTTCAAACCCCTCGTGAACGGAGAAAAGCTTTGCGGGGCGATGCTGCCATCTACCTGATGCTGGTTGCATTGACCCTGTCTGCCTGGCGGTTCAGTCGCCTGGGTCTGTTCAAGGCGGGGGATGAAGTCGGCTACTGGATCGGGGTGGCTGGCGCCGTGATGATGCTGATCCTGTTCAGCTATCCCCTGCGCAAGCACTTTCGTTTTGCCCAGAACTGGGGCCGGATGAAGTGGTGGTTCTGGCTGCACATGGCGTTGGGAATCGGCGGTCCCCTGCTGATTCTGGTCCATTCCACATTTCGTATCCACTCGCTCAACGCCGCCGTGGCGCTTTACAGCATGATCATCGTGGCGCTCAGCGGCATTGTTGGCAGATTCATTTATCGCCATGTGAATAGAGGACTGCGCGGCGAGGAGATCGGCCTGCAGGATTTGCAGAAGTTCGCCGGCATGCACAAGGATAGCGCCCGCTCGAGCCTGTCCTTTGCGTCGGCAGTCGAAGCCCGGCTCAAGGCGTTTGAGCAGGCGCAACTCGGCGCCAAGGCAGGATGGGGCACCTATTTCAGTAATGCCTTCTGGCTTCCGGTGCAACGTTGGATTGCCTACAGGGAATGTGCGGCAAGCTTGCACCAAACCTTGATGTCGCTGGCCCAGGAAAATGGCTGGTCAGCGGATGATTTGCTGAAGCGCCGCGAACAGGCCCTGAAGTTGATCCGCAGTTATCTCGACGCGGTCGTCGGCGTGGCCCAATTCACCGCCTATGAACGCCTGTTTGCCTTATGGCATGTGGCGCATATTCCCTTCGTTTACCTGATGATCCTCAGCACCATCGTGCATGTCGTTGCGGTTCACGCCTACTAAGCCGGAATCGGTTTGATGCGATGGCTGCCACACCTCGACAACTGCAAGGCTGGAGCCTGGCGCGCGGTTTTCGCCATGGGCCTGGCCTGCTTATGCAGCATCGGAGCCTGGGGACAGGGCATCGAATCCGTCGTGTCGCCTGGGGATCTCATTCAGGGCCACCTGAAGTGGGAGGGCGACTGCAAGCAATGCCATGTCAAGTTCGACCGCAAGGCGCAGGATGGATTGTGCATGGATTGTCACAAGGAAGTGGGGGCTGACGTGCGCGCCAGGACCGGCTTCCACGGCAAGAGCAAACCGCAGGCCTGCCGCACCTGCCATACCGAGCACAAGGGACGTGAGGCGCGGATTGCGACTTTTGATCACAAGCAGTTCGATCATGCGGTCAGCAATTTTGCGTTGCGCGGCAAGCACCAGAAGACCGAATGCGAAAAGTGCCACGTCGCCGGGAAAAAGTTTCGCAAAGCGCCGCAGGAATGCGATGCCTGCCACAAGAAGGACGACGTGCACAAGGGCTCGCTGGGCCTGAAGTGCGAGAGTTGCCATAACGAGGAGAAATGGAAGGAAGCCAAATTCGACCACGACAAGGCGCGCTTTGCCCTAGTCGACAAGCACGTGGATGTGAAGTGCGCGGAGTGCCACAAGACGAAGGATTATCGCGAAGCGCCACGCACCTGCGTTGGCTGTCACCGCAAGGATGATGATCAGAAGGGCCACAAAGGGTTGTTTGGCGAGAAGTGCGAGAGTTGCCATGGCGCCAAGCTCTGGAAGAGCAGCAACTTCAATCACGACAGCGAGACCAAGTATGCTCTGCGCGGCAAGCACAGCAGCACCAAGTGCGTCAGTTGCCACATCGGCAAGCTCTATCTGGCCGTCAAGATTTCGCAGGAATGCAACGCCTGCCACAAGAAGGACGACAAGCACAAGGAATCCCTGGGCAAGAATTGCGCGGCATGCCATACGGAGAAGAACTGGAAGGAGACGGCCAAGTTCGATCACGCCACTTCCCGTTTTCCGCTGCTCGGGAAACACCTCAAGACCGAATGCAAGGAATGTCACAAGAGTGTCATGTACAAGGAAGCGCCAATGGAATGTCTGTCCTGCCACAAGAAGGACGACAAGCACAATGCAACGCTCGGCGCGAAGTGCGCCGAATGTCACGGCGAACAGAACTGGAAAAGCACCGAAGGCCGTTTCAAGCACGAGCGCACCCATTTCGTGTTGCGCAACGCCCATGCCCGAACGACGGTCAAGTGCGAGGCTTGCCATAAGAACTTGAGCAGTTTCAGGAAGACGCCGCTGGATTGCCTGAGCTGTCACAAAAAGGACGACAAGCATGAAGGCCAGGAAGGCAAGCAGTGCGAGAAATGCCACGACGACCGGAACTGGAAAGCGCCGCAATTCGATCATGGCCTGACTCGCTTCCCGCTGCTCGGGAAACATGGGCCTCTGGCATGCAACAAGTGTCATCAGAACTGGCGTTACAAGGATGCCAAGATCGCCTGTTTGGCCTGCCATGCCAAGGATGACAAGCATAAGAAGACCCTGGGTCCCGACTGCGGGCAGTGTCACAACGCCCGGATATGGAGCGACTGGAAGTACGATCACGACAGGCGCACCAAGTTCGTTCTGGACGGCAAGCACCAGGGTATCGCCTGCGCGCTATGCCACACCACGCCGACGGAAGGCCGGGCCCTGGTGTCGTCGCAGTGTCTGAGTTGTCATGCTAAGGACGACACTCACGAGGGCAGTTTTGGCCGGCAGTGCCAACAGTGCCACGTCACCGCCACATTCAAAACCATCAAGCGCAAGACCGGACTTCCCGAGAGCAGCCAGAACCCGTCGCCAGCCGGTGACGCGCTTGGCTTGCCTCCATCCAACCCGAGGTGACCCAGGTGATGAACATGAGAAGCTTGGATTCGTTATATCGCAGCTTGGGCCAGGTCGTACTGCCGTTGTGCCTGCTGCTGATGGTGAAGCTGGTCATGGCCCAGACTGGCGCCGGCTTTGATCATGATGCGACGGCCTTTCCGCTGCTCGGGTCGCATCAACAGGTGCGCTGTGAGTCCTGCCATATCAAGGGCATCTTCAAGGCCACCCCCCGTGATTGCGCGGGCTGCCATGTGGTGAACAACCAGCGCGGGGCGATGGCGATGCCCTACAAGCATATCCAGACCAGCAGCACCTGCGATACCTGTCACAACAGCAACTCCTTTGCGGCGGTCTTGTTCACCCATGTCAACGTAATGCCCGGCACCTGCAATACCTGCCATGACGGCAACCGGGCGATCGGACAGCCGGCGGGTCATTTTCCGACCAACCTGTCCTGCGACGCCTGTCACGTGACCTCGGTGTTCAAGCCAGTGCGCCAGTTCCCGCATGCGGTGCTGGGCGGCGATCTGAGCAGTTGCGCCAGTTGTCACAACGGCCTGACGGCAACGGGCATGCCGGCCAATCATCTTCCGCGCACCAGCCCGGCGCAGTGCGGCAACTGCCATATCAACTCGACGCTCAACGGTTTCATGAGCTTCTCCGGCGGGCAGATGGATCACACGGGCATGGGCAGCGGCTGTGCCGATTGCCATGGTCCATCGATCACCGGCAGCAGCTTTGCCGGAATTAGCAGCATCGTGGTCATGCCGCCGACATCGCCGGCCGGCGCGAATTCGCATATCCCGAGCTCGATAACCTGCGAGAGCTGCCATCTGGCTTCCATGCCAGCCGGTCTGATCTCCGCCAATGCCAGCCTGACGCCGCCAGGCAGCGGTTTTGCGACGCCGCCGCCGGGCAACGCGCAGATCCATGCCGGGGTCACCGGCGGCTGCTCCAGCTGCCATGAAACCAACTCGGTATGGATGAGCGTCGGCAATTACCCCATCTCCCCTAGCACGCTGGTCGCCAAGGCGCAGTACACCGGCTTCCAGACGCGGCCGCAGGCGGCGGCGGGGACCTACAACATCGCCGATGCGGCGCATCCCAGTAGCGGCGACTGCGGTCAGTGTCATGGCAACACCAACTACTTTTCCAGTGAGGAATCCAGGCCGGCGAATCACATTCCGATCTCGACGAGCGCGCAGTGCAATTCGTGCCACACGACGAGCGACTTCTCGGTGCTGCCGAGCCTGGCGAACATCCACGCGAACGCGCCGAGCACGACGGGGAACTGCGCGCAATGCCATGCGGCGAACGTGGTGGCGGGGTTTGCGATTCCCGCGGCGAACTTTGTGATCGTCGGACCACCGGCGAATCACCTGCCGACGGCGGCGGCCTGCGAGAGCTGCCATGTGGGATCGGGATCGAGCATAGCGAGCCTGCCGGTGGGCAACGGCGCGAAGTTCAGCGGCTCGTTGATGAGTCATACGGGGATCACGAGCAACTGCGTGTCCTGCCACGGACCGGGGATCACCGGGAGCAGCTTTGCCGGGGTGAGCAATATCGTGGTGATG
>CAILCO010000086.1 GCA_903832735.1 uncultured Sterolibacterium sp.
GCACAAGTGCCCTGGGTTGCCCTATGGGGCAACTACGGGCTCTAGCACCTGCTTCGCTGGCACAAGTGCCCTGGGTTGCCCTATGGGGCAACTACGGGCTCTAGCACCTGCTTCGCTGGCACAAGTGCCCTGGGTTGCCCTTCGGACAACCCAGGGCACTTGGCTCATGCGGCTTACGACAATGGGCACTTGTCGGGGCGGCTAGCCGAAGATCGCCTCGCCGGAGCCGACGACGGTCGCGCCGCCTGCGCTGACGATGCGGGCCAGCGCGGCGGCCTGCGGCGCCATGTGCGCGAAGTAGAAGCGGGCCAGCAGGACGATGCCGCGGAGGTAGTCGCTGCTGCCCTGCAGCGTGGTGCTTGCGACGAGCGCGGCGCGGCCCATCTGCCAACTGCCGCAGACGGTACCGAGCAGATGCAGGAAGGGCACGGCGCCGGCCAGCACTTCGGCCTGCCGCTCGCGGGCCGCAGCGAGCAGCCAGCCCAGGGTGCCCTCCAGGGTATCGAGATCGTCGGCCAGCGAGTCGCCTAGCGCCGCGAGTTCGGCGTTGGCGCGCAGTTGCCCCGCCACGCTGCGCATCTCGGCGATCAACAGCTGCAGCGTATCCCCGCCTTCCTTCTGGATCTTGCGAACGATCAGGTCGTTGGCCTGGATCCCCGTGGTGCCCTCGTAGATGGTGCTGATGCGGATGTCGCGGCGGTGCTGGGCAATCCCGGTCTCTTCGACGAAGCCCATGCCGCCGTGGATCTGGATCGCCAGGTCGCAGACTTCGTTGCCCAGTTCGGTGCTCCAGGCTTTTACCACCGGCATCAAGAGATCGATGTAGCGCCGGTGCAAGTCACGGACGGTCGGCTCGGGGTGATGGCGGGCGATATCGAACCAGCCCGCTGCGACATAGGCCAGCATGCGCGGGGCCATGACCCTGGCGCGCATGGCAAGGAGCATGCGCCTGATGTCGGGATGCTCGATGATGGCCACGCCATTTCTGCCGCTGACGGGATCGCGCCCCTGGATCCGTTCGCGGGCGTAGGCCAGCGACTTCTGGTAGGCCACCTCGCCCAGGGCGATGCCCTGCAGGCCGACGCCGAAGCGCGCCTCGTTCATCATCACGAACATCACTTCCAGGCCGCGATTCTCCGCACCGACCAGGTAGCCGGTCGCGCCGCCGCCGTCGCCGTAGCTCATGGTGCAGGTCGGGCTGCCGCGGATGCCGAGCTTGTGCTCGATGGCGATTGCGCGCACGTCGTTCTTCTCGCCCAAAGAGCCGTCGTCGTTGACCAGGAACTTGGGCACCAGGAACAGGGATATGCCCTTGACCCCCGGCGGCGCGTCCGGCAGGCGGGCGAGCACGAGATGGACGATGTTTTCCGTCAGTTCGTGATCGCCGTAGGAGATGAAGATCTTCTGGCCGAACAGCCGGTAGCTGCCGTCGTCCTGCGGCTGGGCACGGGCGCGGATCGCCGACAGGTCGGAGCCGGCCTGCGGCTCGGTGAGATTCATGGTGCCGGCCCACTCGCCGCTGACCAGTTTTGCCAGGTAGGTCGTCTTGAGTTCGTCGCTGGCCGCGCGCATCAGTACTTCGGCTTCAGCGACATTGAGTTGCGGCAGCATGGCAAAGGCCATGTTCGCTGCGGCCCACATTTCCGCCACCGGCGCGGAGACGATCCTGGGCATGCCCTGGCCGCCATGCTCGAGCGGCAGCGACAGGCCCGGCCAGCCCGCTGCCGTGAACTGCTGGTAGGCATCATGCCAACCCTCGGGCGCGATCACCCGTCCGTCCATCAACTGGCAGCCTTGGCGGTCGCCGAGCGGATTCAGCGGCGCGAGCACGCCGGCGGCGAACTTCCCGGCTTGATCATGGATGGCCGCCACCAGGTCCGGGCTGGCGTCCTCGCAACCGGGCAGGCGAGCGATCTCCGGGAGCCCGGCGAGGTGCTCGAGGATGAAACGGATGTCGGCAAGCGGGGCCTGGTAGGTTGTCAATTTGATCGGTCTTCGATGGGAGGCAGCATGTTAGTTTCTGCTATTGCCAGAAAGGCGGGAGAGTACGAACAAGGGGAGACATTCCCCTTGTTTATCCCCCCGAATGGGAACAAGGGGGTTGCCCCCTTGTAAATCCCCCTGATCCGCAGCGCCGAATCATCTGCCTAGCCTGATACACGCAGCACCACGGCCATGCCCGAGTCGCCGGCGGCGCAGCCGCTGAACAGACCGACGCCGCCGCCCGCGAGGACCAGTTCCTCGATCAGTTCCATCACGCTGCGCAGGCCCGTCGGGCCTTGCGGATGGCCCCAGATCAGCGAGCAACCGTAGTTGTTCATCTTCTCCAGGGGGAAGCCGAGCTCGCGGGCGAAGGCGATGTCATTCACGGCGAAGGGATTGTGCGTCTTCACCGCCTTGACGTCCTTGATCGAGAGGCCGGCGTTGCGGAGCGCCACCAGGGCGGCCGGCGCCGGCGCCATCGGCATGTGGCCTTTCTCGACGCGCGCCTGGCCGAAGCCCAAGAGTTCGATGACGATGTCCGGGGCTAGCGAGACCTCGCGCGCGAACTCGCGGGTGGCCACGATCATGCCGGCGTTGCCGTCGGCCGGATGCGTCTGTGCGCCGAAGGTGACGGTGCCGCCGGGTTTCACCGGCTTCAGCCGGGCCAGCCCTTCGGCGTTGGTCGCGAAGATGCCTTCATCGGTGGACAGCAGGCCGGTCTGCTTGCGGAATCCGGCGTCGGTGATCGCGACGTCCACCATGAACTTCCGCTGGAAGGCGCGATCGTTGGCCAGGGCATCCTGATACTGGGCGTAGCGCTGCAGTTTGACTTCGTGCTGTTCGGCAGTGCTGACGGAAAATTTCGCGGCGACGTTCTCCGCCGTGTCGAGCATGGCGTTTTTCGCGTACGGGTCATGAGCGAAGTTGTCCAGCACCCAGCGCTCGGTGTGCCCTGAACCGCCCGGCGCGGTGCCGTCGGGGTAATACACGATGGCGCCGTTGGAGCAGCGGTCGGGGGTGAGCAGCAGGGCACAGGCAGCAGAACCGTCGGCCACCTCGCCGGCGGCCATCTGCAGCACCCGGGCGCTGGTGGCGCAGGCCTGCTGCACCGAGGGACCGGCGATCCGGTCCAGGCCCATCATCCCGGTGACGTAGGGCAGGCCGTAGAAACTGCCGAGTTGGGGATTGGTGTGGCCGAGGATGCCCAGATCGATCTTCTCCAGCGGAAAGCGCCGCGCTGCCAGCGCCTCTTTCGCGGTATTGGCGATCAGCTTCAGGCTGTTCAGGTGGGCGAGCGAGCCTTGCCACTTGGCGAAGGGCGTGGACCAGTATTGGCCGTAGGGGATGAAGGCGTGTGCCATGTTGTTCTCCGGTGATCAGTGCGAGTTTTCGTGTTCGGCCTGATACTGAGCGAAGCTGGAGCCCGCCAGCGCCAGTTTTTTCAGCAGCGGTGCGGGCTGCCAGTATTGCGGGTCGAGCGTCTTCTGGAACTCGATGATCTTGTCGTAGATCGCCTTGAGGCCCACCGTGTCGGCGTAGAACATCGGCCCGCCGCGGTAGCGCGGGAAACCGTAGCCGGCGGTATACACCACATCGATGTCGGAGGCGCGCAGGGCGATGCCTTCTTCGAGCAGCAGCGCACCTTCGTTGATCATCGCATAGAGGCAGCGTTCCTGGATCTCCTGCCGGCTCGGCTTGCGCTGGGGGATGTTCAAACGCAGGCCTTCGGCGTGGAGCAGCGCGATCACCTCGGGGTCGACCGTGCGCTTCTTCTCGGCGTTGTCGTAGCGGTAGTAGCCGCGTCCGGCCTTCTGGCCCAGCCAGCCGCGTTCGGTGAGCATCGCCGAGGGACGGTAGAAGCCGGGGTCCTTGGGCAAGAGATGGGCGCGTTCGAGTCTGGTCAGATGGCCGATGTCGATGCCGGCCATGTCATAGACGGCGAGGATGCCCATGGCCATGCCCCAACTCTCCAGGGCGCCGTCGACCTCCTCGGGCGTGGCGCCTTCGAGCACGCAATGCTCGGCTTCGCGGCCGTAGGGATCCATCATGCGGTTGCCGATGAAACCGTAGCAGACCTTGGCGACGACGCCGGTCTTCTTGATTCGCTTGGCGATCTCCAGGGCAGTGACTACGACGTCGGGAGCCGTCTGCTTCGCCTCGACGATTTCCAGCAGTTGCATGACGTTGGCCGGGCTGAAGAAGTGCAGGCCGATCACGTCCTGCGCCCGCCCGGTGACGGCGGCGATCTCGTCGATGTCGAGCGTAGAGGTGTTGGTGCCGAGAATCGCGCCGGGCTTGGCGACGGTCGCCAACTTGGCGAAAATCTCTTTCTTCAGTGCGAAGTTCTCGAACACCGCCTCGATGATCACGTCGGCCTGCCCCAGGTCGGCGTAATCCAGCGTGGTGGTGATCAGTGCCAGGCGTTCGGCCATCTGTTCCGGCTTGAGGCTGCCGCGCGTGACCGAACGTTCGTAGTTCTTGCGGATGGTGGCCAGGCCGCGGTCGAGATTCGCCTGCGCGGTATCGACGATGGTCACCGGAATGCCGACATTGGCGAAGCACATGCTGATGCCGCCGCCCATGGTGCCGGCGCCGACGATGCCCAGTCGCGCCAGCGGACGCGGCTTGATTTCGGCAGACAGGCCGGGGATCTTGCGCACCTCGCGTTCGGCGAAGAACAGGTGGCGCAGCGCCCGCGCTTCGGTCGCCTGGACCAGTTCCGCGGAGAGCGCACTCTCCACCGCCAGGCCGGCATCGAAAGGTTTGCTTACGGCGGCTTCAACGGCTTCGATGAGCGCCAGCGGAGAGCGGCGGTTCCTCATCGTCCGGGCGACCTGGGTGCGTTTCGCGGCGAGCAATTCCGCCGCCTTTTCGGCGCCCTGCACCGGCTGTTCGCGCGTGCGGCGAACGCCTGCACCGCCGGCGAGCAGCGCTCGCGCATAGTCCAGCGCGCCTGCGATCACGTCGCCGGCGACGACCTTGTCGGCCAGCCCCGATGACAGGGCCGCTGCCGAGGCCAGCGGCTTGCCGGAGAGCATCATGTCGATCGCCGTCTCCAGCGGCACGACGCGCGGCAGGCGCTGGGTGCCGCCGGCGCCCGGGATGATCCCCAGGGACAGTTCCGGCAGGCCGAAGCGCGCGCCTTCCTGGGCCACCCGGTAGTGGCAGGCGAGGGCAATCTCGGTGCCGGCGCCCAGCGCCGTACCGTGCACTGCGGCAATCACCGGCACCTTGCTGTCCTCGATCAGGCGGAGGAATTCGTGGTAGCCCGGCTCCGCGATGCCGCTGTCGAATTCCTTGATGTCCGCGCCGGCGACGAAGGTCTTGCCGGCGCAGCCGAGGACGATGGCGTGTACTTCAGGCCGCTCGCGCAGTTCGCCGAAGACCTTTTTCAGTCCGGCACGTACGCGCTGATCGACGGCATTGACCGGCGGGCTGGCTATGGTTACGACAGCGATGTCGTTGGACATGGAATAGCTCACTACTTCGCTCACGTGTTTTCTCCTGGGATTAGTGGTGTTCGAGGACGATCACATCGTCCTCCGGCCGCACGGCGTAGAGCCGTTCGACCAGGTGCGCGCGGGAGAGCAGCACCGCGCGCTGGTTGATGTAACCCTTGTCGGTGATCTCGTTGTCGTCGATGGAAGGTAGCTCGGCCATCAACAGCGCACGGGTCGGGTGGGTCGAACTGCCGCTGCTCTCGGCGGCCATCGCGGATAACGCGGCGGCCAGCTTTTGCCTGACTTGCGGCGCATTGATCAGCGCCGAGAGCGGGAGATCGGCTGGGAGCTCCGGGCAGAGGCTGCGGCAGCCCACCGGGTTGGGGAAGACCAGCAGGCCGATGGCATCGCGGTCGTGGCCGGTGATCACGCAATCCTGGATGACCGGGCTGCCTGCGGCGATGGCCTTGAGGCGCAAGGCGCCGACATGGACCCAGGTGCCCGAAGTCAACTTGAAGTCCTCGGCGATGCGCCCGTCGAACTCGATGCCCTGAACGGGATCCTGCGGGTCGGCGAAACGCCCGGCGTCGCCGATGCAATAGAAGCCGTCGGCATCGAAGGCCGCCCGTGTCAGATCCTCGCGCTTGAAATAGCCGGGCGTGACATTCGGGCCGCGCACCCGCATCTCCATCTTGCCGGCATTGGGCACCATCTTCAGTTCCACGCCGGGGGTGGGCAGGCCGATCACGCCGGCGCGCTCGATGTCGTAGTGCACCGCGGTGACCATCGGCGCGGTCTCGGTCGAACCCCAGGACGCGACCATGCGCACGCGTGTGCCGCGCACCTTGATCGCCAGGTCTTCGAGGCGCTCCCAAAGCGTTTGCGGCAGCGCCGCGGCGGCATAGAAGATCAGGTCGAGGCGGGCAAAGTATTTGGCGGCGAGCGCCTCGTCGCGCTCCAGGTAATGCAACAGCATGTCGTAGCCGCGCGGCACGTTGAAGTACAGCGTCGGCGAGATTTCTGCGAGGTTGGCGACGGTCTTTTCTATCAGTCCCGGCGCCGGTTTGCCATCGTCGATATACAGGGTGCCGCCGTGGCGCAGCATCATGTTGAAGTTGTGATTGCCGCCGAAGGTGTGGTTCCAGGGCAGCCAATCGACGATCACCGGCGGCTTCTCCGCCAGGAAGGGCCAGACCTGCGCGATCATCTGCTGGTTGGAACAGAGCATCCGCTGGGTGTTGATGACGCCCTTGGGCAGGCCCGTCGAGCCGGAGGTGTACAGGATCTTGGCGATGGTCTCCGGCCCTACCGAACGGAATGCGGCATCCACTTCCGCCCCCGCCGCCGCTCCTGTCAGCCCGGCCAGGAGGTCAGCGTAGGCCGTCGTCGCCTGGCCGGGCGACGGGTTCGCCACCGCGATCACTTCCACGCCGGGGAGCGCCGCGGATTGCAAAGCCGGCGCAAACCTTGCGCCGTCCTGGACGAAGATCGCGCCCGGCTGCAGTTCTCCCAGAATATGTTTGAGCTTGACGTAGTCCTTCGACACCAGCGAATAGGCCGAGGAAATCGGCGCCACCGGTATCCCGACATGCATCGCCGCCAGCGCCATCAGGGCGTGGGCGATGCTGTTGTCGGAGAGGATCACCAGCGGACGCTCCAGAGACAGCTTCCGGGCCAGCAGTGCCTGGGCGATGCTGCGCACCGAGGTCAGCGCCTCTCCATAGTTGAGCCTGCGCCAGAGCCCCGCGGCGTCGCGTTCGGCGAGAAACAGCCGCTCCGGCTGGGTCGTGCCCCAATGCACCAGATATTCGCCCAGGCAGGCGGCGTAGGGCGCCAGCGCCTGCGGCGATTTCAGGATCATCCCGCCGCCTGCCAGCGGCTGGATATCCAGGCCGGGTGGGGCAAAGTTCAGACTGTTGAAGGGCGGTTTGGCCATGCTACTTGACCAGTTTCCAGTTGCCGCCCTCGATCCGCACCATGACTCGCGAGCGGACATCCAGGCCGGTATGATCGGCCGCGCTCATGTTGAAGACGCCGTGGGTGGCGGCGAGATTCTTGGTGTTCTCCAGGGCGTCGCGCAGCGCCTGGCGGAATTCCGGGGTGCCCGGCTTGGCCTTCTTCAAGGCCACTGCGGCCGCCTGCTGGAAGAGCAGGCCGGCGTCCCAGGTATGGCCGCCGAATGTCGAGCGGCTATCGGCGCCGTATGCCGCTTCATAGGCCTTGACGTAATCGAGCGCCACCTTCTTCGACGGATGCGTGTCCGGCAGTTGTTCGGCGACCAGCATCGGCCCGACCGGAATCAGCGCGCCTTCGACGTTCTTGCCGCCGACGCGGAGAAAGTCGCGGTTGGCTGCGCCATGGGACTGATAGATCTTGCCCTTGTAGCCGCGCTCGGCCAGGGTGATCTGGGGCAGGGCCGCCGGCGTGCCGGAACCGACGATCAGGATGGCTTCGGGCGCTGCCGCCACGAGTTTCAGCACCTGGCCGGTGACGCTGGTGTCGGTGCGGTTGTAGCGCTCGCTGGCGACGATCTTGATCCCGGCCTTCTGCGCCAGCGGCTCCACTTCGCGCCAGAAGCCTTCGCCGAAGGCGTCGTTATAGCCGATGAAGCCCATGCTCTTGACGCCGCTCTTGACCATGTGTTCGATCACCGCGGAGGCCATCAGGGCATTGGTCTGCGGCGGGGCGAAGGCCCAGACGCGCTTGTCGGCCGGCGGGGCAAGAGGCGCCAGGGCGAGCATGGCGGTGTGCGTCTCGGCGGCGACTTCGATCAGGGCCAGCGAAGTCGGCACGGTCGACGAGCCGATCAGGATGTCGGCCTTTTCCTCGGAAACCAGCTTGCGGGCGTTCTTCACCGCCGTCGAGGGATCGGAACCGTCGTCGAGCACGACGTAGCGGACCTTCTCGGCTCCGATGCTGGTCGGCATCAGCGCGATGGTGTTCTTTTCCGGGATGCCCAGCGATGCGGCCGGCCCGGTTGCCGAGATCGTGACGCCGACGGTGATTTCGGCGCGTACGGCGGCGACTGAAAATGCCAGGGCCAATCCTGCGAGGGCTGAGATGGGGGTGACGAGTTTCATGGATTCCTCCTGTTGATGGAAAGGCTGTTGTCCCGGATTTCTTCTTCTGCCAGCGGCGCAAAGATAGCAGCGCCGAACTAACTTGTCAAACGATCGTCCGATTAGTTTAAAAGCTGAATGTCCTGGCGCTGCATAGGGTATCCTTGAAGCAGGCAGGAATCCACCGGGAGGGAAGATGGGCCAGGGCAGGAAGGTCGGGGCGGGCGTCGTGACGCTGGAACAGGCGGTCGTCGACTATGCGCACGAGCATCCCCAGTTCGGCCAGGCCAGGGCCGCCGGCGAACTCACGGCGATGGGTCATCAGGTGTCGGCCTCGGGCGTGCGCAACATCTGGCAGAAGCATGATCTGGAAACGGCGTACAAGCGCTTGAAGTCCGTCGCCTCCGGCGCGCGCGGCAGCAAGGCGCTGACGGCGCAGCAGCAGCAGGTCCTGAAACGCGGCGAGGCCAGCCGCAGGATCGCCCGCAAGGCGCGACTCGAACCTGATCGTGGCTTGGGCGGATCGGCTGGAGGGCGCGGCGCGGACGCATCGGGTGCAGCGGTGGGTAGTGAGCGGCGCGACCAGATCATCCTCGCCGCCGCCCAACTCTTCGTGCAACGCGGCTATGCCGGCACCTCGATCCGCAACATCGCGGACAGCGTCGGGATGCTGCCCGGTTCGGTCTATCACCATTTCCCGGCCAAGGAGGATCTCTTCGTCGCGATCCACCACGAAGGCTTCCGCCGACTGATGGAGAACATCCAGGAGGCGATCCGGCGCGGCGCCGATCCGTGGCAGCGGCTCGAACTGGCCTGCGCCGAACACATTCGCGACGTCACCGGCGGCAATCCGATCGCCCAGGTCATCGCCACCGGATTGTTCGCCATCTATGAGGAGCGTTTGCAGCGGCGTCTGAAGGTCGATCGCGACGATTACGATCAGCTTTTCCGCCGCCTGATTGCGGACCTGGCCCTGCCCCGCGGCACCGACCGTTCGCTGTTTCGCCTGGCCCTGCTCGGGGCGCTGAACTGGACCCATGTCTGGTACCGGCCGGGCAGGAAGACGCCGCGGCAAATCGCCGCGCAACTGATGATCATGCTCTGCGCGAAACGCCTCCCGTAGGGTTAGGGAAGCCCGGCCGCGCCCGAACGCCGCGGCGAATTCGCGGCCGGCCGCCTGGCCGATGCCGCGGGAGACTGTCCCTGGCTGCTGGAGAAAGACCTACGAAAGTGATAGAGTGAGGCAGCCGCTCCGGCCCATGGCACAAGGTCTTCATCGGTGAAATTGCGGCAAGTCGTTCAGTGGCGCTCGCTCCAGACCCGGGTGACGCTCACCACCCTGATCATCTTCGTGCTCGGCCTCTGGTCGCTGGCCTTCTACGCCACCCGGATGCTGCGCACGGACATGGAGCGGCTGCTCGGCGAACAGCAGTTCTCGGCGGCTTCCTACATCGCCGCAGATATCAACCAGCAATTGGAGGAGCGTCTGGAGGCGCTGGGGCGGCTCGCGGCAACGGTGACACCGGCCTTGCTCGCCGATCCCGCTGCGCTGCAGAGCTTGCTGGAGCACCGTCTGGGTCTTCCGGTCCGCTTCAACGGCGGCGTCGCGGCGATGGGGCCCGATGGCACCGTGATTGCGGATGTGCCGCTCTCGGCAGGACGGATCGGCGTCAATTACCTGGATGTCGATGCGGCCTCCGCCGTCGCGCTCAAGAAGGGCCGAGCGACGATAGGCAAGCCGGTCATGGGCAAGAAGCTGGGAGCGCCGGTGTTCGTCATGGTCGTCCCGGTTCGCGATGCCCAGGGCAAGGTGGTCGGCGCGGTGGCCGGCGTGACCAACCTGGGTGCGCCCAATTTTCTCGACAAGATGACCGAAGGCCGCAACGGCAAGGACGGCGTCTATCTGCTGGTCGCGCCGCAATACCGTCTGGTGGTCACCGCCAGCGACAAGCGCCGGATCATGGAAGTACTTCCCGCCGCTGGCGTCAACGCCATGATCGACCGTTTCATCGGGGGCTACGAGGGCTCCGGCGTGCTCGTCAATCCGCAGGGCGTGGAAGTGCTCTCTTCGGCCAAGGGCATCGCCGCAGCCGGCTGGTACGTGGTCGCATCGCTGTCGACCGCGGAAGCCTTTGCGCCGATTCGCGTCGTGGAAAGTCGCATGCTCTTGGCCGCGATAGTCTTGACCCTGCTGGCGGCTGTGGTGAGTTGGTGGCTGTTGCGGCGGCAACTCATGCCGCTGACGAGCGCAGCGGAAACCCTGGCCGGCAGAATGGAGACGAACCAGTTGCTGCAGCCCCTGACGGTCGCCCTGGACGATGAAATCGGCCAGCTGGTGGGCGGCTTCAACCGCCTTCTGGAAGTCATCGGGCAGCGGGAAGCAGCCCTGAAGGAGAGCGAGGCGCGCTACCGCACGGCCTTCCTGACCAGTCCCGACGCCGTCAATATCAATCGCGTCGCCGATGGTCGTTATCTTGAATGCAACGAGGGTTTTCTGCGTTTGACCGGCTGGAGCCGAGACCAGGTGATCGGCAGGACTTCGCGGGAAATTAACATCTGGCAGAACCTGGCCGATCGGCAGCGACTGGTGGACGCCCTGGAGCGGGACGGCTATTGCGAAAATCTCGAAGCGAATTTCCTCGCGCGCGATGGCCGGGTGATCACCGGGCTGATGTCCTCGCGCCTGATGAGCGTCAAGGGCGAAGCCTGCATCCTCTCGGTGACCCGCGACGTCACCGGTCGCAAGAGCGACGAAGAGCAGATCCGCAAACTTTCGCTGGCGGTCGAGCAAAGCGCCGAGAGCATCGTCATCACCGACATCGATGCCAAGATCGAATACGTCAACGAGGCCTTCGTCCAGAACACCGGCTACAGCCGGGAAGAAGCCATCGGCCAGAACCCGAGCATCCTCAACTCGGGCAAGACCCCCCGGGAATCCTACGCGGCGCTGTGGCAAGCCTTGAGCCGCGGACTGGCCTGGTCGGGCGAGTTCTACAACCGGCGCAAGGACGGCAGCGAATACCTCGAATCCGCGGTGATCACGCCGATCCGCCAGCCCGATGGACTGATCACCCACTTCGTCGCGGTGAAGCAGGACATCACCGCGAAACGGGCCGCGGAAGAGGAGATCCGGCGCCTCGCCTTCTACGACCCGCTGACCCGGCTGGCCAACCGCCGCCTGCTGCTCGATCGGCTGCAGCAGGCGCTGGCTTCTTCCACGCGCAACGGTCGCTATGGCGCCCTGCTGTTCATCGATCTGGACGACTTCAAGACCTTGAACGACACCCTCGGCCACGACATCGGCGACCTGCTCCTGCAACAGGTCGCGGAACGCCTCGCCACGTGCGTGCGCGAAGGCGATACCGTGGCCAGGCTGGGCGGCGACGAGTTCGTGGTGATGCTCGAATATCTTTCCGAGAGCGCGACCGAAGCCGCCGCCTACGCCGAGGCCGTGGGCGAAAAGATCATCCTCACCCTGAACCGGGAATACCCGCTCGCCGGCTATCTGCAGCGCAGCACCCCGAGCATCGGCGTCACCCTGTTCGTCGATCACCAGGGCAGCATGGAGGACCTCTTGAAGCGCGCCGATCTGGCGATGTACCAGGCCAAGGCCGCCGGCCGCAACACCTTGCGCTTCTTCGAGCCGGAAATGCAGGCCGCGGTCACGGCGCGCGCGGTGCTGGAAGCCGGCTTGCGCGAAGCGTTGCAGCAGGGCCAGTTGATCCTCCACTACCAGGCCCAGGTGGACGGCGCCTCGCGCATCACCGGGGTCGAGGCGCTGGTGCGCTGGCAGCATCCCGGGCGCGGCCTGGTGATGCCGGCCGAATTCATCCCCCTGGCCGAGGAGACCGGCCTGATCCTGCCCCTGGGGCACTGGGTGCTGGAGACCGCCTGTGCGCAACTCGCGGCCTGGGCGGGTCGCGAGGAGATGGCGGAACTGACGATCGCGGTGAATGTCAGCGCCCGCCAGTTCCATCACCGGGACTTCGTCGATCAGGTGCTGGCGATACTGGAACACAGCGGCGCTGATCCGCAGCGCTTGAAACTGGAACTGACCGAGAGCCTGCTGGTCGATGACTTCGAGGCGGTGATCGGCAGGATGAGCGCGTTGAAGGAGCGGGGCGTGGGTTTTTCGCTCGACGATTTCGGCACCGGTTATTCGTCGTTGTCCTACCTCAAGCGGCTGCCCCTGGATCAGCTGAAAATCGATCGGGGTTTCGTCCGCGACATCCTGGTCGATGGCAACGATGCCGCCATCGCCCGGATGGTCATCGCCCTGGCCGGGAGCATGGGCCTGGCGATCATCGCCGAAGGGGTGGAGACCGAGGCGCAGCGCGACTTTCTCGCCCGCGAAGGCTGTCATGATTATCAGGGCTATCTGTTCAGCCGGCCGCTGCCGCTGGCGGAGTTCGAGACCTACGCGACGAGCACACGGCGGAACCGGGAAAACCCTGCACCGGTTTGAAGATGAATACTTCAACTTCAAAGCATCTGCGGGTGGCATAATTCCCCGGCCATAACAACCCAAGAGGAGACGAAATGAACAGGAACACCGGCAGCGGCAAGGCGCGAGTACTGGCGACCTATGTCGTGGAAAAAAGCCAGCCGATCGCCACCGCGGCGAAGTAAGGCGCAGCGCACAGGGAGGAATCTTCATGAGCAGTGCACCGACCGAACCCAAGCTACTGATCCCCGGACTCAAGCCGTTCTACGATTTCGTCCAGCCGCTCTCCTGGCTGTTGATCCGCCTCACGGTCGGGTTGATGATCCTGCCGCACGGGATCCCCAAGCTGATGGCAGGCGTCGCGGCGACCGCCGCGATGGCGCTGGTGAAGCGCGGCATAGAGCCGGCCGAACCGCTCGCCATCGCGCTGATGATCCTCGAAACCCTGGGCGGGCTGTGCGTCGCGCTGGGCCTGTTCACGCGTTTCTTTGCCGCGGCGATCAGCATCGAGATGGCGGTGATCGCCTGCACCCTCTGGCCCAAGTTCGGCTGGACCGGACCCGGCTACGAGTACCCGCTGATGTGGTGTCTGATCATGTTCGCCATCGCCCTGCGCGGCGGCGGCCCTTGGTCGCTCGACCGCAGGATAGGTCGGCAACTGTAGATGTCCGAAGCCGGCCGAGCCGGAACCAACATAATGATTTCTTCGCAGGTCGGAAAAGCGGGCGAGTACGAACAAGGGGAGACCCTCCCCTTGTATATCCCCAAAGACCGTCGCTCCGAAATTAGAGTGAAGTCATAAGAGACTAAAGTTCAAGAAAGCAGACGATGTCAGATGTCAGCAACGCAATAGAGCCTCCGGTCCGGGGGCTGTTCATCGACGGGCATGAGGTGCCGGCCAGCCGTCCCGAGCTGCTCGACGTGCTCAATCCGGCCACGGGTCAGTTGCTCGCGCGGATTGCCCACGCCTCCGGCGCCGATGTCGATCGGGCGGTGACGAGCGCCGCGGCAGCCTTCCGGAGCCGCGAGTGGAGCGCCATGTCGAACCGCACCCGGGCCAAGCTGATCAACAAGCTGGCCGACGTTTTCGAGGCCCATCTGGACGAGATGTACCAGCTCGAGACCGCCAACAACGGACGCTCGTTGAACGAAACCCGGGCGCAGATTTCGCGCCTGCCGGATTTCTTCCGCTACAACGCCGGCCTGGCGATCGCGCGCCGCGATGCGGTGATCCCGGTCGATGGCAACTACCTCAACTACACGATCCGCACGCCGATCGGCGTGGTCGGCAATTCGACGCCGTTCAACCACCCGCTGATGATCATGGTCAAGAGCCTGGCGCCGACTCTGGCCTCGGGTTGCACCACGGTGGTCAAGCCCTCCGAGTACACGCCGTTGACCACCTTGCGCCTGGCGCAACTGTTCGTCGAAGCCGGCCTGCCGCCCGGGGCCTTCAACGTCGTCACCGGCCTGGGGCCGACCACCGGCCGGGCCCTGGCCGAGCATCCCGGCCTGGCCAAGTGGGTGCTCACCGGCGGCACCGAGGCGGGGCGGATCACTGGCGCTGCAGCCGGCGCCCACTTCGCCCATCAGACCCTGGAACTCGGCGGCAAGACGCCGGTCTTGGTGTTCGACGATTTCGACGTAGATCAGGCGGTCAACTATGCGGCCTTCGGCGCCTTCGTCGGCGCCGGCCAGACCTGCATCTGCGGCAGCCGGCAGATCGTCCAGGAGAAGATCTACGATGAGTTCGTAGAAAAGCTCGCCGCCAAGGCCAGATCGATCAGGATCGGCAATCCGGCGGATCCGCAAGTCCAGCTCGGCCCGGTGGTCTCGGCGCGGCAGCAGCAAAGGGTGCTGGAATACGTCAGGATAGGCCTGGAAGAGGACAGGGCGCGTTTGGTGGCAGGTGGTAGGGTACCGGATAACCCGGCACTGAAAAACGGCTTCTACGTCGAGCCTACGGTGTTCGCCGACGTCACGCCGAGGATGCGCATCTTCCAGGAAGAAGTGTTCGGGCCCTTCGTCTCGGTGACCCGCTTTGCGACCGAAGACGAAGGGCTGGCCCTGGCCAATGATTCGCCCTACGGCCTGGCCGGCGCCGTGCGCACCCACGACCTCACCCGGGCGCTGCGTGTCGCGTCCCGGCTGGCCTGCGGCATCGTCTGGATCAACGATCACCACCGCCTCGACCCGGCCTCGCCCTGGGGCGGCGTCAAGGATTCCGGCATCGGCCGCGAGGGCGGCACGGAATCCTTCGACCAGCACTTCGAGACCAAGAGCGTGATGGTGCGCCTGGACGATACCCCGTTCGACTGGTACCAAAACACCACCGCCCAGCCGCGGCTGAACTGAAACTAGTTTCGGCGATTCGCAATTCGTTTACCACCAAGGACACCAAGGACACCAAGGTAAACCACGAACCCTGATCGCAGGCGCTGCTCACTCAATGAGCGGAAGTCGACGGTTAGACGAATTCGCTCGAGATCTGTTTTTCTTGGTGTCCTTGGCGTCCTTGGTGGTGAGAATGCTTTTTCTAGGCTGAAAGGAAGCAGATGCACAGTTCAATCCAGCAGGCCGAATTCCGCGACGCGAGCGTCACGGTGAACGGCAAGCGGGTAGCCGCCAGGATCGCCGGCAGCGGCCGGCCCATCGTCCTGTTCCATTCCTTGCTCGCCGACCAGAGCAGTTTCGCTGCGGTCATTGGACCCTTGGCCCAGACGCATCAGGTGGTGCTGCTCTCCTTGCCCGGCTTCGGCGCGTCCGCAGCGGTCGGCAGCCAGCTCGAAGTCATCGCCGATCATCTCGCCGCGGCCGTCGCCGCCTTGAACTTGGCGCCCGCGCCTATCCTGCTCGGCAACGGCTATGGCGGCTTCATCGCCCTGCTTAGCGCGATTCGCCATCCGGGCATCGCCGCGCGCCTGGTGCTCGCCGATTGCGGTGCAAACTTTTCCGAGCAGGGGCGCGCCGCCTTCCGCGGCATGTCCGCGGCGGCCAAGGAAAAGGGACTCTCCGCCATCGCCGATGTGGCGATGCGGCGGCTCTTCGCGCCCGAGTTCCAGGCGCAGAATCCGGCGCTGATCGCGGAGCGGAAGCGCTGCTTCCTGGCGGTCGACGCGGAGACTTTTCACGGCGCCTGCGATGCCCTGGCGACGCTCGATCTGCGCAGCCAGCTGGGCGCCGTCAAGGTGCCGGTTCTGGTCCTGGTGGGCAGCCTGGACGAAGCCACGCCGCCGGCCATGTCCGAGGAACTCGCCGCCGGCCTGGCCGACGCGAAACTGATCGTGCTCGAAGGCTGCGCCCATGTCCCGCAACTTCAGGCGCCCGGGCGCTTCCTCGACGCGATCGGAGGCTTTATCGACGCGTAACCGCTACTCGAGGAATTTCGCCGCCGGGGTGTCGCGGGAATAAGCCGGGCTGGCCAGGAAGGCTTTCGGATCGTAAGTCCAGAACTGGCTGACCTCGGGGAAGGTGGCGATCACCGCGTTGACCAGTTGACCGTCGCGGCGCTCGACCCGGCGCACCTGTATGCCCAGCACCGGCTTGGCGAATTCGTCGAGCCGGATCTGGCCCATCGGGCCGCCGGCGAGGCGCACCGCATGCAGGGCCTTGAGAAAGGCGGGGTGATCCTCGATGCGGCCCTTGATCGTCTTCAGCGCCTCTTCCAGCAACAGGCCAGCGGTGTAGGTGCCCGCCGTGTAGAAGCCGGGCGTGACCTTGTATTCGGCCTGGATGGCTTTGACGAAACGATTGTTGTCCGGGGTGTCGAGACTCGCCGAATACCAGCTCGCGGAGATCACGCCCAAGGCCTCGTCGCCCATGTTGCGGAGCACGCCCTCATCGACGCTGGTGGGGTTGCCGAGCACCGTCGGCTTGAGCTGGTACTCCTTGTACTGCTTGAGAAAGCGCAGGCCGTTGGTGCCGGCAAAGCCGGCATAGATGCCGTCGACATTGGTCTTGAGTTGCGCGATGAAGGTGCCGTACTCCGGGACGTTGAGCGGCGACCAGAGCTTCTGCACGATGCGCCCGCCGTTGTCCTCGAAGGATCGCTGGAAGCCGGCCGCGCCTTCATGGCCGTAGGCGAAATCGTCGGCGATCATACTGATCCGTTTCATGCCCAGCTTCTTCTCGGCATACTGCCCAAGCACATGCATCGGCTGCGCCGCCGTGCCCGCGGCGTGGATCACGTAATCGCTCTTCCTCTGCTGCGCCAGATCGTTCTGCGCCGCAGAGGTCGGCGTGATCAGCGGCACCTTGGCCTGGAGGATGTAGTCGTCGATGGCCAGGGCCTCGAAGGTCGCGAGCGGCCCGATGATCACCTGCACCTTGTTGCGCTCGACCAGTTCCTGCGCCCGGGTCTTGGCCACCTGGGGATTGCCGCCGGTATCGGCGATGAACAGTTCGACGCGGCGTCCGGCCAGGGTGTTGTTGCGCTCCTTGAGGAACAGCTGTATGCCTTCCTCCATCTGCCGCCCGCCCGCGGCCAGCGGCCCGGAGCGCACGGTGAGGAAACCCAGGCGCAGCGGCTCGACCTGCGCCTGCGCCGGGGTCTGGGCCATTGCGGGCAGGGGCAAGGTGGCGAAGAGTGCGGCGACTACGAGAACGGATTTTCGCAACATGGTCCCTCCCTTTATCGTGAGCCTTGCACAGCGAAAGATCCGTGAACTATCTGAGCGAGGCGTTGAGCGCGTCCAGCGCCTTGCTGCCGGGGCAGAGGTAGGCGTCGCGGAGCTGGTTGAGCGGCTTCTCCACGGTGTTCAGATGACGGTGCATGTCCTCGGCGCTGCCATCGACATAGAGCAGGCCGGTGACGATCTCACCCAGCGCGTGACGCTCCTGGAGATGGTTCATGGCGCCGATGCGGTCCGAAGGATCGTAATCCTCGCCGAGCTTGCGCAGATGCAGCACCGAGCCGTCGTGCTGGACGATGCGGCGCAGCGAGCCGGGCGCGTAGGAGGCGCCGATGGGATCGCGCGGCAGGATGACATCGAGGCGATTGACCGCCTCGTTGTGCTCGCGCACGTAGTCGTAGCTCTTGGTCGAGCCGGGATGGTTGTTGAAGGTGACGCAGGGACTGATGACGTCGATGAAGGCCGGGCCGCGGTGGTGCAGGGCGCCCTTGATCAGCGGGATCAGTTGTTCCTTGTCGCCGGAGAAGCTGCGCGCCACATAACTCGCGCCGAGCTGCAGGGCGAGGGCGACGAGGTCGATCGGGCTGTCGTTATTGACCACGCCGCGCTTGCTCTTCGAGCCCTTGTCGGTGGTCGCCGAGAACTGGCCTTTGGTCAGGCCATAGACGCCGTTGTTCTCGACGATGTAGGTCATGTTCACGCCGCGGCGCATGGCGTGGGCGAACTGGCCGATGCCGATCGAGGCCGAGTCGCCGTCGCCGGAGACGCCGAGGTAGATCAGGTCGCGGTTGGCCAGGGCGGCGCCGGTGAGTACCGAGGGCATGCGCCCGTGCACGCTGTTGAAGCCGTGCGAGTTGCCGAGGAAGTAGTCGGGCGTCTTCGACGAGCAGCCGATGCCGGAGAGCTTGGCGACGCGGTGCGGTTCGATGTCGAGATCGAAGCAGGCCTGGACGATGGCGGCGCTGATCGAGTCGTGGCCGCAGCCGGCGCAGAGCGTCGAGATCGCGCCTTCGTAGTCCCGCCTGGTATAGCCTAGGGCGTTCTTCGGCGTGTCGGGCCGGAACAGCTTGGGTTTGCTGAGATAGGTCATGAGGCCACCTGTTTGCGGATCGGACTTACCTTGTGTTCCGAGAGCGCGTTGGCGATACGGCTACTGATGAAGCGCGCGGTGATCGGCGTGCCGTCGTAGTGGAGCACGCGGATCAGCCGTTTCGGATCGATCTCGCCTTCGTTGATCAGCAGGGTGCGCATCTGGGCGCTCTCGTTCTGTTCGACGACGAAGACATAGTCGTGTTCGGCGACGAATGCCAGCACCTCGTCGGCGAAGGGAAAGCCGCGCAGCCTCAGCGTGTCCACATGAACGCCCTGGGCTTCCAGGCTGGCAAAGGCTTCGTCCATGGCCGGTCCGGTGGAACCGTAATAGATCGCGCCGAAGCGCGTCGGCTGTGCCGCCTGGCGCAGCACCGGGGCGGGCACCAGGCTCTTCGCGGTATCGAATTTGCGCCGCAGCCGCTCCATGTTATAGACGTAGTCGGAACCCGTTTCGCTGTACTTGGCGTAGGCGTTGCGGGTCGTGCCGCGGGTGAAGTAGGCGCCCTTGGTCGGATGCGTGCCGGGGATGGTGCGGTAGGGGATGCCGTCGCCATCGACGTCGAGATAGCGGCCGAAATCCTTGCCCGCTTCGAGTTCCTCCTCGCTCATCACCTTGCCGCGATCGTAGCGGCGCTGGTCGTCCCAGTCGAAGGGCTGGGAGAGGCTGTCGTTCATGCCGATGTCGAGATCGAGCATGACGAACACCGGCGTCTGCAGGCGGTCGGCCAGATCGAAGGCCTGGGCGACCAGCGTGAAGCACTCGTAGGGTCCTTCGGGAATGAGCAGCACGTGCCGGGTGTCGCCGTGCGAGGCGTAGGCGCAGGAGAGCAGGTCGGACTGCTGGGTGCGCGTCGGCATGCCGGTCGATGGCCCGCCTCGCTGGACGTCTACGATCACCGCCGGAATCTCGGCGAAATAGGCCAGTCCGAAGAACTCCTGCATCAGCGAGATGCCCGGGCCGGAGGTGGCGGTGAAGGCGCGCGCGCCGTTCCAGGCAGCGCCGATCACCATGCCGATCGAGGCCAGTTCATCCTCGGCCTGGACGATGGCGTAACGGGCCATGCCGTTGTCCGGATCGGTGCGGAATTTGCGGCAGTAGGCGCTGAAGGATTCGATCACCGAGGTCGACGGCGTGATCGGATACCAGGCCGCGACGGTGGCGCCGCCATAGACGGCGCCGAGCCCGGCGGCATCGTTGCCGTTGACGAAGATCTTCTCGCCGACGGCGTCGCAACGCGCGACGGTGAGGCCGATCGGGCAGGGCAGGTGCTCCCTGGCGTGGGCGTAGCCGAGCTTCAGCGCATTGACGTTGGCGGCGATCAGCTTGTCCTTGCCGCGGAACTGCTCGGAGATCAGCTTTTCCACCGGTTCGAATTCCATGTCCAGGAGCGCGCTCAGCGCGCCGACGTACATGATGTTCTTGAACAGCTGGCGCTGGCGCGGGTCGGAGTATTCGCGGTTGCAGATTTCGGTCAGGGGAACGCCCAGTACCGTGATGTCGTCGCGAAACTTGGAGCGCGGCAGGGCCTTGGTCGAATCGTAAAAGAGATAGCCGCCGGCTTCGATCTCGGCGATGTCGCGGTCCCAGGTCTGCGGATTCATCGCCACCATCAGGTCGCAGCCGCCGCGGCGGCCGAGCCAGCCCGCGCCGGAAACGCGCATCTCGTACCAGGTCGGCAGGCCCTGGATGTTCGACGGAAAGATGTTGCGCGGCGCCACCGGCACGCCCATGCGCAGCACGGCACGAGCGAACAGTTCGTTGGCCGAGGCCGAGCCCGAGCCATTGACGTTGGCGAACTTGATGACGAAATCGTTGCAGCTCTGGATGGGTTTCGTGGTGCTCATGTTCTTCTCACTTCCGCCCCGGCATGGGCGAGTTTCAGTAGGAATTTCTGCATGTCCCAGGCGCCGGTCGGGCAGCGCTCGGCGCACATGCCGCAATGCAGGCAGATGTTCTCGTCCTTGGCCATGATCCGCCCGGTCTTCAGGCCGTCGGCGACGTAGATCTCCTGGTCGCGATTGGTCGCCGGCGCCTTCAGCCGGCCGCGCAAGTCATCCTCTTCGCCGTTATCGACGAAGCTGATGCATTCGGTCGGGCAGATGTCGACGCAGGCGTCGCACTCGATGCAGGTCTTGGCGGTGAACACTGTCTCGATGTCGCAGTTGAGACAGCGTTCGGCCTCGGCGCAGGCCAGGTGCGGATCGAAGCCGAGTTCGAGTTCGATCTTGATGTCCTTCAGGGCGCTGGCCAGCGCCTTGGTCGGCACCTTCTTGCGCTCTTCCTCGGAGACCTGGTTGTCGTAGCTCCACTCGTGGATGCCCATCTTCTGGCTGACCAGATTGACCAGCGGCGGCAGTCGTTCCTGGAGGTTCTTGCCCTTGCAGAACAGGTCGATCGAGATCGCCGCGTCGTGGCCCTGGGCCACCGCGGTGATGATGTTCTTCGGACCGAGCGCCGCATCGCCGCCGAAGAACACCTTGGGCAGGGTCGATTGCAGGGTCTTGGCGTCGAGCACCGGCATGCCCCATTTGTCGAAGTCGAGACCGATGTCGCGCTCGATCCAGGGGAAGGTGTTTTCCTGGCCGATGGCCACCAGCACTTCGTCGCATTCCATCAGGACATCGGCTTCGCCGGTCGGCAGCAGGCTGCGCCTGCCCTTGGCGTCGTATTCGGCATGCACCTTCTCGAACATCACCCCGGTCAGCTTGCCCTGCTCGTGCACGAAGGACTTGGGCACCAGGAAGTTCAGGATCGGGATGCCCTCATGCACCGCATCCTCCTTCTCCCAGGGCGATGCCTTCATTTCATCGTAACCGCTGCGCACGACCACCTTGACGTCGTCGCCGCCCAGCCGGCGCGCCGAACGGCAGCAATCCATGGCGGTGTTGCCGCCGCCCAAGACGATGACGCGTTTCGAGATGCTCGTGACATGGCCGAAGGCGACCTTGGACAGCCAGTCGATGCCGACATGGATCTGCGCCGCAGCTTCCTGCCGGCCGGGCAGATCGGCGTCGCGACCGCGCGGCGCGCCGGTGCCGACGAAGACGGCGTCCCAGCCTTCGGCCAGCGTTGCCTTGAGGCTGGTGACCCAGTGATTGAAACGGGTCTTCACGCCCAGGCCGATGATGTAGTCGCACTCCTCGTCGATCACCTGGTCGGGCAGGCGGAACTTCGGGATCTGGCTCCTCATCATGCCGCCGGCCGAGTGGCCGCCGTCGAACACGGTGATCTCGTAGCCCATTACCGCCAGGTCGCGGGCCACGGTCAGGGAGGCCGGGCCGGCGCCGATGCAGGCGATGCGCCGGCCGTTGGTCTGCTTGGCCACCGGCAGCAGCGGCCGGATGTCGTCCTTGAGATCGGCGGCGACGCGCTTCAAGCGGCAGATCGCCACCGGTTCCTTGTCCACCCGGCCGCGGCGGCAGGCCGGCTCGCAGGGACGGTCGCAGACGCGGCCGAGTATCCCGGGAAAAACATTCGACTCCCAGTTGATCATGTAGGCGTCCGAATAGCGTCCGGCTGCGACCAGGCGGATGTACTCGGGAACTGGGGTGTGGGCCGGGCAGGCCCACTGGCAATCCACGACCTTGTGAAAGTAGTCGGGTGCGCCGATGTTGGTCGGTTTCACGTGCTTATAATCTCCACTTCGATCTTCACTTCGTTGCCGCTGCGTCTCTGAGCAAGGCTGCTTTCTGACGGGTAGGCGATTTTAATCGAACACGACCGCGGCGGCGGGAATTTCGCTCATTACTTGTCCCTGAATTGAGGATGGTTATTCCGCCCCGCATGAAAATCCGCTAGTCTATAGCCATCCTTTTCTCACCCGCGGTGACCCCTCATGACCTTGCGCGCGCTGATCTTCGATGTCGACGGTACCCTGGCCAACACCGAGCGTGACGGCCATCGTCCGGCCTTCAATGCCGCCTTCGAGGAGGCGGGCCTCTCCTGGTATTGGGACAGCGATTTCTACGGCACCCTGCTCGCTGTCGCGGGCGGTCGGGAGCGGCTCAGTTACTATGCCGAGCGCTTCGATCCGAATACCCGGGCGCGGCCCGATTTCGAGGAACTGCTCGACCGCGTGCATGAGCTCAAGACGGGTCACTATCAGCGCCTGCTCGACGCCCACGGGATCCCCCTGCGCGCCGACATCGGCCAGCTGATTTGCGATGCGCGGACCGAAGGTCTGCGCCTGGCGATCGCCTCGAGTTCGAAGAAGGAGAACGTCGTCGGCCTGCTCCGGGCGAACCTCGGCCCGAAGGCCGAGACCTGGTTCGAGGTGATCGGTTCCGGCGATGTCGCGGCGGCGAAGAAGCCCGCGCCCGATCTGTATCGCTGGACGCTGCAGGCGCTAGGGCTGCCGGCGCGCGATTGCCTGGCGGTGGAGGACTCCGCGCACGGCCTGGCGGCGAGTCTGGCCGCGGGCATTCCGACCGTGGTCACGGTCAGCGATTACACCCTGCACGAAAACTTCGACGGCGCGCGCATGGTCCTGGCCGCGACCGAGTGCGTTGCACTGGAGAAGCTGCAACTTTGGCATGCCACGGCGGGGGGAGTTTGAGCATAAGTTCAAATTCATTCTCACCACCAAGGACACCAAGGACACCAAGAAAAGCGAAATTCAAGAACAGGCCTTGAAGATTTTGACTTTGCCTCTCTTGGTGTTCTTGGTGTTCTTGGTGTCCTTGGTGGTGAATTGTTTTTAGGAGACAAGCCATGACCAACCCCTTCCCGGTGATCCGCCTGCATCCGCAGGACGACGTGGCGATCGCCCGCGCTGCCATCGCGCAAGGCACCGTGCTCGCCGAGTTCGACGGTCTGCGGGTCCTCACCGACATTCCGCCGGCGCACAAGCTGGCGCTTTCCGCCATCAGTCAGGGCCAGGCGTTGCGGCGCTACGGCCAGATCATCGGCTTCGCCACCCGGGACATAGCCGCCGGCGAGCACGTGCATACGCACAACCTGGCGATCGGCGAGTTCGCCCGCGACTACGCCTACGGCCAGGATTGCCGCGCGCTGCCGGCGCCCGACAGCGCCCTGACTTTCATGGGGATACGGCGCGCCGACGGCCGGGTTGCGACGCGCAACTATATCGGGGTGATCAGCACGGTCAATTGTTCGGCGAGCGTCAGCAAGATGGTCGCCCAGCACTTCGCCGCTCCCGGCGCGCTGGCGGCCTATCCCAACGTCGATGGGGTGGTGCCGCTGACACACAGCTTCGGCTGCTGCATCGATCAGCACGGCGAGGGCATCGCGCAATTGCGCCGGACCATCGTCGGCCATATCCGCCACGCCAATTTCGCCGGTGTCCTGGTGATCGGCCTCGGCTGCGAGTCGAACCAGATGGGCGCGCTGTTGCTGACCGAGGACCTGCAACCCGGCCCGCTGCTGCGCACCCTGGTGATGCAGGAGTTGGGCGGCACGCAGAAGACCGTGGCCGCGGCGATCGCGGCGCTCGAGGAAATGCTGCCGCTGGCCAATCAGGTCGAACGCCAGGCCGTGCCGGTAAGCCATCTCAGCGTCGCGTTGCAATGCGGCGGCTCGGATGGCTATTCCGGGATCACCGCCAATCCGGCCCTGGGGCTCGCGGTCGATCTTCTGGTTCGTCATGGCGGCACCGCGATCCTCTCCGAGACGCCGGAGATCTATGGCGCGGAGCATCTCCTGACGCGGCGCGCGGTGTCCCGCGAAGTGGGCGAAAAGTTGATCGAGCGCATCCGCTGGTGGGAAGACTATGCGGTGAGAGAGAAGGGCAGCATCGACAACAATCCCACGCCCGGCAACAAGGCCGGCGGCCTGACCACCATCCTCGAGAAGTCCCTGGGCGCCGTCGCCAAGAGCGGCGCCTCGCCCCTGACCGGCGTGTTCCGCTATGCCGAAGCCGTCGATTGCCCGGGTCTGGTGTTCATGGATGCCCCGGGCTACGATCCGATGGGCGCGACCGGCCAGGTGGCCGGCGGCGCCAACCTGATCGCGTTCACCACCGGCCGCGGTTCCTGCTTCGGCGGCAAGCCCGCACCCGCGATCAAACTCGCCACCAACAGCGCGATGTTCCGGCGCATGGAGGACGACATGGATCTGAATTGCGGCGACATCATGGACGGCAGCGCCAGCCTGGAGCAGAAGGGGCGGGAAATCTTCGCGCTGATGCTCCGCGTGGCCTCGGGGGAACAGAGCAAGAGCGAGGCGCTGGGCGTCGGCAACGAGGAATTCGTGCCCTGGATGATAGGCGCGCAGATGTAATTCGCTCTGCCCGGAGATTTCATCGCGGTATTCATAATTGCGGTTCAATTCAGGATTGAATACAATCCTGCCAACGTTGCTTCCTCATGACCCCCTCCAAGGAGAAGAACCATGTCGCAGACCCCTTACAAGATCCTGATCATGGGCGCCTCTTACGGCTCGCTCCTGGCCGTCAAGCTGGCGCTCGCGGGCCATACCGTGAAGCTGGTGTGCCTGCCCGCCGAAGCGGAGCTGATCAACCAGGAAGGCGCCATCGTGCGCATGCCGGTCAAAGGCCGCGACGGTCTGGTCGAGATCGATTCGCGCAAGCTGCCGGGGAAGATTTCCGCCGGCGGCACCACTGATTTCAATCCCGCCGATTTCGATCTGATCGCGCTGGCCATGCAGGAGCCCCAGTACCGCTCTCCGGGCGTGCGCGAACTGCTCGATGCGGTGGCGAAGTCCAAGGTACCCTGCATGTCGATCATGAACATGCCGCCCTTGCCCTACCTGGCGCGCATTCCCGGCATCGAAGCCGACGCCTGCCGCGACTGCTTCACCGACCCCACGGTCTGGGACAGCTTCGATCCGGCGCTCCTGACCCTGTGCAGTCCCGACCCGCAGGCCTTCCGCCCGCCGGAGGACAAGGTCAATGTGCTGCAGGTAAGGCTGCCGACCAACTTCAAGGCCGCCCGTTTCGCGTCCGACGCGCACACGGCAATCCTGCGCAAACTGGCGGCGGACATCGAGGCGGTGCGCTTCGAGGTCGATGGCGCGAAGATCGAACTGCCGGTCAAGCTCAAGGTGCATGACTCGGTGTTCGTGCCGCTGGCGAAGTGGTGCATGCTGCTCGCCGGCAACTACCGCTGCGTCCAGAAGGACAGCGTGCGCCCGATCAAGGATGCCGTGCATGGCGACATCGAGGCATCGCGAGCGGTATACAACTGGGTGTTCAAACTCTGCCTGAGCCTCGGCGCCGACGAAAAGGATCTGGTGCCCTTCGAGAAGTACGCCGCCGCGGCGCTGTCCCTGGGCAGCCCGTCTTCCGCGGCGCGCGCCCTGGCCGCCGGCGCCACCAACATCGAACGGGTGGATCGTTTGGTGCAGACCGTCGCCCGGCAGAAGGGCATGCAATCGGACGCCGTCGATGAAGTGGTCGCCCTGGTGGACGGCTGGCTGGCCAAGAACCGGAGCAAATAAATGCTCACCCTGGACTTTCATCCCGCGGGCCGCCACTTCCTGCAGATTCCCGGCCCCAGCCCGGTGCCCGACCGCATCCTGCGGGCCATGAGCTATCCGACCATCGACCATCGCGGCCCGGAATTCGCCGCCCTGGGCTTGAAGCTCCTGGCCGACATCAAGAAGATCTTCAAGACCGAGCAGCCGGTGGTGATCTATCCGGCCTCCGGCACCGGCGCCTGGGAAGCGGCCCTGGCGAACACCCTCTCCCCCGGCGATGCCGTGCTGATGTACGAGACCGGCCACTTCGCCACGCTGTGGAAGAAGATGGCCGAGGCGCTGGGTCTGAAGCCGGAGTTTCTCGGCCTGCCCGGGCTGGAGGGCTGGCGGCGCGGCGTACAGGCGGAACTGATCGAGGAGCGTTTGCGCCGCGATGCGGGACATCTGATCAAGGCGGTCTGCGTGGTGCACAACGAGACTTCGACCGGGGTCACGTCGAATATCGCCGCGGTCAGGCAAGCCATCGATGCCGCCGGGCATCCCGCGCTGCTGCTGGTCGATACCATCTCGGGCCTGGCCGCCGCCGACTACCGGCATGACGAATGGGGCGTCGACGTCAGCGTTTCGGGTTCGCAAAAGGGCCTGATGCTGCCGCCCGGGATCAGCTTCAACGCCGTTTCGCAGAAGGCCGTCGCGGCCAGCAAGTCGGCGCGGCTGCCGCGCGCCTTCTGGGACTGGACCGAGATCATGGCCATGAATGCCAGCGGTTACTGGCCCTATACGCCGAGCACCAATCTGCTCTACGGCTTGTCCGAGGCGCTCGACATGATCCTGGCCGAGGGTCTGGACAATCTCTTCGCTCGCCATCAGCGCCTGGCCGCGGCCTGCCGATCGGCGGTGCGCGCCTGGGGCCTGGAAATTCAGTGCGCCGATGAAACCGCCTACTCGCCGGTGCTGACCGGGGTGATGACGCCGGCCGGCTGCGATGCCGATGCGCTCCGCAAGCTGATCTACGACAAGTTCGACATGTCGTTGGGCACAGGCCTGGGCAAGGTGAAAGGCGCGATGTTCCGCATCGGCCATCTCGGCGAAGCCAACGACCTGACCCTGATGGCGACCCTGTCGGGCTGCGAGATGGGCCTGCAACTCGCCGGCGTGCCCCTGGCCGGCAGCGGCGTGGTCGCGGCGATGGCGCATCTTTCGAGTACTTGAAAGCAGTAGGGCAACGCTTCACCACATAAAAACCAGAGGAGACAACCATGAAATTCTTGCGCCTGCGAGCTACCACGGTGGTGCTGCTGATGCTCTGCCTGATGTACTTCATCACCTACCTCGATCGCGTCAACGTGAGCACCGCCGCGGCCGGCTTCGGCGATGAATTCAAACTCTCGAAGACCCAGATCGGTCTGGTGTTCTCGGCATTCGCCTACCCCTATCTGATCTTCCAGATCATCGGCGGCTGGGTCAGCGACAAGTTCGGCGCCAAGCGCACCCTGATCTACTGCGGCCTGCTCTGGGCCGTGGCGACGATCATCACCGGCTTTGCCGGCGGCCTGATCTCGCTGATCGCGGCGCGCGTCCTGCTCGGCTTGGGCGAGGGTGCCACTTTCCCCGCCGCGACCTCGGCGATGTCGCGCTGGGTGGCCAAGGAGAACCGCGGCTTCGCCCAGGGCTTCACCCATGCCTTCGCGCGCATCGGCAATGCCGTGGCGCCGGCCATCGTCGTCGCGGTCATGGTCGAATACGGCTGGCGCGCCTCGTTCTATATCTGCGGCGCCTTGAGCCTGGTCTGGGTGCTCGCCTGGGCTTTGGTGTTCACCGAGGATCCGGCTGCGCACCCGCGCATGACGGCGGAAGAACTGGCCGACCTGCCGGCGGCGAAGAAGAATAATCTGCAGACCCCCTGGGGTCCGCTGTTCAAACGGATGATGCCGGTCACCATCGTCTATTTCTGCTACGGCTGGACGCTCTGGCTGTTCCTCAGCTGGATTCCGCAGTACTTCCTGCACAGCTACAATCTCGACCTGAAGAAATCCGCGCTCTTCGCCTCCAGCGTCTTCTTCGCCGGCGTGGTCGGCGATACCGTCGGCGGCATCGTCAGCGACCGCATCCTGAAGAAGAGCGGCAACCTGAAGATGGCCCGGAGCTACATGGTCGCCTTGTGCATGCTGCTGACCCTGATCTCGCTCCTGCCGATCATGTTCTACCACGACGTGTATATCTCGATCTTCTGCCTCTCCGCCGGCTTCTTCTTCGCCGAGATGACGATAGGTCCGATGTGGGCGATCCCGATGGACATCGCACCGGAATTCGCCGGCACCGCGAGCGGCATGATGAACACCGGATCGGCGCTGGCCGCGATCATCTCTCCGGTCGTCGGCGGCTATCTGATCGACCGTTTCGGCAGTTGGGAATTGCCCTTCGTCGGCAGCATGGTGCTGATGGCCATGGGCGTAGGCCTGGCCTTCCGGATGAAGCCGGAGAGCCGCTTCGCCCTGGGCAGCGAAGTCCAGCCAGCGCTGGCCGCCAGGCCCTCCGCCTGAACCGGAGTCGCGCCATGAACGCATCCTCTTCCGCCGCCGACCTGGCTGAACTTCTCGGCCGGGCCTACCAGGACAAGACCACGGTCAGGCTGCCCGCTGCCCTGGAGCCGGCGGATCTGCAGGCTGCCTTCGCGCTGCAGCAGCGC
>CAILCO010000087.1 GCA_903832735.1 uncultured Sterolibacterium sp.
CAGGAGCACGTCGAAATAAGCCTGGGCGACGCGCAGCGCCAGGTCCTGCCTGGCCAGGCCGTATTGCGTTTCGGCCTGCGCCACGAGCAGTTCGGATTGTTGGTAACTGGCCCAGTTCTGCCAGCGGAATAGCGGCTGGGCTAGGTTCAAGGACCAGCCGTTGCTGTTGTAGTTCGCCGGTACGGTTCCGCCAGAGGGCCGAAACTGGAAGCTGTTCTCGTTCCACACGGTGTTGGCGGACAGGGCTAGCGTCGGCAGCAAACCGGCACGGCCCTGCGGCAGTTTCTCCCGGCCGGCGTCGCGCGCCGATTTGGCTGCGGAAAATTGCGCATCGTAGCCGATCGCGTCGCGGTACGTCTCGAGCAGGTCGGCGGCCTGCGCCGCCGACATCAACAGCAGCCCGACCAGAAATAGCATTATTCTCATGGGCCGCCTCTTCCGATTAATACGTCGGCATGTCCGGATCAATCTGCTGCGCCCAGGCCGCAACGCCGCCCTGGAGGTTGTACAGGTTAGAGAAACCCTGCTGCTCCAGGAACATCGCGACCTGGAAACTGCGCGCGCCGTGGTGGCAGATCAAGACCATGTCCCGCTCCCTGCCGTGCTCGCGCTGCAACTCCATGAAGCGCGCGGGCACGCTCCTCATGGTCATGAGCTGAGCTCCCGGTATGCGACAAACGTCGAACTCCCACGGCTCGCGCACGTCGAGCAATAAAGGCTTGGGGCGAACCGGGTCGTCTAGCCATGCGCCGAGTTGTTGCACGGTGACTTGCTGCATGACGCCTCAGAACACGAAGCGGTCCGGATGCGGTGCATTGACCAGCGGTGGCGCATCGGTCTCGAACAAATTTTCGCTGCGATAGCTGTCTTCGCCGGTGCGCGTGTGCAATTGCGCCGTCATCACCGGCGCCTCGCCGACGATGGCAAAGAGGCGCCCGCCGACCTTGAGCTGGGCCAGCATAGCTTTGGGCAACAAGGGCAGGCTGCCAGAGACCATGATCACATCATAGGGCGCGTGAGCCGGCCAGCCCAGCGCAGCGTCACCGATCTCGACGCTGACCCGGGCGATATTCTGGCGCAGCAGATTGGCGCGCGCGACTGCGGCCAGTTCAGGCACGATCTCGACACTCCAGACGCGCTCGGCATGAAGCGCCAGCAGCGCCGCCATGTAACCAGATCCGCTGCCGATCTCCAGCACCTTGTCGGATTTTTTCACCTGCAGCGCCTGCAAGGCACGCGCCTCGATCTTCGGCGCGAGCATGGCAGCACCGGCGCTACTGCCTTCTTCGAGAGGAATCTCGACGTCAGCAAAGGCGAGCGCACGATACGCCGGCGGCACGAATTCCTCGCGCCTGACCGCGTAGAGCAGATCCTGAACATCCTGGTCTAGCACTTCCCAGGGCCGGATCTGCTGTTCCACCATGTTGAAGCGTGCTTTTTCTACGTTCATGTAGGTTCTCCCATATGCGCTATATTAGCACAAACTAATATAACATCAAGCAAAAGGGATATTTTAACCTACCTAGCGCGACTCCTTGATCAGCCTGTTGTTGCTCGGCTGAACCGGTCGCGCATTGTGATGGTAGAGCCGCGAGAAGATCGCGATCTGCTCGGGAGAAATCTGCAACGGCTGCTTCAGCACCAGCCACAAGACATCCTCGGTGCAAGGCGGCGTGGTCAGGGAACCCATGTAGGCGAAATAGTTGCGTTGTTCGGGCAGCAGACCGGCCAGGTTGAGCGCGACGTTCGGCTCCAGATCCTGTCCCACTTCAAGCGGCAGGCTATTCCACAGGGTCTGGATCAGTGGATTCTCGCTGCCCTTCTCCAGCAGCACCGCCAGCACGGCCAGGTGGCCGTCGTAGTCCTTATGGACAAGGTGCATCGCCATGTCGTAGGAACGGCCATTGATGCGCTCCTCGGACGGACGGTGAAAGTGGAGTTGCTTCAATTCGTACTCGCGCCCCATGACCTGAAGCGTGCTGCCCGGGCCGACATCGACCTGGATCGTGTGGCCGTTGTCGGCGATGCGAAACAGGGAGGTCTTGTAGTCGAACTTGAGCGCTTCGAGATCGACCCGGATACCATCCCGGATGTCGATCGGCGACTGGCGCTTGCCCGAAGCGCAGGTGGCGAAACTCGGGCGCAGCTTGCCCCATTTTTCCGGACCTGCCTCCCCTTCGTAGCCCCAGTGCAAACTCTCGCTCGGCACTGCCACCGGCTCTGCGACGGGTCGGGGCTGCCGGCGGAGCTTGCCGGCAGCGGTAGGTGCGGCAGACTTTTCCGCCTCCGGAGCCTTACGCTCATCGGCTGCGGCAGCGGCAGGCGGCTTCGCCTCGCTATGCATGTCGGCGTGCATCGCCTTGGCTGGCTCGGGCGCTTTCGCTTCATTGGCGACCTTGCCGGCAGCCTCGGCCACCTTCCCCATATCGCCGACCGTGCGCGGCTTGCAGGCTTCGTTGAGCAGTTTCTCGTCAACACTGCCGGCTTCAGCGGTCATCTCGCTGGGCGAATCGACCGCTTCCTGGCGCACCAGTTTGCCTTCGCGCAGATAAATGCGCTTGACCGTGGCAAAACGCTGACGCTCGCAATCGTAGCGATTCAAGGCCTCGACCATGGAATAGCTGTCCTTGCTGCCGGGAATGGCCACGTCCCGGCCGAGCACCAGGCGGCTCCAGGCCATGGTCTTGGCTTTACCGATGCGGGCAATGCGCGCCTTGTCAATCTCGACGCGCTCGCCCTTATCGCTCACGACAGGCTGCCAGTTGGCGGCCTGTGCCGCGCCGCCTGCAGCCGCGAGCGCCGCGAGAATCGCCATGGTTTCCAGACGTAGGTGCCAAACCATGATGCCCATCTCCTTCAAGTCGTGACAAACTTAACGGCCGGAATGCGAGTTACTTTAACGTGAGATACCTTGCCAAGTCCGCCGTGTCATTTCCGAGCGAAGCGAGCCGGATAGTAGCCTCCCCGCGCGGGGAGGACGGGAGGGGCGAGCCCAAATAGGGCCTTTCACAGCAGAGGGCATTACCAAGCTCATCAATTCCATTATGCGGGGTGGTTCATCGGAGCCATGGCCGTCAGCTGCCCATGACGGCAGTCTGGTTGCATTCGGGTCGAGTTTCCAGTAACTTTGTCGGCCCCGCCGCGGGTCCGTCCTGCCCGCATCCTGGAGTTACTCCGATGAACGCCAATGAAAAATTTCTCGCCTCGAATGCCCATGTGGACGAGGCCGCAGTCCAGTCGCTGCCCAGTTCGCGCAAGATCTACGTAAGTGGATCGCGGCCCGATATCCGGGTGCCGATGCGCGAAATTTCCCAGTCCGACACGCCGGCCGCCATGGGTGTCGAGCAGAACCCGTCGATCTGCGTCTATGACTGTTCCGGCCCCTACACCGATCCGCAGGCGAAAATCGACATCCGCTCCGGCCTCGCGCCACTGCGTGCCGCATGGATCGCCGAGCGGGCCGACAGCGAGGAACTGCCGGCACTGAGTTCCGCCTTCGGCCGCGAACGCGAGAACGATGCGGAACTGGCGGAAATGCGCTTCAAGCTCCAGCGCCGCCCTCGCCGCGCCAAGGCCGGTGCCAATCTCAGTGGCAACGTCACGCAGATGCACTACGCCCGGCGCGGCATCGTCACACCCGAGATGGAGTTCGTCGCCATCCGCGAGAATCAGCAGCGCGAGGGATTGACCGAACTGCTGCTGCGCCAGCATCCGGGCGAATCATTCGGTGCCGCCATCCCCAAACTGATCACCCCGGAATTCGTCCGCGAGGAAGTCGCCCGCGGCCGCGCCATCATTCCGCTCAACATCAACCACCCGGAGGCCGAGCCGATGATCATCGGCCGCAACTTCCTGGTCAAGATCAACGCCAACATCGGCAACTCGGCCTTGGGCTCCTCGATCCAGGAGGAAGTCGAGAAGATGACCTGGTCGATCCGCTGGGGCGGCGACACGGTGATGGATCTGTCCACCGGCAAGAATATCCACGAGACGCGCGAGTGGATCGTCCGGAACAGTCCCGTGCCGATCGGCACGGTGCCGATCTACCAGGCCCTGGAAAAGGTCAATGGCCGTGCGGAGGACCTGACCTGGGAGATCTTCCGCGACACCTTGATCGAACAGGCCGAACAGGGCGTCGACTACTTCACCATCCATGCCGGCGTGCTGCTCGCCTACGTCCCGATGACCGCCAAGCGCCTGACCGGCATCGTCTCGCGCGGCGGATCGATCCTCGCCAAGTGGTGCCTGTCGCATCACAAGGAAAACTTCCTCTATACCCACTTCGAGGATATCTGCGAAATCATGAAGGCCTACGACGTGTCCTTCAGCCTGGGCGACGGTCTGCGTCCGGGCTCGATCCAGGACGCCAACGACGAGGCTCAACTGGGCGAATTGAAGACCCTGGGCGAACTGACTCAGATCGCCTGGAAACACGACGTTCAGGTGATGATCGAAGGCCCCGGTCATGTGCCACTGCACATGATCAAGGAGAACATGGATCTGCAATTGAAGCTCTGCCACGAAGCCCCGTTCTACACGCTGGGGCCGCTCACCACAGACATCGCGCCGGGCTACGACCATATCACCAGTGCCATCGGCGCGGCGATGATCGGCTGGTACGGCACCGCCATGCTCTGCTACGTGACGCCCAAGGAGCATCTCGGACTGCCCGACAAGAACGACGTCAAGGACGGTATCATCGCCTACAAGATCGCCGCCCACGCCGCCGATCTCGGCAAGGGCCACCCCGGAGCGCAGATCCGGGACAATGCCCTGTCCAAGGCGCGCTTCGAATTCCGCTGGGACGACCAGTTCAATCTGGGCCTCGACCCTGACAAGGCGCGCGAATTCCACGACGAAACGCTGCCGCAGGAAGGCGCAAAGCTCGCCCACTTCTGCTCGATGTGCGGCCCTCATTTCTGTTCGATGAAGATCACCCAGGACGTGCGCGACTACGCCGCGGCCCAGGGCGTCTCGGAAATCGAGGCGCTGAAGCAAGGCATGGAAACGAAGTCGGTGGAATTCGTGAAGAACGGCGCGGAGATCTACCGCAAGGCGTGATGCCCTTGCCGGCCGCGCCCGCCCCTGCCTGTCGTCCCAACTGCGGCGCCTGCTGCATCGCGCCGTCGATTTCCTCGGCCATTCCGGGGATGAGCCGGGGCAAGCCGGCGGGCACAGCCTGCGTGCAACTGGATGGCGACTTCCGTTGCGCCGTATTCACCAGCCACGAACGCCCCCGCTGCTGCGCCGGACTTTTGCCATCGCTCGAGATGTGCGGCCAGTCGCGCGAAGAAGCGCTGGCCTACCTTGCACGCCTGGAGTGGCTGACGTCATAACCTGGCCAGGCACCGCTGTTCAAATCCCGCATCAATAAAGGCTCGTGCTAAACTCGCGCGCCCTTATCGAACATCCGATCGGACATTCCATGGACCCCACGACCCTGCTCCACGCCTTAATCCTCGGCATCGTCGAGGGGCTGACCGAGTTCCTTCCGGTCTCGAGCACCGGCCACCTGATCCTGGCCGGCGACTTGCTGAATTTCAACGACGAAAAGGGCAAAGTGTTCGAGATCGTCATCCAGTTCGGCGCCATCCTCGCCGTCGTCTGGGAATACCGCGCCAAGATCGGCAGGATCATCAGCGGCCTGCCGCACGACCGGGATGCGCAGCGCTTCGCGCTCAACCTCGCCATCGCCTTCACGCCGGCGGCAATCCTCGGCCTCCTGTTCCACAAGTCGATCAAGGCGCTGTTGTTCCAGCCAATCCCGGTGGCCCTGGCCTTCATCATCGGCGGCCTGATCATCCTCTGGGCGGAACGGCGGCACCATGAAGTCCGCATCGTCATGCTGGAACAACTGCGCGCCATCGACGCCCTCAAGCTCGGTCTGGCCCAGGCTCTGGCCCTGATCCCCGGCACTTCGCGGTCCGGCGCCACGATCATCGGCGGACTGCTGTTCGGCCTGTCCCGCCAAGCGGCCACCGAATTCTCCTTCTTCCTCGCCATCCCGACGCTGACGGCGGCCACCTTCTATCAGGCTTACAGCGAGCGCGCGCTATTCTCCGCCGCAGACATGCCGATGTTCGCAGTCGGCTTCGTCGCCGCCTTCGTCTCGGCATTTCTCTGCGTGCGCTGGCTGTTGCACTTCATCGGCAGCCACGACTTCAGTTCCTTCGCCTGGTACCGCATCGCCTTTGGCGCCATGGTGATCATGACCTGGCAGTTCGGGCTGGTCGACTGGTCCAATCCTTGATTCTTTACTTGCACGGTTTCCGCTCCGCGCCCGCCTCGCATAAGGCGCAGCAACTTCGTGCCGAGTGCGCGGCGAGAGGAATGGCCGACTCGTTCAACTGTCCGCAATTGCCGGTCTCGCCGCGGGCGGCGATTGCGCTTGCCGAAGACATCATCGCGGCTTCGCCTACCCAGGTCACCCTGGTCGGCAGTTCGCTGGGCGGCTATTACGCGACCTACCTCGGTGAACAGCACGGGCTGAAGGCGCTGTTGGTCAACCCCGCCGTCATCGCCCATATCTCCCTGGCCGAACACCTCGGCCCACAAACCAATCTCTATACCGGCGAGCGCTTCGAATTCACCCGTGCGCACATCGCCGAACTCGAAGCGCTGGAAGTACCTCATCTGGCCGAGCCCGGGCGCTACTGGCTGATGGTGGAAGAAGGCGACGAAGTGCTCGACTACCGGCTGGCGGTGAAGAAATATGCCGGAGCCCGGCAGACCGTGCTCCCGGGTGGCAACCACAGCTTTACCCGCTGGGCCGACTACCTCGATGACGTCCTCAAGTTCGCCGGACTTGCTGCGGTATAATCCGCCCCCCTGACAAATTCTTCCCCCATGAATGTCCTTTTTGAAGAGGACGGCGCCTTCAGGGCAGGCACGGTACTCGCCGACAACAACACCTCGCTGCAGGTCGAACTCGCATCGGGCAAGCGCGCCAAGGTCAAGGCCGCGAACGTGCTGCTGCGTTTCTCCGAGCCGTCCGGCGCCGACCTGATAGCGCGTGCCGAGGCCGAGGCCGAAGGCATGGACACCGACTTTCTCTGGGAAGCCTGCAGCGACGCCGAATTCGCCTTCGCCGACTTCGCCCGCGACTATTTCGGCCGCGACCCGAGTCCGGTCGAGGCCGCAGCCGCGTTGTTGCGCCTGCATGCGGCACCGATCTACTTCCACCGCAAGGGCCGCGGGCGCTTCCGCAAGGCGCCGCCGGAGATCCTCCAGGCGGCCCTGGCCGGACTGGAGAAGAAGCGGCAACAGTCCCTGGCTATCGAGCGCATGGCCGAAGAACTGAAGCGGGGGCAACTGCCGGCGGAATTCCGCGACCTGCTCGGACAATTGCTTTACAAGCCCGACCGCAACCGGCTCGAAACCAAGGCTCTGGAGACGGCCTGCGCGGAGACAGGGCTGTCGGTGCCGCGCCTGATGGCCAAGTGCGGCGCTCTCGCCGATGGCCATGATTACCAGTTGGGCCGCTTCCTGTTCGAGTATTTCCCTGCCGGTACCGGCTTCCCCGCTTACCTTCCGCCCGCCGAACCGACCGGATTGCCGCTGGCGGAGGTCGCCGCATTCAGCATCGACGACGCCCATACCACCGAGATCGACGATGCCTTCTCGGTGACGAAATGTGCCGGGGGCTGGCGCATCGGCATCCACATCGCCGCACCCGGGCTGTCGATCCGCCCCGGCGACGCCTTGGCGGCAATCGCACGGAGCAGGCTGTCGACGGTTTATATGCCGGGCAGAAAGATCACCATGCTGCCCGACGACGTGGTCGAACGCTTCACGCTGGCCGCAGGTCGCGACTGCCCGGCGCTGTCGCTCTATCTCGACCTGGCTACGGATTTCTCGCTACGCGGCCACGAGACCCGGATCGAGCGTGTGCCGGTGGTCGCCAACCTGCGCCATCACGACCTCGAGCCGGTATTCAACGAGCAGGCGCTGGCTGACGGCCTGACCGAGTTTCCTTTCCGGGACGAATTGAAACTGCTCTGGGAACTATCGACCGTACTTGAGGCGGGACGCGGCAAGTCCTCGAGCAACCAGAATTTCAGCGATTTCAATTTCGACGTCGATTGGGCGCAAGTAGGCCCCGAGGGTCCCGGGCGCATCAGCATCTCCGAACGGCGCCGTGGCTCGCCGCTGGACAAACTGGTGGCCGAACTGATGATCGCCGCCAACGCCACCTGGGGCCGCGTTCTGGCAGACGCCGGCATCAGCGCGCTGTACCGCGCGCAGACCGCCGGCAAGGTGCGCATGACCACGGTCGCGGCAGCGCACGAGGGGTTGGGCGTCGATTGCTACGCGTGGGCCAGTTCGCCCCTGCGGCGCTACGTCGACCTGGCCAACCAGTGGCAGCTGATCGCCTGGCTCACCGCTGAAGCAGCGCCTTTTCCGGCACACTCGGCCGAACTCATGGCCGCCCTGCGCGACTTCGAACTCAGCTATGCCGCTTACGCTGAGTTTCAGCGCGGCATGGAGCGCTACTGGTGCCTGCGCTGGTTGCTCCAGGAAGAGGTCAAGCAGCCGATCGCGAGCGTGCTGAGGGAAAACCTGGTGAGAATCGACGGCCTGCCGCTGGTTTTGCGTGTGCCCTCCCTGCCCAGCCTCGACCGCGGCCTCCGGGTGCGGCTGGAAATCGAGAACATCGACCTGCTCGAGGCGGAAGCGCGGGCCCGGTTCGTCGAAATGTTGGCCGAGCCTGCCGAAATAACGGCGAATAGCACCTCTGCTAGCGCTTTAGAAGAAGACGCCGAGGCGGAGTAAAATCTCCGCTCATGCAGAAATTCATCGCCTGGCCTGGCCCGCTTGCTCGTATGGAGCCTGCTTCGCGCCATCTGACTCTGGCCTTGGCCGCCTCCGGACTGTTCCACGCAGTGCTGCTGTCGCTGCACTTTGGCCTGCCCAGGGCGCTGAGCCTGGCCACGGAGAGGGCACTCGACGTCATCCTGGTCAACAGCAAGAGCGCGACGCGGCCGAAAAGTCCCCAGGCGCTGGCCCAGGCCAATCTCGATGGCGGCGGCAATACAGAAGACAACCATCTGGCCGGCACGCCGCTGCCGGTAGCGGAAAAGACCCGCGAAGGTGAGGACCTGGTCGAGGCGAGGCGCCGTGTCAGCAGCATGGAGATCCGCCAGCAGCAATTGCTGACCCAGGCGCGCCTTGCCAAGGCGGTCAGCCCCGCGCCGCAGCCTGATGCGCCGGCGCCGACCTCCGGCAGCGATCTGGCCAACAGCGCCATGGACATCGCCCGCATCGAAGGACAGATTTCGCGCAATACCGACAACTACAACAAGCGGCCGCGCAAGATGTTTGTTGGTGCGAGCACCGAGGCCTACCTGCCCGCTCAGTACATCGAGGACTGGCGGCAGAAAGTCGAGCGGATCGGCAATCTCAATTATCCCCAGGCGGCAAAGGGCAAGCTGTACGGAAACCTGATCATCGATATCGAAATCAGCAGCAACGGCGAACTGGAACGCGCCGAGATACGCAGATCCTCCGGGCACAAGATCCTCGACGACGCGGCCCTGCGCATCGTGCGCATGGCCGCACCCTACGGCGAATTTCCCGCCGAACTGAAACGCCAGACCGACATCCTGAGTTTTGCCCGGGTATGGAACTTCACCCGTTCGGACGAATTCCAGACGAAATGAGCGCGCACTATGCCGTCATCGGCAATCCGATTGCCCATAGCCGGTCGCCGCAGATCCATGCCCTGTTCGCCAAGCAGACCGGGGCGGATATCGTCTATGAGGCCATCCTCGCCCCGCCCGATGGCTTCACGCCGGCGGTGGCCGCATTCATCGCCGGCGGCGGACTCGGCATGAATGTCACCGTCCCGTTCAAGGAGCAGGCATTCCGCTTGGCCCGGCGTCATTCCCCTCGCGCGCAGGGGGCCGCCGCGGTGAACACGCTGGCCTTCGCCGACAATGAAATCTTCGGCGACAACACCGATGGCGCAGGGCTGGTGCGCGATCTGGTCTTCAACCTCGGTTTTCCGCTGCAGGGCATGCGCGTGCTCATCATTGGTGCCGGCGGTGCCGCGCGCGGCGTCATACTCCCACTGCTGGAGGAAAACCCACGGGCCTTGGTGATCGCCAACCGCACCCAGGAAAAAGCTAACCAGCTCGCTGCGGAATTCTCCTCCCCGGCTGAAAAAGTTTCCGGCTGCGGTTTTTCGGATCTCGCGGGGCAGGACTTCGATCTGGTCATCAACGCCACCTCGGCGGGCTTATCCGGCGCCTCGCTGACCTTGCCGCAAAGCGTCTTCGAAACTGCCGGCCTGGCCTACGACATGGTTTATGGCCGGCCGACACCGTTCCTGCGCCAGGCGCGCGAAGACGGCGCGAAGCAGGTAGCGGACGGCCTGGGCATGCTCGTGGAACAGGCGGCCGAATCCTTCCTGTTGTGGCGCGGGCAGCGCCCGGACACGGCGCCAGTGCTCGCCGAGTTGCGCCGCGAATTGGCCAGGCCATGATGGTCGGGCTCAAACGTCTGCTGGCGGCATTGCTGTTGATCGGCCTGCTCTGGCAAGGGTGGTATCTGGGCTGGGTGGTGTTGTGGAAATTCACCAATCCGGGCATGAGCCATTTCATGGAAATCCGCCTCGCTGAGCTGCGTGAGAAAAGGCCCAATGCGGAACTGAAACGTCAGTGGGTAGCCTACGAGAGAATCTCGGTGCATCTCAAACGCGCCGTGATCGCCGCCGAGGACGACAAGTTCGTCGACCACGAAGGCTTCGACTGGGAAGGGATCCAGAAGGCGCTGGAGAAGAACCAGAGGAAAGGCAAGGTGGTGGCCGGCGGCTCGACGATCAGCCAACAACTCGCCAAAAACCTCTTCCTCTCGCCCTCCAAGACACCTTGGCGCAAGGCCCAGGAGGCGGTGATCACATTGATGCTCGAAGCGCTATGGGACAAGCGGCGCATTCTCGAGGTCTACCTCAATGTCGTCGAATGGGGAGAAGGCGTGTTCGGCGTGGAGGCGGCGGCGCAGCGTTATTACGGCGTCTCGGCGGCGCAACTTTCCGCCGAGCAGGCGGCTCGCCTGGCGGTCATGCTGCCGGCACCGCGCCGCTACGAAAAAAACCCCTACTCTAATTTCGTCAATGCCCACACCCAACTGATCCTCGGCCGCATGCAGTATTCCGAGTTACCGTAACTAAAGGACACCCTCGATGGCGCAGAAAAAGTCGGATCTTGAAAAATCAAAATTGATCAAGGCGCAAGGAAAAATGAAGCTCGCCAATGTCGCCAACCGGCAAAGCGGGGATTCGGCCATAGCCGCGGTGGACAAGCGCGAACGGCGCCGGCTCGACCAGGCGAAGGGACTGCTGCCCTTCGCCACCAAATTGCCGGAAGTTTTGATCGCGCGCCTGCACGAACTGGCCACGGCACAGAACAAACCGCTGCAGGATCTGGTGGCGGAACTGCTGGAAAAGGGATTGACCAGCGCGACGGGCTGAAGCCCGACCTATGTCCCGAAGGAAGTCCCCGAGGGACGCTCGCTCTGCAACGCGGCCAGAACAAGTGCAGGCGCATCACCGCAGGCTGCCTCTGCCGTATCGAGGCAGAGCACCTGTCCCTCGGATTCCAGAGGCTCCGCGCTGGTCAACTGCCGCTCCAGCACCGTCTCGTCGGCTTCGGACGCGTCCCGCCCGGTCGCACTTCGCTGCCTCACCCGCTCGCGCAACAGCGCCGTGTCCGCCCTGCAGGAGACGATGAGAAAGGGCAGAGCGAGTTCGGCCGCAAGGGTGCGGAAAATCTCCCGCTGCCAGCGCTGCAGGAAGGCAGCATCGATCACCAGGGGCCAGCCCGCAGCCAGAACCAGACGGGCAAGACGCGCCAGTTCAGCATACGTCGCGCGCGTCGCCTCCTCCCGGTACAAGCCGGCAAAAACGCCGGAGCCGCTCTTTGCCTTAGCGGCCAGGCCTTGCAGGCGCTTGCGTTCCACGTCGGAGCGCAGGCGCATCATGCCGGTCTCCGCCACCAACCGCTGCGCGACCCAACTCTTGCCCGAGCCCGACAGACCGTGCATGATCACCAGCGCCTGACGGCGGGGTTCGGTGAAGCGCAGGGCCAGGGCGAGGTGGGCGGCGCAGTCGGCCTGCGCCAAGCGCCGCCCTTCTTCGCCGGCTGCAGGCTGCGCGGCGCGGATTGCGGCGATCTTGGCGCGCACCATGGCGCGATAGACGAGGTAATCGTCGAGCAGCGCAAGCCCGGCATAGTCGCCGCTGCGCTCGAGGTAGCCATCGAGGAAGCGGTTGGCGAGATCGTCGCGGCCGCGCATGGAGAGATCCATGAGCAGAAAAGCGACCTCGCTCATGACGTCGATCCAGCGCAGTTCGGCATTGAACTCGATGCAGTCGAAGGGCAATGCCGCGCCGTCCACCCAGGCGACATTGCCCAGATGCAGGTCGCCGTGGCATTCCCGGACAAATCCCTGGGCGCGGCGCATCTCGAACATCGGGACGAGATCGGCGTGCCGGCGCAGACTCCAGTTCTCGATGGCCGCCAGCATGCCGCGCTCGCTGGCGCTCGCAAGCAGAGGCTTGATCTGTGAGAAGTTCTGCCTCATCGGTTGCGCCACGGCCGCCGCGCTGCCATAGGCATCCGCAGCGGCGGCGCGGGCGGCGGCGCCGTGAAAACCGGCGATGACCCCAGCCAGGTCGTCGATGTGCCGGCATTCGAGTTCAGATCTGGACGCCAGCCGGTCGAACAGCGCCTCCTGCGGAAAGCGCCGCATTTTCACCGCGTATTCGATCACGCCCACTGCCGCCCCGAGCACCGGCGCTGCGCATGAGCCGCCGATGGCGACCAGTTCGAGATACAGTTTCGGCGCCAGGCGCCGATTCAGCCGCAACTCCTCTTCGCAGTAGAAGCGCCGCGCCGCCAGCGTCGTGAAATCGAGGAAGCCCAGATCGACCGGTTTCTTGAACTTGTAGGCATAGTCTCCGGCCAAGAGCACGTGGGAGATATGGGTCTCGATATGCACGACCGCGCCGGCAGGATGCGGGAAGCGCGACCCTTCTTGCAGCGCCACGACAAGTTTCGCCTGCGCTGCCAGCGCTGCTGCCGACGAAGCTTGCGCCATCCCGCTCTCCACTCAGTCTTCGCCGCGTTTCTTGCGCCGCTTGCGCGAGCTAGCGGCATAGTCCTGGCGCAGCAAGGACAACTGGGCGAGTTCCGCCGCCACGAGGTAGTTGACGCTGCCCTCGGCGACCAGACCCTGCTCATCCGCCACCCCTGCGGGCACGCCGGTCAGCAGCGCGATCGCCTCGTCCACATCGTGCACCGCGTAGATCTGGAACCTGCCCTGCTCCGCGGCCTCGACCACGTCGCGACGCAACATCAGGTGCTTGACGTTGGACTGCGGAATCACCACGCCCTGCTCGCCGCTGAGTCCGCGCAACTGGCAGAGGTCGAAGTAACCTTCGATCTTTTCATTCACCGCGCCGATCGCCTGCACCAGGCCGTACTGATTGATCGAACCGGTCACCGCCAAAGACTGTTTGATCGGCAGGCGGGAGAGCGCCGAAAGCAGCGCGCAAAGCTCGGCGAGGGAAGCGGAATCGCCCTCGACCGGTCCGTAGGATTGTTCGAAGACGATGCTCGCGGCGAGCGACAGCGGCAACGAGCGGGCATAGCGTGCCGCCAGGAAGGAGGTCAGGATCATCACGCCCTTGGAGTGAATCGCGCCGCCCAGTTCCGTCTCGCGCTCGATGTCGATGACTTCGCCCTCGCCCAGCCTCGCCGTAGCCGAGATGCGCACCGGATGGGCGAAGGCGAGGTCGGAGAGTTCGAACACCGCCAGGCCGTTCACCTGGCCGACCTGCGCGCCGCTGGTGCTGATGAGCAGGGTGCCGCGGAGCGTCTCGTCGCGCAATAGGACCGGCAAGCGTTCGGCGCGGCGGATCTGGGCCTCTATCGCCCGGTCTACGTCGTCGGCGGCGACGATTTCGTGCCCTTCCCCACCAGCCCCGTGATCGGCTTCGCGCATCAGGTTGGCGATCTTCCGCGAGTGCAGGGTCAGCTTCTCGGCATCGCCGGCAATGCGCGCGCCAGCATCGATCAGCCGCGCCACGGCAGCGCGGCCGAAAGGCCTGAGCTTGTTGGCGCGCACCAGCGCCGCGACGAACTGCGCATAATGCCGAACATTGTCCTCGGTGCGTGGAATTTCGTCGGAAAAATCAGCGCCGATCTTGAACAGTTCCTCGAAATCCGGGTCGAGTTCGGCGAGCAGATAATAGTGGAGGCGCTCGCCGAACAGCACCACCTTCACGGCGAGCGGAATCGGCTCGGGTTCCAGGGGCAGCGTGCTCCCCAAGCCGATGATCTGGCCGAGCGACTCGATGCGGATCTGGCCTCCCCGCAACGCACGCTTCAGACCTTCCCAGGCATAGGGCTGGTTAAGCACCTTGAGCACATCGAGCATCAGATAGCCGCCGTTGGCCTGATGCAAGGCCCCGGCCTTGATCAGCGTAAAGTTGGTCACCAGCGTGCCCAGGTGGGCGATGCTATCGACCCGCCCGACAAGATTCGAATAGCTCGGGTTGTCCTCGGTGATGACCGGCGCCGCCTCGGTGGCGCCGTGATTCACCAGCAGGTTGACCTGGTAGCGTTGCAGCGACAGGCTGCCGCTCATGAACACGGTCTCCGACTCGCCTTCCGATTTTTGCGATTCGCGCAGTTCCTCGCCGGTTTCGACCACGTCCTGCAGTACGCCGTCGAGAAAAGCCAGGACTTCGCTCAGGTCGGCGTAGCGCTCCTTCAACTCCTCGATCATGTGCCCGGCGGCAAGGCTCATGGTATCCCGGCTGACCTGCTTGATGCGCCCCTGCAGCTCGCGGCGCCAGCGCGGAAACTGGTGCAGCAGCTTTTCCAACTTCTCGCCCAGCGTCTCGATCAGTTTTCCGATGCGCGCCTTCTCCTCATCGGCAAGCTGCTCGAACTCGGCCGGACTCATCGTCTCCTCGCCCTTCACCGGGGCGAAGACAAAACCATGAGGCGTGCGCAACAGCGCCAGGCCCTGACTCATCGCCTCCTTGCCCAATGCCTGGAGATTCTCCTCTTCGCGTTTCTTGAACTCTTCCTGGATCGCCTCGATGAGCGAGCGATATTCGTCGCTCTCGAAGGCGGCGGAAATCGCCTGCGCCAGTTCGCCGACGAACTTCTGCATGTCGCGCCGCAACTCCTGGCCACGGCCGGCCGGCAGCTTCAGCACACGCGGCTTGTTGGCCTCGCTAAAGTTGTTGATGTAGCACCAGTCACTGGGTCTCTCCGCGACGGCGGCGCGCTCGCCGAGCAACTGCCGTATCGCGAAGTGACGGCCGCTTCCCGGCTCGCCGAGCACGAACAGGTTGTAACCGTGATGGTCCATGGCTATGGCCAGACGCGCCGCCTCGAAGGCTCGCTCCTGGCCCAGGCCGTTACTCGTCTCGGTGAGCTCGTCCGTGGTCTCGAAGGAGAGGGACGCGGGCGGGCAGCGGCTGCAGAGCGCCGACGCTGCTAGAGGTTTCATTTCCGGCATGATCTTGCTCCCCGATACTCCTGACGCAGGGGCGCCGCGTCATGCCGTCATTCTACGCCATCGTCATCTTTCGCCCGCGAAAATCGCGCCGGCGGCAGCCACCGTGGCGTCGATGTCGGCCTCGGTGTGCGCCGCCGAGACGAAGCCGGCCTCGAATGCCGAGGGCGCCAGATAGTAGCCGGCGGCCAGCATGGCATGGAAAAATCGATTGAACGCTTGCTTGTCGCAGGACATGGCTTCGGCGTAACTCGTGGGCGGAGTGGCGCGAAAATAGAGGCCGAACATGCCGCCCACCGCCTGCGCGGAGAAGGCGACTCCCGCATTCGCCGCAACGGCGGAGAGCCCTTCGGTCAGTCGCAGTGTCATGGCCGACAGCGCCTGATAGAAGCCCGCTTGCTCGATGAGCTGCAGGGTGGCTAGGCCCGCCGCCACCGACAGCGGGTTGCCCGAAAGCGTGCCGGCCTGATACACCGGGCCCAGCGGCGCAATTTTCTCCATGATCTCGCGGCGGCCGCCGAAAGCGCCCAGCGGCATGCCGCCGCCGATCACCTTGCCGAAGGTGGACAGGTCGGGGGTGATGCCATAGCGTCCCTGCGCGCTCGTCAGACCGACCCGGAAGCCGGTCATCACTTCGTCGAAGATCAGCACCGCACCGTGCTTGCTGCACAGCTCGCGCATGGCCTGGAGAAACGCAGGCAGCGGTGCGATCAGGTTCATGTTGCCGGCGACCGGTTCGACGATCACCGTGGCGATCTTGTCGCCGTGCCGGCGGAAGGCATCTTCCAGTTGAGCCACGCTGTTGTAATCGAGCACCAGGGTATGTTTGGCGAGATCCGCGGGTACGCCGCTGGAGGAGGGATTGCCGAAGGTCAGCGCGCCCGAACCGGCTTTCACCAGCAGGCTGTCGGCATGTCCGTGATAGCAGCCTTCGAACTTGATGATGGCATCGCGGCCGGTGAAGCCGCGGGCCAGACGGATCGCGCTCATGGTCGCCTCGGTGCCGGAAGAGACCAGGCGCACCATGTCCATGCTCGGCACGAGTCGCACCAGAAGTTCCGCCAGTTCCACCTCGCCTGTCGTCGGCGCGCCGAATGACAGGCCCTTCGCCGCCGCCTCCTGCACCGCGCGAACCACCGCGGGATGAGCATGGCCGAGGATCAGCGGCCCCCAGGAACCGACATAATCGAGATAGCGTGCGCCATCGGCATCCCATATGTGGGCTCCGGCGCCGGCGCTGATGAAACGCGGCGCGCCGCCGACCGAGCCGAAGGCGCGCACCGGTGAATTGACGCCACCCGGGATGGTCTTTCGGGCGCGCTCGAAGAGTTCTTCGTTCCGGCTCATGATGTCCTCAAAAAAGTCTTGCGTAGGCTCTCGCTCGCGCCGCAATGTCCATGGCATCGAACAGATCGGTGATGACGGCCAGCATGTCTGCGCCTGCGGCAACGGCCTCGCCCGCATTGTCCAGCGTGATGCCGCCGATCGCCGCGATGGGCAGCGCGAACCGGCGCTTCGCCTCGCCCAGCAGGTCCAGCGACGCGCGCGGCGCCAGCGGCTTGGTGGCGGACGAGAAGACGCTGCCGAAGGCCAGGTAATCGGCCCCGGCCGCCACCGCGGCCGAGCCGGCGGCGAGATCGTCGTAACAGGAGACGCCGAGGATGCGTTCCGGCCCGAGCGCGGCGCGCGCCTGGGCAATGTCCCCGTCATCGGCGCCGAGATGGACGCCGTCGGCGCCGAGCTCCAGCGCCAGTGCAAGATCGTCATTGACGATCAGGCGGGCGCCGTGGCCGCGGCACAGACGCAGCAGTTCCGCGGCCTGGGCACGCCGGAGCGCCGGCGCAGCATGCTTGTTGCGGTACTGGACCAGGCGCACGCCGCCGGCCAGCGCCGAGCCCACCAGCGCCGCCAGGCGCGGCAGGAGGGGATCATCCTGGGTGACGGCATAGAGGCCGGAGAGATCAGCGATCACTGTCCTGCGCGATTTCACGCGCCCAGAAAAAACGGTCGGGAAGATACTGGCCCATGCCCGGACGAAAACCTGCGGCAAGGGTCTGCCAGGTGTAATCCTGGGCATCCCTGACCGCCTCGGCGAGATCCAGGCCGTGAGCGAGATTGGCGGCGATCGCCGAAGCCAGGGTGCAGCCCGAGCCATGGTAGCTGCCGGACAGGCGCTGCCATTTGTCGCTCCGGACCACGCCGCGCTCGCCGTAGAGGGTATTGACGACTTGCTCGCTGTTCTCGTGCGTGCCGGTGATCAGGACATACTCGCAACCGGCGCTGATGATCAGGCGCGCGCATTCGGCCAGATCGGGCGAGTCGACGTCCCCTTCCTCATCGAGCGCCAGACGGCGAGCCTCAAGACTGTTCGGTGTGAGCAGGGTGGTCTGCGGCAGCAGCAGTTCCAGCATGGCGTCGATCATGTCCTCGTTGGCGAATTGGTCGCCGCGTCCGGAAGCCAGCACCGGATCGAAGATCAGCGGAATATCCGGATAGTCAGCGATGATCTCGGCGATGGCGGCAATCGCCTCGACGCTCGCCAGCATGCCGAGCTTGAACGCCGCCACGGGCACGTCCTCGAGAACCGCCCGCGCCTGGTCGGCAATCCAGTCCGCATCTATCGGCAGAACATCCTCGACACCCGCCGTATCCTGCACGGTGATCGCGGTGATCACGCTGAGCGGATGGCAGCCCATGCTCGCCAGGGTCATGATGTCGGCCTGGATACCTGCCCCGCCGGTCGGATCCGAGGCGGCGAAGGCCAGTACGATGGGTGGCAGGAAATCTGCTGAGACGGGGGACATGGGAACGGATGCGGGGCGGGCTGTCTCGATGGAGCTTCGGAAGTAAAATCAGGTTTGCAGCAGTGCGCTAAGATGCGCTTCATTCTAACCGAATTCCTCCGCCCCTTTATGCCTGCACCCGAATACCGGACCTACATGTGCCTGATCTGCGGCTTCATTTATGACGAGGCCGCCGGCCTGCCCGACGAAGGCCTCGCACCGGGTACCCGCTGGGAGGATGTGCCGCCCAACTGGACCTGTCCGGAGTGCGGCGCGCGCAAGGAGGACTTCGAGATCATGGCGATCTGATGCCTCTGGAAAAGGCCCGGGACCAGGCGGAACTCCTTCAGCGTTTGCGCAAGTCCCGTCATGAGTATCAAAAGGGCATGCTCAAATGGCTGGGCAGCGATCCGGCCGGGATAATTCAGATGAAGGCTGCGCTCGCCGCCCTCGAACTGTCCGACGGCCCAGGAAGCGCAAGCGCTTTCTGGCGGAACAGCCTGGCCCTGCTGGAGGCGCTGGCGAAGGGCGACATCGCCGTCGACGGCGCAATCAAGCGCCTTTGCGCACGCATCGATGGCGAACTCCGCAATCTTCAGGAAGGATCGTCCGAGGTCGCGGAACCCCTGATGCACGATCTGCTCGAACACCTGGCCCGCTCCCGCCGGCGCGCGCACCAGCTTGTACATTTGGCTCCCAGCGGCGGCACGATACTGACGAAGACCCTCTACGACATCTACCTCGCCGAGGCAGGCGATCACCTCGACAGCCTGGAGCGCGAAATCCGCCCGGGACTGAAGCTGCCGCCGACGGCAGAGGTCTGTCTCGCCGCCGACAGTCTGGGCGGCATCTCCGACACCATCGGGCAACGCCCGATCAAGGACCTGGCTTTCGCCCTCGGTCACGCCCTGGCACGCATGTCCCGCCTCGCGGCGACTCCCGACGACGCAGGGCAGGCGCTGCTCGGACAGGTACTCCGAGCCTTGCGCGAGATGACTGCGGATATCGCCGCACAGCGCCAGCCAGAAGCCGAGGCCTCGCTGATCGCCGCCCTCGACGCTGTCGGGCAAACCCCGTCGCCCCGCGCCGGGAACGGCCCCGGGAGGCTTGACCCAAGTCAAGCCGGTTAAAGGGACGGCGACTATAATTGCTCCTTTTTCGGCGCCTGCATGATGCCTCCCGCCTCATTCGAACTCGTCTGCCCGGCCGGCAGTCTGCCGGCGCTGAAGACCGCTGTCGATCACGGTGCCGACTGTGTTTATCTCGGCTTTCGCGACGACACCAACGCGCGCAACTTCAACGGCCTGAACTTCGACGATGCTGCGCTCGCGGCCGGCATCCGCTACGCCCATGACCGCGGCAGGAAGGTGCTGCTGGCGCTCAACACTTATCCCCAGGCCGACAACTGGACGCGCTGGACGGCCGCCGTGGACCGTGCTGCACGCGCCGGCGTTGATGCCGTCATCCTGGCCGATCCCGGGCTCATGGCTTATGCGCAAAAGAACCACCCGGAGTTGCGGCTGCACCTTTCGGTCCAAGGTTCGGCCACCAGTTACGAGGCCATCAACTTCTACCGCGAGCGCTTCGGCATCCGCCGCGCCGTGCTGCCGCGCGTGCTGTCCCTGGCCCAGGTGGAACAGGTATTAGCGCACACCGGGGTCGAAATCGAACTCTTCGGCTTCGGCGGGCTATGCGTCATGGTCGAGGGCCGCTGCTCGCTCTCCGCCTATGCCACCGGCACTTCGCCCAATTGCAACGGCGCCTGTTCGCCGGGCAAGAGCGTGCGCTGGGAGCAGACCCCGCAGGGCATGGAAACGCGCTTGAATGGCATCCTCATCGACCGCTATGCCGACGACGAACGAGCCGGCTACCCGACGTTGTGCAAGGGCCGCTTCGAGGTTTCCGCGGAAACCTATTACGCCATCGAGGAGCCGACCAGCCTGAATACCTTGGAACTGCTGCCGCAGATGATGACCATGGGCGTCGCCGCGATCAAGATCGAGGGCCGCCAGAGGAGCCCGGCCTATGTTGCCCAGGTGACCCAGGTATGGCGCGAAGCGATCGACGCCTGCCGCCGCGACCCCGCGCATTTCACTGCTCAACCTTCCTGGATGGCGCAACTGAACAAGGTTTCCGAAGGCCGGTCGCACACCCTCGGCGCCTACTATCGCCCCTGGAAATGAACAGCCTTCCCCCCAGCCCCCTTCCCGAGCAAGGGGGTGACTATGGCTTCCCTTCGCGTTGCGAAGGGTCGCAGTTTGTTGACTGCCCCCGCCTTGGGGCGGCCCTGCGGCGGGGGCGGCTCTCCGATCCAGCGTGTTCGGGATGGGGTGCAATGCGATGAAGCTTTCTCTCGGTCCGCTGCTCTACTACTGGCCGCGTCAGCGGGTGTTCGACTTCTATGCCGAGATGGCCAGGCAGCCAGTGGACACCGTCTATCTGGGCGAGACGGTGTGTTCGCGCCGCCACGAACTGCGCCTAGACGACTGGCTCGAGATCGCCGCCCTGCTCGACGATGCCGGCAAGGAAGCGGTATTGTCCTCGCAGACCTTGATCGAATCCGAATCGGATTTGAAGACCCTGCGTCGCCAGGTGGATAACGGCCGCTTTCTCGTCGAGGCCAACGACATGGGCGCCGTGCGCCTGCTCAACGAGAAGCGCCTGCCCTTCGTCGCCGGACCGACCTTGAATGTCTTCAACGGCGAGACCTTGCGCTTCCTGGGCGAGCAAGGCGCCACGCGCTGGGTGATGCCGCCGGAGGCGAGCGGCAAAATGCTCGCAAGCCTGCTGCCATCACGGCCCCAGGGGATGGAGACCGAGGTCTTCGCGCTCGGCCGCCTGCCGCTCGCCTACTCGGCGCGCTGCTTCACCGCGCGCCGCTTCAATCTGCAGAAGGACGCGTGCGAATTCCGCTGCCTCGACTTCCCCGACGGCCTGCCGCTGGCCACGCGCGAAGGCGAGTCATTTCTGAATTTGAACGGCACCCAGACCCAGTCGGCGAAAGTCTATAATCTGCTGCCCGATATGCGCGAGCTCCTGGCTAGCGGTGTCGACTTGGCGCGCTTGAGTCCGCAGGCGGAACATACCGCCGTGCTGATCGACTTGTTCCGCCATTGCGCCGACGGCGCGGCGGCACCGTTAAACGCCTGGGAACAGTCTCGCGCTTTCCTGCCAGCCGAGCCCTGCAACGGATTCTGGCACGGCCTGCCGGGGCTGGAACAGAGAATATCGCAAGAGGAGAACACGCCGTGAAACTGCCTACGCATTTGCCGGACTTTACCCTGCCGACGATCGTCACCCGCATCGGCCGTCGTCTGCCGCAATTGCCGCCGGTTCTGGCACTGACTGTTGCGCTCAACCTCGCCCTGGGCCGCTGGCTGCCGCGCGAACCGCTGACACCGCTGATCGGCAAAAGCTTCGCCATCCGCGTCACCGATGCCGGCCTGACGCTGCGCTTCGCTCTTGAAGAGCGCGGCTTTCGTCCCAGTGTAGCCACTACCGTTGCGGACCTCACGATCAGTGCCCGGCTGCGCGACTATTTCGCGCTGGTGACGCGAGAGGAGGACGCCGATTCACTGTTCTTCAACCGTCGCCTGCTGATGGAAGGCGACACCGAATTGGGCTTGCTGGTCAAGAACACACTCGATGGACTCGAACTGCCGAACATGGACTGGCGCAGGATGCTTCCCGGTGGGCTGCCACATCTGAACCGGCTGTAGATCGGCTTGCAGCGAGCGCCGCACCCCACCCTGCCGCTCTACCTCGCCGCGGCCTACACGCTGCTGGTGATCTACGCCAGCCTGCACCCCTTCTCCGGCTGGCGCGATTCCGGGGCGCCCGCGTCGGCCTTTCTGTTTGCCGCTTGGCCGCGCTACTGGACCGGCTTCGATCTCGTCACCAATGTCATCGCCTACCTGCCGCTAGGCTTCATCTGGGTGCCGACGCTGCAGCCCAGACATGGCCAATTGCTCGCGGCGCTGATGGCGGCGATGCTCTGCGCCTGCCTCAGCCTGTCCCTGGAAACGCTGCAGAATTTCCTGCCCAGCCGAGTGCCGTCCAACCTTGACTTCGGCAGCAACAGCCTGGGCGGCTTGCTCGGCGCCTTGGCCGGGGCACGCTGGGGCACGACGCTGCTCGATGGCGGCAGGCTGCATGCGCTGCGCACACGGCTGGTCGGCGAAGGCGCGATGCCCGACGCGGGACTGGTGCTGCTGGCGTTGTGGCTGTTGACCCAGCTCAACCCGGCGATCCTGCTGTTCGGCAATGGCGATCTGCGCAGCCTGCTCGGCCCGCTCGGGCTGCCCGTGCCGCTGCCCTACACCGCCGAGCAATTTCCCCTGGTGGAAGCCGGCGTGGTCGCCACCAACACGCTGGCGGTCGGCCTCCTGGCCGGCTGCCTGTTGCGCCGCGCCAGGCGCAAACTGGTCGCACTGCTGCTGGCCGTGGCGCTGGCCGTGAAAAGTTTCTCGCTGATGGTGCTGATGGACTCGATATCCGGCTGGTCCTGGCTCACACCGGGCAACGTCGCCGGGCTGGCGGCTGGCTGCCTGCTCTGGCTTGGCGCGTCATGCCTGCCGGGCAACGCCCGCCAGGCACTGGCCGCCCTGTCGCTGATGCTGGCGACCGTCCTGGTCAATCTTGCGCCGGAGAACCCCTACTTCTCCGCCATACTGCAGGTCTGGCGGCAAGGGCACTTCCTCAATTTCAACGGCCTGACCCGGCTCACTTCGGCGCTCTGGCCTTTCCTAGCGCTGCTCTGGCTGATGCTGCGGCGGGAAACCAAGGTGAATCATGAGCTCTGACCATGACCTCGTCGCCCTGCGCGACACACTGCGCGACTTCAGTGCCGCCCGCGGCTGGCGCGTCTATCACACGCCGAAGAACCTGGCCATGGCGCTGATCGTCGAAGCAGCGGAACTAGTCGAGCACTTTCAGTGGGCCACCCCCGAGGAAAGCTCCGCCCTGGCGCCCGACAAGGCGGCGGAAGTCGCGGACGAAGTCGCCGACGTGCTGATCTTTCTGGTCGAACTGGCCGATGCCCTCGGCATCGACCTGATCGAGGCGGCACACGCCAAGATCGCCAAGAACGCGCTGAAATACCCCGCCCCCCGGGGCTTATAATCGGCCCATTTTCGGGGGTCAGGGATGAGCCATTTCGCGCACCATGTGTTCTTCTGCTGCAACCAGCGCGGGCCCGGTGAAGCCTGCTGCAACGCGCTCGGCGCAAGCGAACTGCGCAACTACGCCAAGGAGCGGGTCAAGGCGCTGGGCATTTCCGGCAGCGGCCAGGTCCGCGTGAACAGCGCCGGTTGTCTCGATCGCTGCGACCAGGGGCCGGTGCTGGTGATCTACCCGGAAGCCGTCTGGTACACCTACATCGACCGCGAGGACATCGACGAGATCATCGATCAGCATCTCCTCCAGGGACGCGTAGTCGAGCGTCTGAGGATATGAAGCACGAGCGCGTGCTGCTCGAAGGCGCGGCCGGAGACATAGAAATCTTTGTCGATCCGGTCGGAATCGAGCAGCCCCTGCGCGGCATCGCGCTGATCGCCCATCCGCATCCGCTGTTCGGCGGCTCGGCCGACAACAAGGTGGTCACGACGATCGCCCGGGCCTTTCGCGAACTCGGTTATGTGACGCTGCGGCCGAACTTCCGCGGTGTCGGCGGCAGTGCCGGCGTGCACGACAACGGCCTGGCCGAAAGCGATGATCTGCTGCGCGTCCTGGCCTATGCCCGAGGCCGCTTCGCGGCTCCAACCGGGCGACTGCCCGTGGCCCTGGCCGGCTTTTCCTTCGGCGCCTATGTCGTCACCCGCGTGGCCCGCGCACTGACCGAGAGCGGCGATCCGGCGGAGCGGCTGGTGCTGGTCGGCACCGCCGCCGGCTTCATCGAAGGGACGCGCAGCTACACGACCGAGGCCGTCCTCCCCGACACCATCGTCATTCACGGCGACCGCGATGAAACGGTGCCGCTGGCCAACGTGCTCGCCTGGGCGGAACCTCTGGACCTGCCGGTCGTGCTCGTCCCTGGCGCCGATCACTTCTTTCATCGCAAGCTGCACATCATCCGCAACATCATCCATTCGGCATGGCACCGCTAGTGCCCGTAGTTGTCCCAAAGACAGGCACTTGTGCCGCGGAGCAGGTACTGATCGTCGCGGGCTTGCGCAAGTCCTATGGCGGCCGCGAGGTCGTGGCAGGCATCGGCTTCGCCCTGGCACGCGGCGAATGTTACGGACTGCTCGGCCCCAACGGCGCCGGCAAGACCACGATCCTGCGCTGCTGCCTGGGGCTGACCTTGCCCGAGGCCGGCAACATCCGCCTGGTCGGCGAAGCGGTGCCGGAACGGGCCCGGCAGGCACGGATGAAGGTCGGCGTGGTGCCGCAGTTCGACAACCTCGACCCGGATTTCACGGTCGCAGAAAACCTGCTGGTATTCGGCCGCTATTTCGGTTTCCAAGACCATGAGACGCGCCGGCGCATTCCCGACCTGCTCGATTTCGCAGGCCTCTCCGGCAAGGAGAATGCCCGCCTGAGCAATCTTTCCGGCGGCATGAAACGGCGCCTGACCCTGGCCCGCGCCCTGGTCAATGATCCCGACCTGCTGGTGCTCGACGAGCCGACCACCGGGCTGGACCCGCAGGCCCGCCACCTGATCTGGGAGCGGCTGAAACACCTGCTGTCGGCCGGCAAGACCATCCTGCTCACCACCCATTTCATGGACGAGGCGGAGCGGCTGTGCCACCGTCTGGCCATCCTCGATCAGGGTCGGGTGGTCGCCGAGGGTACGCCGCGGGAACTGATCGATGCCCAGATCGAACCGCAGGTGATCGAGGTCTATGGCGAGGATGCTCCCGGCTGGGCCGCGGCCGAAGGCAAGGATTGCGCGAAGCGCCTGGAACTCTCCGGCGAGACCGCTTTCTGCTACCTCGAAAACGAGGATGTCATGCCGCTGATGGCCCGTCTTGCCCGGCACCCGGGGCTGCGCGCCTTGCACCGCCCGGCGAACCTCGAAGACGTCTTCCTCAAACTCACCGGCAGGGAGTTGCGCGACTGACCGGTTGATGATTCGATGATGACGGGATTCGAGCTTAACTCGGCTTATTGCGCACCAAGAAAACCCCGCGGAGACGTCCATGGAGGCACCTAGAACCGCGTTGGAGCCCTTTGGCGAACCCGGGGCATGGGTAGGTAGCCTGCGCTGCCGTTCAATGCCTATGGCGCTTCCTGCGTTGCCGCGGATAAGCGCAGCGCAACCCTTGATCCCGATAGTTGCCGATAAGCCCGGAAGCCTGGTTATCCGCGTACTTCCTTGACTTGCGATAATTTTTTACCTAACCGACATGGGGTTGCGCAACCGATGGATTTCTCCCCGCCCCGCTTGAGTTGGCGCGCCATCGCCGTATGGCGGCGCAATTTCCTGGTCTGGCGGAAGATGGCCATTCCCTCGGTGCTGGGCAACCTGGCCGATCCGATGATTTATCTCTTCGGTTTCGGCTATGGCCTGGGTGGCCTCCTGCCCAGCGTCGGCGGCGTTTCCTACATCGCCTTCCTCGCCGCCGGCACGGTGTGCGCCAGCACCATGAACGCCGCCTCCTTCGAAGCGCTGTACTCGGCTTTCTCGCGCATGCATGTGCAAAAAACCTGGGAGGCCATCCTCAACGCGCCGGTGACGCTGGACGACGTGCTCGCCGGCGAATGGCTCTGGGCGACGGCCAAGGCGGCGCTCTCCGGGCTGGCCATCCTGGTCGTCATCACGGCGCTGGGCTTCGTTTCGTCGCCGCTGGCGCTTTGGGCCATTCCGGTGATCTTCCTCACCGGCCTCAGCTTCTCCGCGCTGGGACTCATCGTCACCGCGCTGGCGCCGTCCTACGATTTTTTCATGTACTACTTCACCCTGTTCATAACGCCCATGGTGCTCGCCTGCGGCGTCTTCTTCCCGCTGGAGCAACTGCCGCCGACATTGCAGAGCATTGCCGGCACCTTGCCGCTATCCCATGCCGTAAGGCTGGTGCGGCCGCTGCTGATGGGAGCAATTCCCGGCCACGCCCTGCTGCATCTGGCTGCGCTCCTGGCGACCGCCATCGGCGCCTTCTGGCTGGCGCTGGTGCTGACCCGCCGGCGATTGCTGAACTAGCCTCGTCGCCGGGCCGCCCCAAGGCGCGGCAGTCCATTGCCCGCGAACGAAGCGAGCCATGGTCACCCCCCTTCCGCGGGAAGGGGTGGGGGAAAGGTTAATTTTGCGGAACGCGACGGGAGAACGTTGCAAGATCGTCGTCAAGATGCAGGGGCAGGGGAGGAAAGCGATCCGGCAGGATCATCTCCCTGACCTTCTGGCTCACCGTCACGACCGGTGCGGTCAAATCGCCGGCGCTGTTGCCGCCACGCAGCGCCATCCCGAGCAGTAGGCCGGCCGCCAAGGCTGCGGCCAGGGGCTTGAAACGCAGGCCAAGACGCCAGGCATGCCACTCGGCACGAAGCCGGCCCAGGGTCGCCGGTCGCAACTCCCGTTCAGCCTTGAGGCGCGCCGCGCTTTCCTCACGCAACGAAATCGCTGCCGCCTGACGTTCCCGGGCGGCAGTTTCGGCACTGCGCGCCACACCGCTCTTGGTCTCGGCCAGGCGGCGCAACTCCACCTCGGCCGCGACGCGGCGCTTGTCTTCCCGAATGGCGTCCATTTCGGCGGAAAGCCTTGCCGCGGTGGCCGACTCGGCCTGCCGTTCGACCTCTACCCGGGCTTCCAGGCGGGCCGCCAGCGACTGCTCGGCCCTGGCGCGGATATCGGCCAGAGCCCGGGCTTCAGTCTCGGCCTGGAGCCGGCTGCGATGCTGCTCCAGGATCCGCCCTTCGGCCGCGATGCGGTCACGGGCCGTGCGTTCCGCGTCGACCTCCGTCGCGGCCTGCTCAGTTGCCAGCTGGCGCAACCGGGCGTCCGTTTCGGCGCGCCGGCGGACCGCGGCGGAAGCTTCCAACTCCGCTTGAGCGCGACGTCTAGCGGTCGCGAGCGCCTCGGCCTCAAGCCGCTCACGCGCCTCAGCCTCGTCCGCGGCTTGCAGTTCGACGGCCCTTCGGCTCATCGAGCGCTGTTCGGCCAGGCGCTCAGCCTCCAGCCTGTCTCGCGCAACCTGCTTGGGATCCTGCATCGACTACGACTCCGCTTTCTGGGGGGCTTGCCTCGTACTATAAGGAGCAAGACCGTTGGAGCCAGGGCGGAATATCGGCGGAAAACCAGTGCATACCCAAGGAACGAGGGTTGACGCGAAGAGAAGGAGAGTAAAATCTGCGGCCATGTCCAGCCTGCTCGTCCTGACCAACCTGCCCGACGCCGACAGCGCACATGCCTTGGCCGTGCTTTTGGTGGAACAGCGCCTAGCCGCCTGTGTGAACATCCTGGCGCCGGCGCGCTCGGTGTATCGTTGGGCCGGCAAGATTACCGATGCGGATGAGGTTCCCCTGCTCATCAAGACCTCGGCATCGCGTTATGCCGAACTCGAAGAGGCGATCCGTAACCATCACCCGTACGAACTTCCCGAGATCATTGCCGTCCCAATCGAACGAGGGCTACCCGGTTACCTCGCCTGGGTGGATGCCGAAACCACTGCGACCAATTTCTCATGTTGAAAATATTCCTGCTGCTCTTCTCTCTCGCTCCGGCTCTCGGCTTCGCTGCCGCGGAACCGCTGCAACCCGAACAGGCCTACCAGTTCTCCGCTCGTGCGGTGAATGCCACGACGCTGGAAGCGCGCTGGCAGATCGCCGACGGCTACTACCTTTACCGGGAAAAATTCAAGTTTGCGCTCGGCGCGGGGTCAGGCAAACTAGGCAAGGCGCAATTTCCTCCGGGCAAGATCAAAGACGACGAATTTTTCGGCAAGGTCGAGACCTACCGCAATGAAGTACGCGTGCTCCTGCCGTTCGAGGCGGCCGCCGGCGCGACATCGCTCACGCTCCAGGTCACCTCGCAAGGTTGCGCCGATCTCGGCGTCTGCTATCCCCCGATGGAGCAACAGGCAACAGTGCAGCTGGTTTCTTCGACGGGACCGCAGATGTCGCTCGCGCCGCCTGCCGCGACCACCGAAAAACAGCCGACCGGCGACGAGAGTTCAAGGATCAGCCTGCTGCTCAAGAACGCCAGCGTGTGGACCCTGCTGCTGTTCTTCCTGGGCTCGGGCGTGGCGCTCGCCTTCACGCCGTGCATGTTCCCGATGGTTCCCATACTCTCGGGGATCATTGTCGGCCACGGCCACGACATCACCAAGCGGCGGGCCTTCGTGCTGTCCACCGTCTACGTTCTCGGCATGGCCGTCACCTATGCGCTCTTCGGCGTCGCCGCCGGCCTGTCGGGCACACTGCTTTCGTCCGCGCTGCAAAACACCTGGGTACTCTCCGCCTTTGCCGCACTCTTCGTTGCCCTGTCGCTGTCGATGTTCGGCTTCTACGAACTGCAGCTGCCGAGCTTTCTGCAAAGCAAACTTACCGACGAAGCCAACCGCCAGCAAGGCGGCAGCCTACATGGCGTACTGCTGATGGGAGCGCTCTCCGCGGTCATCGTCGGCCCCTGTGTCGCCGCGCCGCTGGCGGGCGCCTTGCTGTATATCGCCAGAACGGGCGATGCGCTGCTCGGCGGCAGTGCGCTGTTCGTCATGGCACTCGGCATGGGCCTGCCGCTGATCGTCGTCGGCACCTCGGCGCGCCATCTGCTGCCCAAGCCAGGGCCGTGGATGGAAGCGATCAAAAAAGTCTTCGGCGTGCTGCTGCTGGGCCTGGCGATCTGGCTGGTGTCGCCGGTGATCCCCGTGCCGGCGCTGATGTCGGCCTGGGCGGTGCTGCTGATCTTCTCCGCAATCTATCTCTCGGCGCTCGACCCCTTGCCCCCCCATGCCCATGGCTGGCAGAAGTTCGGCAAGGGGGTGGGGGTCGTGCTGCTGCTGATCGGCGCTGCGCTTCTGGCAGGCACCCTGGGCGGCGGCCGCGATGCGCTGCAGCCGCTCGGCTTCCTGCGCCCTCAGGGTGTAGCGGCGGCCGAGGCGCAAGGGCCAAAATTCGAACGGATCAAATCGCCGGCGGAACTGGATCAGCGCCTGAAAGCCGCAGGCCGTCCGGTGCTGCTCGACTTTTATGCCGACTGGTGCGTCTCCTGCAAGGAGATGGAGCGCTATACCTTCACCGATCCGGGAGTCGCCTCGCGCATGGGCAAGATGCTGCTGCTCCAGGCCGACGTCACCGCCAACGACGCCGAAGACCGGGCACTGCTGAAACGCTTCAGCCTGTTCGGCCCACCCGGGATCATCTTCTTCGACGGCAGCGGCCGCGAAATCCCCGACCTGCGAGTGATCGGCTTCCAGGAAGCCGGCCCTTACTCGGTCACGCTCGACACGGCCCTCGCCGCACGCTGATCCTCTATAATGCGGTCTTCTTCTCCACCGTGACGTCCAGCATGTTCTCAGGCATCGTCGCCGCCACCGGCAAAATTTCCCGCATCCAGCCGCTCGAACAGGGACTCTCGCTGTTCATCGAAGCGGGCGCGCTGGGTCTTTCCGACGTCGCCCTGGGCGACTCCATCGCCTGCAACGGCGTCTGCCTCACCGTCGTGGCAAATGACGGCAACACTTTCAGCGTCGATGTCTCGCGGGAAACGCTGGACTGCACCGTCGGCCTCGAGGGCATGAACGAATTAAACCTGGAGAAGGCGCTGCGCCTGGCCGACCGCCTGGGCGGTCATCTGGTCAGCGGCCATGTCGACGGCGTCGGCGAGGTGCTGAAATTCGCCCCGGTAGGCGAGTCGTTCGAGTTGGTGATCCGCGCTCCGCAGGAACTGGCGAAATATATCGCCAGGAAGGGTTCGATCACGGTGAATGGGGTCAGCCTCACCACCAACGATGTGGCTGGCGCCGAGTTTTCCATCAACCTGATCCGGCACACCCTGGAGATGACCACGCTGAAATATCTCAAGGCCGGCAGCCGCGTCAATCTTGAGGTCGATCTCATCGCCCGTTACGTCGAGCGGATGCTGACGGCGGCCAGCGACCTCCAAGCACAATCGTCACTATCCACTTGATAGTCCGCTGACATAGACAGAGCGGCAATTCCTCCGCTCTGCGCCAAGAACGCCTAACCAGCATAGGCCAGGACCGGCTCGGCAAACACCAGTTGCCGGCATTTCTCCCGCTCGCCAGACCCCAAAGCACCTGAATATTTCAGTTTTCAAGTAGCAACCGCGCGCAGGAAAATCCGTGCTGCATCGCAGCTTGACACTCGGAAATTGCGATGTTATCGTAAATTCATCACATGTCTGACGATTATCGCGATGGAGGGGCTTGAGATGGAGGTGCGTTGGGACGCAGCAGTCAGCGGCAGCCGCTTCTGGTCGGAGCAGCCGCCGGTCGAGCCGCCCATGATTGCCGCCAGCAATCATGGCTGGATAGACGTACGCGTTTGGCCGTTCGGTATCCTGGCCGACAGCCGCATCGAGCGGCCGATCATGCTTGAACTGGGCGACGGCTTCACGCTGCGCGACGTCATCAATGGGCTGGAGGCTCGCTGCGGCGCCGAATTCCTCGACGGCATGCTCGATGGAAAAGGAGAATTGATCAGCCATTGCCGCGTGTTCGTCGATGGCCGCATGATCGAGCGCCTGGAGCAACCGGTTCCGAGTGGACCGCAGGCGGACGTGGAAATCATCCTACTGGTCGCCACTGAAGGCGGCTGACCGTTCCCGGCAAAGGAGAAACCCTGAAATGAATACCGCCGCACCAGAGTTCGCAGTCGCCGCCGACGATGCCTGGGTACCGTCTTCCTGTTCCCTTTGTTACGGTTCCTGCTCGATACTTGCCCACCGCGTCGATGGCGTGGTGGTCAAGATCGAAGGCAATCCGGAGTCCGTGGTCGGCAAGGGCAAGCTCTGCGGCAAGGGCGTATCGGGGATCATGACCCATTACGACCCCAACCGTCTGACCAAACCGCTGCGCCGCACCAACCCGAAGAAGGGCTTGGGCGAAGATCCGGGATGGAAGGAGATTTCCTGGGACGAAGCCCTGAGCGAACTCGCCGAGGTGCTCAAAAAAGTGCGTCAGGACGACCCGCGCAAACTCGTCGTTCAGCGCACCACGACCGTAACCGCCGGGCGCACGCCGTTCCAGACTTTCGCCGCCGCTTTCGGCACGCCGAATTTCTCCGTCTCGGGCGGCGGCCAGCATTGCGGCAACGGCGCGCACCTGATCAGCGGCATCATGCATGCATCATGGTCTGTGGTGCCCGACTTCGCCTACTGCAATTACGCGATGTACTTCGGCGCCTCCAAGGGCCACGCGGCCGGCCACGCTTCCTGCTCCAACATGGGTCTGGCGGCGGATGCCCGGGCGCGCGGCATGAAGATGGTGGTGGTGGACCCGATGGCGAATTTCGCCGGCGCAAAAGCCACCGAGTGGGTGCCGCTGCGCGTCGGCACCGATGCCGCGTTGGCCATGTCCATGGCCAACGTCATGGTCAATGAACTTGGCATGGTGGACCGCCCCTATCTCCAAGCCAGGACCAACAGTCCATACCTGATCGGTCCCGACAAGCGCTATGTGCGCGATCCCGAATCGAAGAAGCCGCTGGTTTGGGATACTGCTGCGAATGCCGCACGGCCGTTCTCCGAGGTCGCCGCTGCGGACATGGCGCTGGAAGGCGAGTTCTTCGCCAACGGCGTAAAGTGCCAGCCGGCGTTCATGAAACTCAAGGAACATCTCCTGAAATTCACGCCGGAGTGGGGCGAGTCCGTCTCTACCGTACCGGCAAAGAATATCCGCCGCCTCGCCTGCGAATTCGCCACCGAAGCGCGCATCGGCAGCACCATCATGGTGGACGGGGTGACCCTGCCGTACCGGCCGGTGGCCGCCGTTGCCTTCCGCGGCAACCAGGGGCACATGAATTCGACCTACAATTTTTTCGCTGTCGACCTGCTCAACCAGTTGGTCGGCGCCGCGGACGTGGTCGGTTCCTGCCTGGGCTTCAATCCCGCCAGCAAGGGCTTCCCGGAAACCGGCAGGCCGCGCTACGTGCCCACTGCAGACGAGGACGGCCTCATGGTCACGGGCATGTGGATGGGTTATCACTACCCCTATCCGGCTGCCGAACCGCGCATGCCGAAGAATCTCGGCCTGCAGGATCTGTTCGTCATGGGCATGACCTCGCCCTTCCTCAATTCCATCGACCAGGAAGAATTGTGGCAGAAGTTCGAGGTGCCCTACCGTCCCGAAGTGCTGATTAATTTCGGCGCCAACCTGATGATGTCGATCGGCACCAGCGAAGTGGTGGCAAAGTCGCTGGAGCGCTACAAATTCATCGCCTCCTTCGACCTTTTCCTCACCGAGACCTCGCAGTTCGCCGACATCGTGCTGCCCGATGCCAGCTATCTGCAGTCGACCGACTCGCGCTCGAATTTTCCCTTCATCTTCAGCCTGCCCGGCGGGATGGGCGAATGGTGCTGGCCGATCCGCCAGGAAGTGGTGCCGTTGGACGGTGAGCAGCGCCGCTTCTCCGAGGTGCTGCTGGATCTGGCCGACCGCGTCGGGATGCGCGCCGACCTGAACGCCGCCTACAACGCCTCGATGAACCTGCAGACACCTTACCGGCTGGAAGGAGATAACGCCTACACCTTCCCGGAAATCTGCGATCTCGAGTTGAAGAACAATTTCGGTCCCGAGCGCGGCCTGGAATGGTTCAAGGAGCACGGGCTGATCAAGTGGAAGAAGCAGCCCGAAGAAGTTTATTGGCGGCCTTTCGTCGATGTGCGGGTGCCCGTCTATTGGGAATTCATGGTCTCCATGTGGGAGAAGATCAACGCCATCTGCGAGCCGCGGGGCGTGAAGATTCCGCAGGAATACTACGATCCGCTGCCGGACTTTCTGCCCTGCCGCTCCCATCTGTGTCAGAAATCGGGCTTCGACTTTTACGCCTTCTATTATCGCGACACCATCCACACCAACAGCTTCACCATGGAAAACCCCTGGCTGGACGAAGCCGCCGAACTCGATCCCTTTTCCTACTACGTGGCGATACATGCCGAAGTGGGGAAAAAGAAGGGCCTGCACGACGGACAACTGGTCTGGGTGGAGAGCGAGGCGGGCCGCAAGGTGAAGGGCAGGATCCGCCTCACCCAGGCGGTACACCCGGAAGGCCTGGGCATCGCCGCCTGCGCCGGGCACTGGGGCAAAGGCATGCCCGTCGCCCGTGGCAAGGGGGTGTTCTTCAACGAACTGTTGGAACTGGATTTCGATCACGTCAGCCCGAACAACCTCAATCTTGATCTCTGCGTCAAGGTGCGCGTCACGCCGGTGGAGGTCTAATCATGAGATACGGAATGGTGATAGACCTCAAGCGTTGCATCGGCTGCTACGGCTGCCAACTCTCCTGCAAGGCGGAGAACGGCACGCCGCCCGGCGTCTTTTTCGCCCGCGTGCTGAAGCAGGAAGAGGGAACCTACCCGACCGTCAATATGCTGTTCCTGCCGGTGCTGTGCAACCACTGCGAGGAGCCTGCCTGCGTCGATGCCTGTCCGACGGGCGCGAGCTTCATCTGGGAGGACGGCACCGTCGACATCGACCCGGACCAGTGCGTGGGCTGCCGTTCCTGCATGATGGCCTGCCCCTACGGCAACCGCTATATCAACGACAAACCGCAGCACTACTTCGCGCAGGGCCAGACGGCATTCGAACAGGCGCGCACCGGGCGCCACCAGACCGAGGTGGTGATGAAGTGCAACTTCTGCCGGGATCGGGTCCAGGCCGGACAGGATCCGGCGTGCGTGGCGAATTGCCCGACCAGCGCGCGGATTTTCGGCGACCTGGATGATTCCAGCAGTATCGTATCTCGGCTCATCAAGGAGCGTGCCGGATTTACGCTGCATCCTGAAATGGCAACGAAACCTTGCGTGTACTACCTACCGACATGATAGTCGGGACGAATGACCAGCAGACGAATTGGAGGAGGCGGCATGTCTGATTCCCAGGCGAAATACCAGCAGATGTTGATTGATCTGCGCAGCGATTTTCGTCCCCAGCGCGACTGGGGAGAGGGGCGGGGTCTGCTGCTGGTGGTCGGCCACTTCTTCGTCGGCGTGGCGGCGGGCGGCTGGCTGATGTCGTTGATCTTTGCCAGCAGCAACGGACTGCTGCTGTCGTACCTGCTGGCTGCGCTCGGGGGCGTGGTGCACCTGGGCTTTCTCGGCCATCCGGAACGCTACTGGCGAATGATGCGGCGGGTGAAGACCTCCTGGGTCTCGCGCGGGTTCGTCGGGATCACGCTTTTTCTCGTCGGCGGTTTTCTCTACCTGGTACCGGTGCTGTGGCCGACAGGATTGTGGGGCGGCGGCTCGATAACGGCCATGCTCGGCTATGGCATGGCGGCGATCGGCATGGTGGTCATGATCGGCTACATGGGCTTCGTCTACACCGCATCGCGAGCCATCCCGTTCTGGAATTCACCGCTGCATCCAGCCCTGTATGTCGGCTATGCCTTGCGCGGCGGCGTCGCCGCCTTGCTGGTCACACGCGCCCTGGAGGCAAACCTCGACCAGGTCAATCAGTTGCTGGTGCTCTGGATAGCGGTCACCGTCGCGGTAACGCTGTTCTATGTGCTGGAAATCCATGGGGCGCTGAGCAGCGGCAACGCCGCGGCGCGGCGCTCGGTTCATGAACTGCTGGCCGGACGCGTGTCCGCCTACTTCTACGGCGGCATTCTGCTCCTCGGCATCATCCTGCCGGCATTTCTGGTCTGGACCGGCATGTCCGGGCCGTTGACGCTCGGGGCCATGGCGCTCCTGGGAGTGGCCTCCGCAGGCGGAGACTTCTTCATGAAGTACGCCACCATCCGCGCCGGCGTGCACCTGCCGCTGCTGACCCGTGCCGGCGCCCGCTAGTGCCCGTAGTTGTCGGCACGACAACCCAGGGCACTTGTGCCACGAAGCAGGTATTAGAAGAAAACAATAAAAGAGGTTGGCGAACGCACAACTTCGGAATTATCACTTGGAGGAGGAAGCCATGATCAAGCAATTCATTGCGCTATTTCTGACGGTTCTGTTCGCGCTCGTTCCAGGGACGGTGTCGGCGCAAGCCTATCCGGTCAAGCCTATCAAACTGGTCGTCGGCTTCCCGCCCGGCGGCGCCAACGACACCCTGGCGCGCCTGCTGGCGCAGAAACTCAACGAGGCCTGGGGCCAGTCGGTGTTTGTCGAGAACAAGCCGGGGGCCAACGCCATCATCGCCACCGACTATGTCGCCAGGTCCGCGCCCGACGGCTACACGCTGTATGTCGGCGCGACCGGCGCGATGACCGTCAATCCGGCGCTTTATCAAAAGCTCTCCTACGATCCGGTGAAGGATTTCGTTTCGGTCGTCCAGATTGCCTCCTGTGCGATGGTGATGGTGGTGAATCCGTCGCGGCCGGCGAAGACCCTTGCCCAGTTCATCGAACAAGCCAAGGCGAAGCCGGGCAAGTTCTCCTACGCTTCGGGTTCGACGCCCTTTCAGATGGCCACCGAACTGTTCAAGATGCAGGCAGGCATCGATATCATCCATATCCCGTACAAGGGCAGCGCGCAGGCGATCATGGCCGGCGTCGCGGGCGACACCGACCTGGTGACGGTGGATTTGCCGCCGGCGTTGCCGCAAATCCGCGCCGGCAAGTTGCGCGCTCTGGCCGTAACCAGTCTCAATCGCGCGTCGGTGGCGCCGGAGATACCGACCGTCTCCGAATCGGGACTGCCCAACTTCGATACCGGGGTATGGACCGGCATCTTCGCGCCGGCCGGAACGCGCAAGGAAATAGTCGACAAGCTGCACGACACGGTGTTGCAGATCATCAAGACGGATGAATTCAAGGCGCGCCTCACCGAGCTAGGCTTCGAACCCAGCAATCTCTCGCAACTGCAGTTCGCCGCGCAGGTCAAGGCGGAGATCGCCAAGTGGACCAAAGTTGCGCGGGAAAGCAATATCAAGATCGAATAAGACTGGTCGGCGCAGGTGCCCGCCCGACAACCGGATATGAAACTTACGGCCATGGCAAGAATCGGCTGCGTGCTCGCGGCGCTGCTCGCGTTCGTCCCGGGGATCGCGTCGGCCCAGTCCTATCCGCTCAAGCCGATCAAACTGGTGGTGGGGTTTCCGCCAGGGCCCGGCGTCGACATCCTGGCCCGGATGATGGCGCAGAAACTCAGCAAGGCCTGGGGCCAGTCGGTATTCGTGGAGAACAAGCCGGGCGCCGATGCCATCATTGCCACCGACTTCGTTGCCAAGTCCGCGCCAGACGGTTACACGCTGTATGTCGGCGCGAGCGGCGCGATGAGCTTCAATCCGGGGCTTTATGAAAAGCTGCCCTACGACCCGGTCAGGGATTTCACCCCGGCCGTCCAGATCGCCTCCTATCCGCTGGTGATGGCGGTGCCCCCGTCGCGGCAAACGAAGAGCGTCGCCGAGTTTATCCAACTCGCCAAGGCGAAGCCGGGCAAGCTCAGCTACGCTTCGGGTTCGTCGCCCTTCCAGGTGGTCACTGAGCTGTTCAAGAAGCAGGCGGGAATCGATATCCTGCATATCCCGTACAAGGGCAGCGTGCAGGCGATACTCGCGGCGATGGCCGGCGACACCGACCTGGTGACGGTGGACCTGCCGTCGGCGCTGCCGCAACTCCGCGCCGGCAAGCTCCTGGGCCTCGCCGTATCGAGCCCGCAACGATCGATGATAGTGCCGGACCTGCAAACCATGGCAGAATCGGGGCTGCCGAATTTCAACGTCGTGCTCTGGTCCGGCATCTTCGCGCCGGCCGGAACACCGAAAGAAGTGATCGACAAGTTACACGACGCGGTGGCGCAGATACTCGTGATGGCTGACGTCAAAGCGCGCTTCGCCGAACTGGGCTATGAACCCGGCACTCTTTCGCAGGCGCAGTTCGCCGCGCTGCTCAAGGCCGATGTAGCCAAGTGGACCCGGGCTGCGCGGGAGAGCAATATCCACGTCGACTGACGCCCGCCGGCAGGTCATTGCCCGGGATCGAGTTAATGCGCACAATCCGTTATATTTTGACCTTACGCTGAGGACGACATGCGCAAATACCTGCACATCCATCTTGAGGAACGCTCTGTCGAAACAGAGGAACTGCAGGGCGAGGCAATCATCCGCACCGGTCGCCACTATATCGCCAAGACCCTCCTGGCAGGCGGGTCGGCCAGCGTCGATCCGCTGTCGCGGGAGAATCCGCTGATTTTCTCCGCGGGTCCTTTTGCCGGCAGCAATTTCTCCAACGCCAACCGGATCAGCGTCGGCTGCAAGAGTCCCCTGACAGGCGGCATCAAGGAAGCCAATTCGGGCGGCACCTTCGGCTTTGCCCTGGGCCAGATCGAAACGGCGGGACTCACGCTGTACGGTGCCTCGGACCAATGGGTGGTCATCCGCATCACCAAAGAAGGAAGCATTTCTTTCGAAAGCGCCGAACCCTATATGGGCCTGGGCAACAACGATGCGGCGGCGCTGCTGTTCGAGCGCTATGGAGAAAAAATCAGTTTCGCCCTTTGCGGCCCGGTCGGCGAATACCTGGGTCTGGTCGCGGGCATCGCCTTCGCCGATACCGACGGGCGGCCTTCGCGGCTCGCCGCAAGAGGCGGCGTCGGTGCCGTCATGGGCAGCAAGAAGGTCAAGGCCATCGTCGTCGACATGCATCGGATGCCGCCATTTCATGACCGCAAAAAACTCATGGGCGCGATCCGCGAATACGGTGCCAGGCTCGGCAAGGAACCGGCGATCGATTCCTTCAAGCGCGTCGGCACCGCGGCGATGGGCGACATGCTGAACCTGATCGGCGGACTTCCGGTGAACAATTTCAGCAACGGCCAGTTGGTCAATCCGGCCAAGGAAACCTTCAAGCTGGGCGGGGACCATATCCGCGAACTCAATTTGAGTCGCGGCGGGGAACCGACGCACGCCTGCATGCCGGGCTGCCTGATCGAATGCAGCAACATCTACGTCGACCGGAATGGCAAGGAACTCGTCTCCCCGCTGGAATACGAGACTCTCGGCCTGATGGGCAGCAACTGCGGCTTGTCGGACCCGGACGACGTGGCTTTGCTCAACGCCGTGGCCAACGACCTGGGCGTCGACACCATCGAGGTAGGGGCCATGCTCGGCGTACTGATGGAAGCCGGCGAAGCCGCATTCGGCGATCTCGACTTCATGATGGCAGCCCTGGAGGAGATGCGCCGGGGCAGCGAACGCGGCCGCCTCCTGGCCCAGGGCACCGCACGCGTCGGCGCCCATTACCGGGTCGCCCGGGTTCCGGTCATCAAGGGACAGGCGATCAGCGCCTACGATCCGCGCATCGTCGAGGTGACCGGAATCTCGATGATGCTGACCGCGCAAGGTGCCGATCACACCTCGGGGAACGTGCCCGCATACGATTGTGTCGGCAAGACCACCGCGGAACTGGTCGCCGTCAGCCTTGCGGCACAGACCGCCTCGGCCGCGGTCGACTCCCTGGGCCTGTGCATCTTCGGCCGCGCCGTCACCAATGTCAGCGCGGAGCTCATCGTCACCGCGCTCAATGATGCCCACGGCACCCAGCTGGCTCCGTCCTTCATCCAGACCCTGGGCCGCGAGGCGTTATTGATGGAATGGGAATTCAACAAGGCTGCGGGATTTTCCGAGAAGGACGACGAACTCCCGGCATTCTTCTATGCCGAGGCCCTCGCGCCGACCGGCAATACGGCGCGTCATCGAAGCGCTGAGGTCAATCGCCAACTGCAGGCCTTGCTGGCCGCTGCTTGAAGTGATGGTTATGAAACTCCCCGAGCGTCGCGCTTCATGAGCGCCAGCATACTCGTCGCCGGCTGCGGCGCCATCGGCGGCATCTACGCCGCCCACCTGGCAAAAGTGGCCAACGTGACGGCGTACGACACCAATCCCGCCCACGTTGCGGCGATCAACCGGGACGGGCTGAAGATTAGCGGCCGGACCGAAGCGCACGCCCGCATCGAGGCGCTGGGCGCCGCCGATCAGCTAGCCGGGCGCCGCTTCGATGCCCTCATCATCGCGGTCAAGTCCTTGTACACGGCTGACCTGCTCCGCACCCTGCTGCCCAGGCTGACAGGCCGTCCGCTGATATACACGCTGCAAAACGGACAGGGCAACGTCGAACTCCTGCTCGCCGCCTGCGACTGGGACGTGGCGCAAGGCATGACCTGGGAAGCGGGGGAATACCACGGGCCCGGCCAGATCCGCCACCTGATCCATGGTTCCGTGTCCTGGATGGGTCCAGCACGCGGATCGCTCGAAGGTGCCGAACGACTCGCCGAGTTGCTGGACCGAGCCGGACTGCCCACCCGGGCGACAGCCGATCCGCGCGGCGCGATCTGGTCGAAGTTCATCTTCAACTGCGCCATGAATCCGGTCAGCGCGCTGCTGCGCGGAATCCCGGAGGCGAAATACCAGAGCGAGGAAGTCTATGAACTGCTCAGGGACATGGTCGCGGAGGGCCTGCGCGTGGCGCAGGGCCTGGGCATCACGCCGCTGTACCCGCCGCTGCAGATCGTCGAGGATGTCCGTGCCGGCAAGATTCCGCTGCCCCGCCATCCCGGCTCGATGGCTCAGGACATGGAGCGCGGCGCACCCATCGAAATCGACGCGCTGACCGGCTACATGATCCGCAAGGCGGCCGAGGTCGGCGTGCCCGTGCCGATGCATGAAGCGGTCTATCGCTTGATGAAAGGGCTGGAGTTCGGCACAAGGACGGTTCGCGAGCGGACCGATTTGAACAGTTCCAAGATGAGGTCCCCTACATGACAACATGCTCCACAGCCCATTACTTTCTCGAAGGCCTGCAGGAAATCGGCGTCGAGTACCTGTTCTGCAACCTGGGTACCGACCACGCGCCGATCATCGAGGAAATCGCCCGCTGGAAGAGGGAGGGCCGCACGCCGCCAGAAGCGATCCTCTGCCCGCACGAGAATCTGGCCATGCACATGGCCGCCGGTTACGCCATGTGCACCGGCCGCGCCCAGGCGGTGCTGGTGCATGTCGATGCCGGTACGGCCAACGCCGCGATGGGCATGCACAACCTCTGTCGGTCGCGGGTGCCGGTGCTGGTCATGGCCGGCAAGGCGCCCTACACCCAGCACGGCGAGCTTCTCGGGACGCGCGACACCTACGTCAATTTCCTCCAGGAACCCTACGACATGGCGAGCCTGGTGCGGCCCTACGTCAAGTGGTCCTGGGACCTTCCGGCCGGCATCGTGGTCAAGGAAGCCTTGCGGCGCGCCCATACGATGATGCACACCGAGCCACAAGGCCCGGCCTACCTGACGATTTCGCGCGAGGTGCTGGCAGCCGAACACGCGCAGGAAAACGTCCGCTCCTACCCGGCGGAGCGCTACGGTCCCGGACAGATCAGGGGCATCGACGACGAGGCGATAGCCACGATTGCAGAGCGCCTGCTCGCGGCCAAACGGCCGATTCTGATCACCGCCTATGCCGGCCGCAACCCGGCGACCCCGGGGCTGATCGATGACCTGGCGCGTTTTGCCGGGATCAAGGTATACGAGTCCAACCCCATCCACCTCAACATCGCGCACGACTCGCCGTGCTTCTCGGGTTTCCTCGCCGGACGCGATCTGCACGAAGCCGATTTCGGCCTGCTGGTCGACGTCGACGTACCGTGGATTCCCAGCCTCGCCCGCGAAAATCCGGATACCTGGTGGGCGCACATCGATGTGGACACGGTGAAGAAGGACTTCCCGATGTGGACCTTTCCCGGGCAGCTGCGCGTCCAGGGGGACAGCCGCCGGGTCCTCGAGCGTCTGCTCGAGGTCGTGCGTGCCAAGGCCGGCGCCTCCTACCGCAGCGAAGCGCAGGCGCGGCTCGGGACGCTTACCGAACGGCGCACAGCGGCCGACGCCGCGGCCGGCGTCGCGCTCAAGCCGGGCGCGCCCGGTCGCATCAACCCCGCCTATGTCGCCGCGGAACTCTCGCGCATCATGGGCGAGGACGACATCCTGGTGCAGGAGTGCATCACCAACGTCATCCCGGTGCTCAGCCATATCCGCCGCAACAAGCCCGGGACGGTGTTCGGCAACGGCGGCGGCGGTCTCGGTTTCGGCGGCGGCGTGGCGCTGGGTGCCAAGCTCGCCCATCCCGAACGCAAGGTCTTCTACGTCACCGGCGACGGCAGCTTCATCTTCTCGGGTCCGACCGCGCTGTTCATGGTGGCGAAACGCCAGGACCTGCCGATCTTCACCGTCGTCCTCGACAATTGCGGCTGGGGTGCGGTGAAGGGCGCGACGCAGCGCGTCTATCCCGCAGGCGCCGCGCAGACCGCCGGCGCCTATCAATCCTTCCTCGGCGCCGATACGCATTACGAGAAGATTGCCGGGACCGTCGGCGCCTACGGCGAACGCGTCGAGGATCCGGAAGATCTGCGCGCCGCACTGGCCCGCTGTCTCGCCGCGCTCGACGAGGGCAGATCGGCGATACTGGTGGTGCGCGTCGAACCTGTCGAAGCCATCCGGGAATAGCCTCGCTAAGCAACGTCAACCAACAACCAAGGAACAGCATGAAAAATGTCATCGACGTGCACACCCACATGCTCAGCAACGAGTGGGTAGACCTGCTGCAGGCGCATGGCGGTCCGCGGTACAGCGTCATGCCGATAAAGACCGGGCAGCGCGTCGTGCACCTCCATGGCGCACCCTTCATGACCTTGACCGAGGGTATGTTCGACTACGACCTGAGGGTGAGAAGCATGAACCAGGCGCGAGTCGATCTCGCCGTCGTGTCGCTGACTTGTCCGAACGTCTTCTGGGGCGGAGCGGAAATCAGCACGCGTGCTGCGCGCCTGATGAACGACGACATGGCACAGGGACAACGCGCGCATCCCGACCGCATCCGCTGGTTTGCTGCGCTGCCCTGGCAGTACCCGGAAGCTGCCGTCGCCGAACTCGAACGCGCCGTCGCCGCAGGTGCCGTGGGCGTCATGGTCCTGGGCAACATCGCCGGAAGCGAACTGACCGACCCGCTGTTCGCCCCGATCTGGCGGGAGATCGAACGCAGAGCGCTGCCGGTGTTGCTGCATCCGACAGCCCCCCCGGGTCTCTCGGAAATGAATATGGTGCCGTACAACCTGGTGGCCTCCACGGGTTTCCTGTTCGACACGACGCTGGCCGTAGTGCGCATGATCTTCGACGGCTTCTTCGACCGCTATCCCGATCTCAAACTGATCGCCTCGCATGGCGGCGGCACCTTGCCCTACATCATCGGACGGTTGGATCAGTGCTACGACAACATGCCAGCCTGCCGCGAAAAGATTGCGCAGAAGCCGAGCGCCTACTTGAGGCGCATCTATCTCGACTCGGTCGTCTATAGCCAGGAAGCGCTGGAATTGTGCGTGACCACCGCCGGAGAAGAGAACCTCCTGTATGGTTCCGACTACCCGCACAACATCGGCGACATGGCCGGCTGCCTGGCGCGGGTCGACGCCCTGCCGGCGGCGCGTCGGGACAAGGCGCGCGGCGGCAATGCCGAGCGCATCTTCCGCCTGTGACCGGACGACTTCCGCGGCCGGCCGGCGAAAACCGGCGAAGCCGATGAAAGTACTGATAGTCGGCGCGGGCATCGGCGGCTTGACTGCCGCGCTGGCCCTGCAGGAGCGCGGTTGCGATGTCCAGGTGCTGGAGCAGGCAGCCGAACTGCGCGAGGTGGGCGCCGGGCTGCAACTCAGCCCCAATGGTTTGCGGCCGCTGTATGGCCTCGGCCTGGGTGGGTCATTGCGCGCCTGCGCCAGCGAACCCGCGGGCAAAAACATCCGCCTGTGGAGCACCGGCCAGACCTGGAAGCTGTTCGATCTCGGCGCGACCTCCGTAGAGCAGTATGGCTATCCTTACTTCACGATGCACCGCGCTAAGCTGCATCAGGTGCTCGCGGATGCGCTGCGCGCCAGGAAACGGGATGCGCTGACGCTAGCCGCGAAGTGTGTGAGCTACGCGCAGACGGATGACGGCGTGGCGCTGAAGCTGGCCGATGGGCGCGAATTCCACGCTGACCTCTTGATCGGCGCGGACGGCGTGCATTCGCGAATTCGCGAGCAGACTTTCGGAACCGATCAGCCGAAGTTTTCCGGCTGTCTTGCCTGGCGCGGCGTCATCAGTATGGACAGCCTGCCGCAACACCTGCGCTCTACGGTCGGCACCAACTGGGTAGGACCGGGCGCCCATGTGATCCACTATCCGTTGAGCGGCGGGACGCTGATGAACTTCGTCGGAATCGTCGAGCGCGACGACTGGCAGATCGAGTCATGGACACAGAAGGGCACGCACCAGGAATGCCATGCCGACTTCGCGGGCTGGCACGACGATGTCCATGAACTGATCCGGAACATCGAGGTGCCCTACAAGTGGGCCCTGATGGCGCGGGATCCGATGCCGCAGTGGTCATCCCGCCGGGTCACCCTGCTCGGCGACGCCTGCCACCCGACGCTGCCGTTTCTCGCCCAGGGTGCCGTGATGGCTATCGAGGACGGCTATATCCTCGCGCGCTGTCTCGAAAAGTATGCCTCCGATCCGGCGCTGGCCCTGGAGAAATACCAGGAAGCGCGCATCGAGCGCACCACCAGCATCGTCCTGCGTTCAAGCGAAAACAGGCGGCGCTTCCACAATTCCGCGCTGGCCTCCGCCGCCGGCGCAGCCGCCTATGTCGATCGCGAGTGGACCGAGGCGAAGGTCCGGGAGCGCTACGACTGGCTGTTCCGCTACAACGTGGACGAGGTGCCGATCTAGGAAACCACTGCGAACCATGGTGCGCAACCGGACATCCGTCAGAAGCGCATCATTTTTTGGCAGCGCGCCGCGTACCGATTCTCGCCGAAGGGGTGCCGCCGGTCATGATCTCCTGCGGTGAAATAACCGCGTCGTGGCCCTGCAGAAATTCCTCAAGCAGATCCAAAAGAAGTTTCTGCTTGTCCTTCGGCAGTCCGCCCAGGACGACATCCCGCGCCTGCTTCGTCGCTGGCGCTATCTCGGCGAGCAGGCGCTGACCGGCCTTCGACAGTCTGAGGCGCATGCGCCGCCGGTCATTCTCGTTCACCGCGCGCTCTATCAGTCCGCGCTCGGAGAGCAGCCGGATGACCAAGCCGACGGTCGAGCGGTCCTGCCCGATCAACCGGCCCAGCGCGATCTGATCCACGTCGGGGAAGTCGTGCAGCGCGCAAAGCGCGCCGTACTGGGAGGGCGTCATGGCGAAGTCCCGGCAGAGCTTGACGAAGATCGCCGCCGACACCTGACTGCAACGCTTGAGCAGGAAGCCGGGGCGCCTGAAAACGTCGCCCAGTACCCCTTTATCGTTCATTCCGCGAGGCTCCATTTCGCGTTCCGCGACTCAGGCCGCGAAACAATCAGCCGATCACCGACAGACGTCTGACGATGGCACGGGCCAGTCTATCATGCCGTCGCAGGCGGAGAGTCCGGAAGGATTACAATGTCGCTCTTTCTTCCACAATACTGCCACTCATGAGCGTCAGCCCAATCCAGGACATCATCGCCGACATCCGCGCCGGCCGCATGGTCATACTCGTCGACGAGGAAGACCGCGAGAACGAGGGCGACCTCGTCATCGCCGCCGAGCACGTCACCCCCGAAGCCATCAATTTCATGGCCAAGCACGGCCGCGGCCTGATCTGCCTGACGCTTTCCGAAGCGCGCTGCCGGCAACTCAACCTGCCGCTGATGGTGAGGGACAACCGCAGCCCGCATGGCACGGCCTTCACCCTCTCGATCGAAGCCGCGGAAGGCGTCACCACCGGCATCTCGGCGCATGACCGCGCCCGCACCGTCCAGGCGGCGGCGGCGAAACACGCCAAGCCGGCCGACATCATCCAGCCCGGCCATATCTTCCCGCTGATGGCCCAGAACGGCGGCGTGCTGGTGCGCGCGGGCCACACCGAGGCCGGCTGCGATCTGGCGCAATTGGCCGGCGCGGAGCCGGCATCGGTAATCTGCGAGATTCTCAAGGACGACGGAACCATGGCCAGGCTGCCGGACTTGCTCGAGTTCGCGCACGAACACGGCCTCAAGATCGGCACCATCGCCGACCTGATCCATTACCGCAGCGAGAACGAAACCCTGGTCGAGCGCGTCGCCGAAAAGCAGATCAGCAGCCGCCACGGCCCCTTCCGTTTCTCCGCCTTCCTCGACAAGAGTTCGGCGGAAGTGCATCTGGCCCTATCCCTGGGCGAAATCAATCCGCTAGTGGAAACCCTGGTGCGGGTGCATGAGCCTATCTCCGTACTCGATTTTCTCGACAGCGAAAGCCAGCGCCATACCTTCAGCGTCGACCAGGCGATGCAGACCATCGCCGCCGCCGGCAGCGGCGTCATCGTCCTGTTGCGCCGGGTCGAATCGGGTCACGACCTGCTCGCGTCTTTTCAGGACCAGGCCCCCGCCGCCAGACCCGCGGCGAAATGGGATCCGCGCATCTACGGCATCGGTGCGCAAATCCTGCGCAACCTGGGCGTCGGCAAAATGCGCCTGATGGCCAGCCCGCGCAAGATGCCGAGCATGACCGGATTCGGCCTGGAAGTATGCGGTTACCTGGCGCCCGACGGCACCAAGATCTGAGGAATGGACATGGCACGCTTTGACGACATTTTCGAACTCGAACCGAAACTCGCCGGCCACGGACTGCGCATCGGCATGGTCATGAGCCGCTTCAACGCCGATGTCGGCGAAGGCCTGCTTTCCGCCTGCGCCGACGAATTGAAAAAACTCGGCGTGGCACCGGCCGACATGGCGATCGCGACCGTGCCCGGGGCCCTGGAGATCCCGCTGGCCTTGCTGGGAATGGCCGGCAGCGGCCGCTTCGACGCGCTGGTGGCCTTGGGCTGCGTGATCCGCGGCGAGACTTATCATTTCGAGATCGTCTCGAACGAATCGGCCCGCGGCATCAGCGAGGTACAGCAGAGGACCGGGGTGCCGGTCGCCAACGCCGTGCTCACCACCGAGGATGACGATCAGGCGCTCTCGCGCATGGCGCAGAAGGGCCGCGAGGCGGCCCAGGCCGCGGTCGAGATGGTCAATCTGCTGAAGGCTTTCCGGTGAGTCTTCCGGCCGCGCCCGCTACCCGGGGGAGACGCGCCAATCCGCGTCACCGGGCGAGGGAATTCGTCCTCCAGGGAATCTATCAGTCGCTGGTGGGCGGCCAGGACGAGGCCGCGATAACCAGCCAGGCGGCCGGCGTCGTCGGCTTCGACAAGGCCGACCTTGAGCTTTACCAGACGCTGCTGCATCGCACGCTGACCGACATGGCCGAACTTCAGGAACTCCTCGCTGCGCATATCGACCGCCCCTGGCCTGAGATATCGCCGATCGAGCGCGGCATCCTGCTGCTCGGAGCCTGCGAGTTCAAGCATTTCCCCGAGACGCCCTACCGTGTCGTGTTGAACGAGGCCATCGAACTCGCCAAGAGCTTCGGCGGCACCGACGGCCACAAGTTCGTCAATGGGGTGCTCGACAAACTCGCGGCCGGCTTGCGCCCGAACGAAGCCAGGCGATAAGAGGCTGATGGGCCAGTGCCTTCCGAATTTGAACTGATCGCCCGCTACTTCACCCGCCCGACGCCGCGCACGGTGCTGGGCGTCGGCGACGATGGCGCGATCGTCCGCGTCTCGCCCGGCATGGAACTGGTGATCTCCACCGACATGCTGGTCGCGGGCACCCATTTTCTCGGCAACGGCCAGACACCGGCGGACCCCGAAGACCTCGGCTGGAAAACCCTGGCGGTCAATGTTTCGGATATGGCGGCGATGGGGGCAGAGCCGCGCTGGGCGCTCCTCGCCGTAGCCCTGCCGGAAGCAACGGCAGCCTTTGAAGCCTGGATTTCCGCCTTTGCCCGCGGCCTGTTCGACTGCGCCGGGAGTTTCGGGGTCGAGTTGATCGGCGGCGACACCACGCGCGGGCCATTGAACCTCTGTCCGACCATCTTCGGCGAAGTGCCGCAAGGTCAGGCACTGCTCCGCAGCGGCGCCAGCCCGGGCGACGAAATCTGGGTTTCCGGCACCCCGGGGCTGGCCGCGCTGGGTCTCGCCCACCTGCAAGGGCGCTGCATGCTCAGTGAGCCGGCACTCACCGACTGTCTCGCGGCGCTAGCCCGGCCGCAGCCGCGCGTAGCCCTGGGCATCGCGCTGCGCGGACTGGCCAGCGCCGCCATCGACGTTTCCGACGGCCTGCTGGCCGACCTTGGCCACATCCTGGAACGCTCCGCAGTCGCGGCCACAGTCCAATTCGACCGCTTGCCGGGCGCCGCCCTGGCCGCCTGCGCCGACCAGGCCCTGGCGCAGGACTGCCTGCTCGGCGGCGGTGACGACTACGAGCTGGTCTTTACCGCAGCGCCTGGCCACCATGCCCGAATCGATGCACTCGCGCGCGAACTCCACCTGACGCTCACGGCGATCGGCAGCATCAGGCCCGTAGGAGGAGAAACCCTGAACCTGGAGGACGCCCAAGGGCGCGCCGTGCCCATCCTGCGTCGGGGTTTCGATCATTTCGCCGGAACGCCATGACGATCAAGCAGAGCACGCCGCCCTCCTGGCGCTTTCTCATGTCCCACCCCGCCCATTTCATCAGTTGCGGCATGGGCAGCGGCCTCTCGCCGCTAGCGCCGGGAACCTTCGGTACGCTGTTCGCCTGGTTAAGCTTCCCCCTGCTCCGGCCCGCTTTCGATGAACCGGGCTTCGCCCTGTTCCTGCTGACGGCCTTCCTGGTCGGCATCTACGCCTGCGACAAGACCGGCCGCGATCTGGGTGTGCCCGACCACGGCGCCATGGTCTGGGACGAGATCGTGCCATTCTGGTTCGTGCTCTTCCTGACGCCGGAGGATTGGCACTGGCAGTTGGCGGCCTTCCTGCTGTTCCGCTGTTTCGACATTTTCAAACCACCGCCGGCGCGCAACATCGATCAGTCGATGAAGAACGGCTTCGGCGTGATGCTCGACGACTTGGTCGCGGCCGGCTATGCACTGTTGGTGCTGGCGCTGGCCAAGGCTTTGCTTAATTGAACATGGATGAAGAACTCAGCCAACTCTCGGAATCGCTCGGCGCCGCCCTGCTCCGGCATCGATCCCTGCTGACCTGCGCAGAATCCTGCACCGGCGGCTGGGTCGCGGCAGTGGTCACGGCCACCGCCGGCAGTTCGAACTGGTTCGAGCGCGGCTTCGTGACCTATTCAGACGACTCGAAGCGGGAAATGCTCGGCGTGCCGAGTGCGCTACTCTCCGCCCATGGCGCGGTCAGCGAGGAGACCGCACGGGCCATGGCGACCGGCGCGCTGGCGCACTCCCATGCCCAGGTCGCGCTGGCGATCACCGGCATCGCCGGCCCGGGGGGTGGCTCACCTGGTAAGCCAGTGGGTACCGTATGCTTCTCCTGGTGCATGGGCGCGACAGACACCAGCAGCGAGACCCGGCTATTCCCCGGGGACCGTGAAGCGGTCAGGCGGGCGGCCTTGATCCACGCCTTATCCGGCCTGATGCTCAGGTTGGAAGGTGCCGCAAAAACTATGCCATAATCTAACAAATTCGCGAAGGAAATCATCATGGACGACAACAAGAGCAAGGCTCTGCAGGCAGCCCTGGCCCAGATCGAGAAGCAATTCGGCAAGGGCTCGATCATGAAAATGGGCGCGGCGCAAATCGAGAACGACCTCCAAGTCGTCTCCACCGGCTCTCTCGGTCTCGACATCGCGCTCGGCACCGGCGGCCTGCCGCGCGGCCGGGTGGTCGAGATCTACGGTCCTGAATCCTCGGGCAAGACCACGTTATGCCTGCATGTCGTGGCCGAAGTGCAGAAGGCCGGCGGCGTGGCGGCCTACATCGATGCCGAGAACGCGCTCGACCCGGTCTATGCCGGCAAACTCGGCGTCAACGTCGGCGACATGCTGATCTCACAACCCGACACCGGCGAACAAGGCCTGGAAATCGCCGACATGCTGGTGCGCTCCGGCGGCGTCGATATCATCGTCATCGACTCCGTTGCGGCGCTGGTGCCCCGCGCCGAAATCGAGGGCGAGATGGGCGACCAGTTGCCCGGCCTGCAGGCGCGGCTGATGAGCCAGGCGCTGCGCAAGCTCGCCGGCAACATCAAACGCACCAACACTTTGGTCATCTTCATCAACCAGATCCGCATGAAGATCGGTGTGATGTTCGGCAGTCCGGAAACGACCACCGGCGGCAACGCCCTGAAGTTCTACGCCTCGGTGCGCCTGGACATCCGCCGCGTCGGCGCGATCAAAAAGGGCGAGGAAGTGGTCGGCAACGAGACCAAGGTCAAGGTGGTCAAGAACAAGGTGGCGCCGCCCTTCCGCGAAGCCCGTTTCGACATCCTCTACGGCGAGGGCATCTCGCGCGAGGGTGAGGTCATCGATCTTGGCGTCGAGCACAAGGTCGTCGACAAGTCCGGCGCCTGGTACGCCTATAACGGCGAGAAGATCGGCCAGGGCAGGGACAATTCCCGCGACTATCTGAAGGAGCATCCTGACCTCGCCCGCGAGATCGAGAACAAGGTACGCGCCGCGCTCGGCGTGACCGCGATCCAGCCCGCGGCAGCCGTGGCCGAGTGAGCTCACTGCGCCAAGCGGCGCTGAAGCGGCTGGCTAGACGCGAGCACAGCCGCCGGGAACTCGAAAACAAACTATCAGCACTGGGTACCGCCGAAGAAATCGCCGCCGTGCTAGACCATCTCGAACAAACCGGGCTACTCTCGGACGAACGCACCGCGGCAGCCTACCTCTCCGGCCATGCGTCGCGGCTGGGCTCCATGGCGCTGCGCTACCGGCTGCGCGCCAAGGGCATCTCGGAAGAGTTGATCGATGCCAGCCTGGCGCGGGCGTTCGCGGCCGACGACTTGGGCAGCGAGGAAGAGCGGGCCCGCGCGCTGTGGCGGCGCAAGTTCGCCCATCCGCCCGGCGACGCCCGCGAATGGGCAAAGCAGGCGCGCTTCCTGCAAAGCCGCGGCTTCTCGTCTGATGCCATCAGGCGAATCTTGAAGACCACCGACGATGCCTGAAATCAAGAGCACGTTGAGCGTCACCGGCCTGCGCAAAAAGTACAAATCGCGGATCGTCGTCAAGGACGTCTCTTTCGACGTCGGCAGCGGCGAGGTGATCGGTCTCCTGGGTCCGAACGGGGCCGGCAAGACCACCTGCTTCTACATGATCGTCGGCCTGGTGGCGGCCGACGGCGGCGAAATACGCCTCGACGACACCAAGCTCACGCACATGCCGATTCACAGGCGGGCCAGGTTGGGGTTATCCTATCTACCACAGGAGAACTCGGTATTCAGGAAACTCGATGTCGCCGACAATATCCGTGCCGTTCTCGAATTGCAGCATCTTTCCAAAGACGAGATCGAAAACCGCCTCGATGGCTTATTGCAGGAGTTGCACATCACCCATTTGCGCAACGCGCCGGCCATCTCGCTTTCCGGCGGCGAGCGTCGCCGCGTCGAAATCGCCCGCGCCCTGGCGACCGAGCCGCGCTTCATCCTGCTCGACGAACCCTTCGCCGGCGTCGACCCGATTGCCGTCATCGACATCCAGAAGATCATCAGCTTCCTCAAGGAGCGCAACATCGGCATCCTGATCACCGACCACAATGTGCGCGAGACGCTGGGCATCTGCGATCGCGCCACCATCATCAATGCCGGCGAAGTGCTGGCGTCCGGCCGTCCGGACGAGATTATCGGCAACGAAAGCGTCCGCAAGGTCTACCTCGGCGAAAACTTTCGCATGTGATGTGCCATGAAACAGTCGCTGCAACTCAAACTCTCACAGCATCTCGCGCTCACGCCGCAGTTGCAGTTGTCGATCCGCCTGCTGCAATTGTCCACCCTGGAGCTCAATCAGGAGATCGAACAATTCCTCCATGAGAATCCACTGCTCGAGCGCGACGAACCCGAGGAAGGCGCCGCTTTCGTTCCGCCCCGTGACCAATCCGAACAGCCGGCCGCCGCGCCAGCCGAGAACGCAGAGCGTAGCGAGCCTGCGGAACGCAAGGAGCGTGAAGCGTCTGATTACGACGAAACCGCGGAACCCAGTTGGGGCAACGATGCCCCGGCCAACCACGGGCCGCGCGACGACGACGACTCCGACTATGCCGATATCCAGACGGCCAGCACATCGCTGCGCGATCATCTCGGCGCACAACTCGCACTGACACCCTTCTCCGACCGCGATCGCAGTCTGGTCGGTTTCCTGATCGAGGCGCTCGACGACGACGGCTATCTCGGGCAGAGCCTTGAGGATCTGGTGGGCGTTCTGGCCGAGGAAATGAGCGAGGCCGAACACGGAGAACTGCTGGAAGAATTGCAGGTCGCCCTGAAGCTCCTGCAGAACTTCGATCCGCCCGGTATAGCCGCGCGCGGACCCGGCGAATGTCTGGCGCTGCAACTCGCTTGTCAGCCGCCCTGTCCGGTCCGGGAAATGGCGCTGGCGATCGTCAATCGGCACCTCGACCTGCTCGCCGCCCGGGATTTTGCCCGGCTGAAAAAACTCCTGCGCTGCGACGATGACGCCTTGCGCGCCGCCCACGCCCTGATCCGCTCCCTGAATCCGAGGCCGGGCGCCCGCTACTCCGCGCTCGATACGCGCTATATCATTCCCGACGTGGTGGTGAAAAAATTCCGCGGCGTATGGACCGCGAGCATCAACGCCGACGCCATGCCGCGCCTGCGCCTCAACCAGCTCTATGCAAGCATTTTGCAGCGCGGCCGAGGTAGCGGCAACGCCGGCCTGGCGAGCCAGTTGCAGGAAGCGAAATGGCTGATCAAGAATGTGCAGCAGCGCTTCGACACCATCCTGCGCGTGTCGCAAGCGATCGTCGACCGCCAGCGCCAGTTTCTCGAATACGGCGAAGTGGCGATGCGGCCACTGACGCTGCGCGAAATCGCGGAGACGCTCGGTCTGCACGAATCCACGATATCGCGCGTGACCACGCAGAAGTTCATGGCGACTCCGCGCGGCATTTTCGAACTGAAGTATTTTTTCGGCAGCCATGTCGCCACCGAGGCCGGCGGCGAAGCTTCATCCACCGCGATTCGCGCGCTGATCAAGCAGCTGGTGGGCGCGGAGGATGGCCACAAGCCGCTCTCCGATGCCAAGATCGCGGAGATTCTGGGCCAGCAGGGTATCGTCGTGGCCAGACGCACGATCGCCAAGTATCGCGATGCACTGAACATCCCGCCAGTCAATTTGCGTAAGACCCTCTGACAAGGAGCAATCATGAACATCAACATCACTGGCCATCATGTCGAAGTCACACCCGCCATCCGTGACTATGTCAATTCAAAATTGGACCGGGTGATCCGTCATTTCGACAGCGTCACCAGCACCCATGTGATCCTGTCCGTCGACAAGCTCGATCAGAAAGCTGAAGTCACCTTGCACGTCAAAGGCAAGGACATCTATGCCGATTCCATCTCGCCAGATCTCTATGCCGCCATCGACACGTTGGTCGACAAGCTCGACCGCCAGGTATTGAAATACAAGGAGAAGCAGTCGAACCACGCCCACGAGGGCCACAAGCGCCAGCCGGCCGAGTGAACTGGGCTGGGGCCTAGCACCGGCTTCGTGGCACAAGTGCCCTGGGTTGTCCTTCGGACAACGACGGGCACTAGCACCTGCCTCGCTGGCACAAGAGCCCTGGGTTGTCTTTCAGACAACTACGGGCTCTAGTCGGCGATTTCGCGGTATACTGCGCACCCGATCGGTGAAGGGGTTCCTTCAATCGTTTCCGATGAACCAGATCGCCAGACTCCTACCACTTTCGAACATCGTCGTAGACCTCGATGCGAGCAGCAAGAAGCGCGTCTTCGAGCAAGCCGGCCTAGTGTTCGAGAACAATCAGGGCATCGCCCGCAGCAAGGTCTACGACGCCCTGTTCGCGCGCGAGAAGCTCGGCTCGACCGGGCTCGGCCAGGGTGTGGCCATTCCGCATGGCCGCATCAAGGGACTGAAGGAAGCCATCGGCTGCTTCCTGCGCCTGGGCACGCCGGTGCAGTTCGATGCCCCGGACGGCAAGCCGGTGGCCTTGGCCTTCGTCCTGCTGGTACCTGAAGCCGCCACGGAACTGCATTTGCAGTTCCTTTCGGAACTCGCGCAGATGTTCTCCGAACGAAGCTTTCGCGAACAACTCACCAGTAGCGAAAGCGCCGCGGCGATCCACTCCCTTTTCGTGAACTGGCTGGCAGATGCCCCGGCTGATCGTCGCTCAGCTGTTTGAGCGCAACCGCGACGCGCTGCACCTCGAGTGGGTGTGCGGCTCGCTCAACGCCGCCATTCCGGCGCCTCTCGAAGGTTCCACCACGGATCTGGTCGGGCACCTCAACCTGATCCACCCCGGCCGCATCCAGGTGCTCGGCCAGTCCGAGATCGATTGGGCAAATCGCCAGCCGGAAGAAAAGGTCGATCACCACATCGGCGAAATCATGGCTGCGCGTCCGCCGGCGGTCATCGTCGCGGGCGGATGCCCCGTGCCCGAGGTGGTGCTCAGCCTTTGCCAGCGCGGCGATACGGCGCTGTTTACCACGTCGCACTCTTCCGCCGCGGTGATCGACGGCCTGCGCATCTACCTGTCGCGCCAACTGGCCGAGGTCGTGTCGCTGCACGGCGTGTTCATGGATGTCCTGGGCATGGGCGTACTGATTACCGGAGACTCGGGCGCGGGCAAGAGCGAACTGGGCCTGGAACTGATCTCGCGCGGTCATGGCCTGGTTGCCGACGACGTGGTCGAAGTTTCGCGTCTGTCGCCGATCACCCTAGAAGGCCGTTGTCCCGAGTTGCTCAAGGACTACCTCGAGGTGCGCGGCCTGGGATTGCTCAACATCCGTACGATCTTCGGCGAAACGGCCTGCCGGCGCAAGATGAAACTCAAGCTCATCGTGCATCTGCAAAGGCCGCAGGGCGGGGCGACCGTGATGGCGCGCCTGCCTCTCGATGCGCAGACCGAGACCATACTCGATGTGCCCGTGCGCAAGGTCTCGATTCCCGTTGCCGCCGGCCGCAACCTCGCCGTACTGCTCGAAGCCGCTGTGCGCTCGACCATCCTGCAATTGCGCGGCATCGACAGCATGCAGGAATTCCTCGACCGCCAGCAACGCGCCTTGGACACGGACGGCCAGAACTAGTGCCCGTCGTTGTCTGAAAGACAACCCAGGGCAGTTGTGCCGCGGAGCAGGTGCTAGCCTGGCTCAGCCGCCGTAAAGGTGTTCGCGGGTGAAAGGATAGGACAGACCGCCATCGGCCAGCGGGCGGGCTGCGAGTATCTGCGACAGCGACATCCAGCCGCGCGCAAAGGCATGGGCGGAACCCGCCATGTAGATGCGCCAGATGCGGAACTTCTTCTCGCCGACCAGCGCGCGCGCCTTGTCGGCATGCGCTTCGAGCCGCTCCACCCAGTGCCAGAGCGTGCGACTGTAGTGCGGGCGGAGCGACTCGACATCGACGCATTCCAGCCCTTCCGAAGCCAGCGCCCCGATCACGCCCGAGACATGCACCAGTTCGCCCCCGGGGAAAACATACTGCTCGATGAAGTCGCCGATGTCGCTCCTCAAGCCAGTCGTGCCGCAGCTTGCGGCGGTGATGCCGTGGTTCATGAGCAGTCCGCCGGGCTTCAACAGGCGATGGAGTTTGGCGAAATAGCGCCGGAGATTGCCTTGGCCGACATGCTCGAACATGCCCACCGACGCGATCTTGTCGAAGGGATGGTCTTCAGGCACCTCGCGATAGTCCAATAAGCGCACCTCGACCAGGCCCGACAAGCCGCGCCTGGCGATTTCTGCGGCGACATAATCATGCTGATTGGCCGACAGCGTGATCCCCAGGCAGTGCGCGCCGTAACGCTCCGCCGCCCAGAAGATCAGTCCACCCCAGCCGCAGCCCACGTCGAGCAGGCGCTCGCCGGATTGCAACATCAGCTTGCGGCAGATCAGATCCAGCTTCTGTTCCTGTGCCGTCTCCAGGCTGTCCTCAGGACGGAGATAATAAGCGCAAGAGTAGACGCGCCGGGCATCGAGCCAGAGACCGAAAAACTCGTTCGAGACGTCGTAATGGAAGCCGATGTTCTTGCGGTCGGAGAACAGGCTGTGACGCAGCCGGGAAAACAGCGGGCTGGCTCGCTGGTCGGCGGCACGGCCGGCATCGCAGAGCTGCTCGCTGACCTCGAGGATATCGCGGATGTCGCCGGTAACGTCGAACTCGTCTTCGACATAGGCGCGCGCCAGCCTACCCATCGTCGGCAAAGCCAGGGTCCGCAGCGCGGACGGTCCATTCAGGGTCAGCGCCAGTCTTTCGGGCACCCGCGGCAGGTATTCGCTGCCGTCCCAGAATTTAACCCGCAACGGCAGTGCGCCCTGGTCGAGGCGTCGCTGTGTCTTTTGGATCCACTGTTGTTTCCACATGCCAGTCTCCCCTGCAGAACGCTCCCGGCCAATCGGCCGGAAAGTATGCCACGATCATGCCCCTGCTTCAATCGCCATGATGCAGGGAAATAACCACGGGTTGCTCGAATGTTTCGGGATCGAAAGCCCGATCGCCCTCGGGATCGGGGAGTCCGCCGGCCTTGAGGCCGGAGAAGTCGAACAGGCGCTGGTCTGCGAGATGCGAAGGCACGACATTTTGCAGGCTGCGGAAGATGGTCTGAACCCGACCCGGGTAGCGTTTCTCCCACTCGCGCAGCATCTCCTTGACCTGCTTCCTCTGGAGTTGCTCCTGGGATCCGCACAGATCGCAGGGAATAATGGGGAATCGCCGTTCCTCGGCCCAGGCAGCGAGATCCTGCTCGCGGCAGTAGGCTAGCGGCCTGATCACGACATGGCGGCCGTCGTCCGAGGCCAGCTTGGGCGGCATGGCTTTCAGCTTGCCGCCGAAGAACATGTTGAGGAACAGGGTCTCGAGAATGTCGTCGCGATGATGGCCGAGCGCGATCTTGGTCGCCTGCTGCTCGTCCGCGACGCGATACAAGATGCCCCGGCGCAGCCTCGAGCAAAGCGAGCAGGTGGTCTTGCCGGGCGCGAGCACGCGCTTGACCACCGAATAGGTATCCTGCTCCTCGATATGGAAGGGCACGCCGATTTCGCGCAGATAACCGGGCAGCACCTCGGCGGGAAAGCCCGGCTGTTTCTGATCGAGGTTCACCGCCACCAGGTCGAAGGAAATCGGCGCGTGCTCCCGCAGATAGAGCAGGACATCGAGCAGGCCGTAGGAATCCTTGCCGCCGGAGAGGCAGACCATCACCTTGTCGCCATCCTCGATCATGTTGAAATCGAAGATGGCCTGGCCGACATTGCGGCGCAGCCGCTTGGCCAGCTTGTTGGCTTCGTAGCGACGCTTTTCCAGTTGACTCGTCATGTTCTTAAAGACGCGTGCTGCGCCCGCCGTCCACATTGATCACCTGGCCGGTAACGAACGGCGCATCGAAGAGCAGGAAGCGCACGGTGCGGGCGATGTCGTCGGGTTCGCCGATGCGCGCGAGCAAGGTGCGATCGATGATTTCCGCTCGGGCATCGGCGCTGAAAGCCTCGTTTTCCGGCCAGGCGATCGGCCCCGGCGCCACCGCATTGACCCGGACCTCGGGAGCCAGTTCCAGCGCCAGCGCCCGCGTCAGCCCGAGCAGACCGGCCTTGGCGGCGCAGTACAGCGGATAGTTCTTGAGCGGCCATTCGGCGTGGATGTCGGTGATATTGACGATGGCACCGCGGCAGCTCCGCAACTGCGGCGCTGCCGCCTGCGAGAGAAACAGCGGACCCTTGAGATTGCTGCCGACGAGATCGTCCCAGGCCGCCTCGGTGATGCTGCCGATCGGCGTGGGAAAGAATGAAGAGGCGTTATTGACCAGGGCGTCGAGCCTGCCGAAACGGACCAGCGCCGCGTCCACCAGGCCGGGCAGCGACTTCGTGTCGCGCAGATCGGCCTGCAGGCACCAGGCCGAACCCGGACGCAGGGCGTTGAGTTCGGCGGCCAGCAGCGCGGCGTCGGCAGCGGCGCTGCGATAGTGCAGCAGGACATCGGCGCCCGCCTGGTGCAGCGTGCGCGCAATCTGCGCGCCGACCCGCCGGGCGGCGCCGGTAATCAGGACTGCCTTGGTTGCGGGGGCGGAGTTCATGGCGAAAGTATAAGCCGCTCTAGAACCCGCGCCGCGGCGACCAGGCCGAAGCAGGCCGTCACCGTCACCGCTGAGCCGTAACCGGCGCAGTTCAGGCCCTGCAGGCCGCGCTCATCGAGAGCGCAGGCAGGGCCGGTGCTCGCGGGGCGCATGACCGACTCGACCGAGAAGACGCACTCGACGCCGAACTTTTTCTTCGCCTCGCGGGCGAACCCATATTCCTTGCGCAGCCTCGCCCTGACCTTGGAGGCCAGGGCATCCTGGATCGTCCTGGATAAGTCGGCCACCTGGATCCGCGTCGGATCCGTCCGTCCGCCGGCGCCGCCGGTGGTCACGATGGGCAGGCCGGCGCGCTTGCAGTGCGCGATCAGCGCGGCCTTGGCACGGACGTTGTCGATGGCGTCGAGCACCGCGTCGCATGGCGGCAGCAGCGTGGCGACATTCTCCGCACTGATGAAGTCATCGATTTCGCTCACCACGCAGCGCGGATTGATCTTCAGGATGCGCTCGGCCATCGCGCTCACCTTGGCGCGCCCGAACTCGCCGTCCAGGGCTTGGATCTGGCGATTGACGTTCGATAGCGCGACATGATCGAGATCGATCAGGGTGATCCGGCCCACCGCCGAGCGCGCCAGCGCCTCCGCCGCCCAGGAGCCGACGCCGCCGATGCCGATGACGCAGACGTGAGCATCGCCCAGCCGCGCCAGCGCCGCTTCGCCATAGAGGCGGGCGACGCCGCCGAAGCGGCGGGCGCTGCCCGCGGCGTCGTCAGCCGCTGTATCGATATCGCTTGTCTTCATCCGGCCGGCATCATGGCACAATGCGCGCCAGATGATCAACGAGAATCCCCGCGCCTCACTGCCCCTGGCCGATGCCGCCGCGCTGGCCGCAAGCGACGCCCTATGCCGGCTTATCCGCACCGAGATCGCTGCGCGAGGCGGCTGGATTCCCTTCTCCCGCTTCATGGAACTCGCCCTCTACGCGCCGGGACTGGGCTATTACAGCGGCGGCGCACGCAAATTCGGCGCAGGCGGCGACTTCATCACCGCCCCTGAACTCACACCGCTGTTCGCCCAAACCCTGGCGGCGCAGGCGGCACAGGTGATGGCGCAGTCAAGCCGGCAAATCCTCGAAGCGGGTGCCGGCAGCGGCGCGCTGGCCGCCGACCTGCTGCTGGAACTGGAACGGCAGGGAACGCTGCCCGAGCGCTATCTGATCCTCGAACTCTCCGCAGATCTGCGCCAGCGCCAGGGCGAAACGCTGAACTTGCGCGCGCCCCATCTCGCCGCGCGCGTGGCATGGCTGGAGCGCCTGCCGGAACGTTTTTCCGGGCTGGTGCTGGGCAACGAAGTGCTCGATGCCATGCCGGTGGCGCTGCTCGTCTGGCGCGATGAAGACGAACTGCAGGGCATCTTCGAGCGCGGCGTGGCGTTAGGGAAGGACGGCAACTTCGTCTGGCTGGAGCGGCCGGCGGCAGGCCCGCTGCTGGCGGCCGCGCAACGCCTGCCGGTCGCCGCGCCCTATCTCTCCGAGATCGGCCTCGCGGGTGCGGCCTGGGTCGCGGAATGGGGCCGCATTCTCGAACAAGGCGCGATCCTCCTGTTCGACTACGGCTTTCCGCGCCGCGAGTATTACCTCCCCGAACGCGACTGCGGCACCTTGATGTGCCATTACCGCCACCACAGCCACGGCGATCCGTTCTGGCTGCCCGGTCTCAACGACATCACGGCGCACGTCGATTTCACCGCTGTCGCCGAAGCCGGTTTCGAAGCCGGCCTAGACGTGCTGGGCTATGCCACGCAAGCGCAGTTCCTGCTCAACTGCGGCATCACCGGACTGCTCGAGCGCATGCAGGAGGGCGGCGACAAGGCCTATCTGGGCGAAGCGCGCAAAGTCGGCAAACTCATCTCGCCGGCGGAAATGGGCGAGCTTTTCAAGGTCATCATGCTCGGACGGGGTACAGTCGAGCCGCTCCTCGGCTTCTCCCGCGGCGACCGGCTGCACACCCTGTAAAAGGGCCTTCCCCCGCCCCCGGAGCCTCCGCTTCGCTCCGTCGCTCGACAGGCGGCGAGCAGTGCTCGCCGAATTCCCTGTCTCGCCCCATGGAAGGGGGTGACGGGAGTTCGTCCCTGGGGGAGCCGAAGGCAGGACCGCCCTAAGAGGTGGCGGGACTCCATGTTCTACGCTGCGCCGCGCTCGGGGCGGCCCTTCGCCCGGTGCCCGTGCTCCGACTATCGGCTAAGCTGAGGCCGGCTGCCGAACATCGCAACCAGGGGCGCCAGCAGGCAGCAGATGCCGAGGCTGCCGCAGGCGAACAGCCAGGCGGTGGCGGAATCCTTGCCGCCGCTGGCATCGAGCACCACACCGAAGACCAGCGGCCCGAGAAAGCCGGCGCCGAAGCCGAACAGCGAATACACCGCCAGCGCCGCCCCCAGCCGCGCCGGTTCCGCCGCGCTGATCAGGCCGGCGGTCAATGCCGCCGAATCGGCCATCACCGCGACGTTGTAGAGCACCAGCACCGCCAGCAAGGCCCAGGGCCAGCCGGCGACCGCACCGGCAAGCCAGGCCAGGCCGCCGGAGGCCGCCATCACCGTGAAGATGTAGCGGCGGCGGCCGAAGCGCCCGGCCAGTTCGTTGCCGAAGATGCTCGCCGGTATGCCGACCAGGTTGATCGCGGCGGCCGCGGTCGCCGGCGCCAGCGGCAGGCTGCCGCCCGAACTGGCGGCGGAAAACGCCACCAGCGCGACGATCCAGGAGCGCAGGCCGAACAGTTCCCAGCAATGCGCGGCATAGCCGGCGACATAGCCCAGCGTCGCCCGGTCGGCGAGGACGCCGAACATCCGCAGCAAGCCCACGCGCCGCGCCGCGCCGTGCGGGGTCAGCGGTTGCAGGCCGGCAAGCACCAGCAAGCCCGCCAGGATCGGGCCGAACGCGCCCAGGAAGAAGGCGGCGCGCCAGCCCAAGGCCGCACCCGCCCAGCCCGAGAAGAGGTAGGAGAAACTCGCGCCGACGCCGAAGGTCGCGGTGTAGATGGCGATGAAACGCGGCTGCCTGCTGCCGGCGAGCCTGTCGGTCAGCGCCTTCAGCCCGGGCATGTAGGTGCCGGCAAGGCCGGCGCCGGTGAGCGTCTGGAACAGGGCCGCGCTCACGGCGTCGCTGGCGAAGAAGGCGAAGCCCAGGCAGCCGGAGGCGGCCAGGAGGCAAGCGAAGAAGTAGACGCGCCGGGCGTCGATGCGGTCGGTGAGTCCGGAGAGTATCGGCACGGCCAGCATGTAGCCGGCGAAGAACGCGCCGCTGACGGCACCGGCGGCTTTGCCGGAGAGATGCCAGGTTTCCTGGAGTTGCGGCAGCAAGCCCGGCCAGGTGGCGAAGCCGCTCATGCTCAGCGCTTCGGCAAGGCAAAGCAGGAACAGCAGCCGGCCGTCCGAGAGACGCCTCATTCAGCCCGCAATCGTTCCAGGGCCGCGCGGATAGTGCCGGGGATCGCGGTCGGCTTGGCCGATGCCCGATCGACGAAGACATGGACGAAGTGGCCCGTGGCGGCCGGCTTGTCCTCGCCCTGACGAAACAGCGCGATCTCGTAGCGTACCGAGGAATTGCCGAGTTCGCCGACGCGCAGGCCGGCATCGATGCTTTCGGGAAAGGAAAAAGAGCGATGGAAGCGGCAGGTGCTTTCGACGGCATAGCCGACCACGCGCCCTTCGTGGATGTCGAGCCCGCCCTCGCGGATCAGATATTCGTTGATCACGGTGTCGAAGTAGGAATAGTAGACCACGTTATTGACGTGGCCATAGACATCGTTGTCCATCCAGCGGGTGGCGATGGCGAGAAAGTGGCGGTATTCGCCGCGTCGCTCGGTGCGGGGTTCTTTAACGGCGTTCATCATGCCCGTCGGCTATCCTGACGGGCATGATGATAGCAGGATGAGCGTCTACTCCTGGGCGAGATAGATGCGGCGCAGGTAGGCGCCGACATCCAGCTCCGGCCGGGTTGCGGCCTCCCGCGGCAGTTCCTGCAGGCCCAGCTCGAGGACAGGTTGCGGCAGCCACTGAGCGTATTGCACCTCGTCCTCGAAGGCGCCGAACTCATCCTCAATCCGCTTGCCCAGTTCCGTGGTCATGATGATTACCATTTTGCTCTCCCCTGCGTGGGTCGCTCAATTGAAGTAACGGACGGACGCGGGAAAGGTTGAGCCGCCGCGAAAATATTTTTCGCCCGGGGAATGGCAACGAGGACGCGCAGCGGCGATTTGACAGGATTGTATACACACGCATACAATCACCGGAATTCATCATGGTCGGAGAAACACCTCATGCAGAACAGCTATGACGTGGTTGTGGTCGGCGCCGGCAATGCCGCCATGTGCGCGGCGTTGGCGGCACAGGAGAAGGGCGCCCGCGTCGCCATCCTGGAATGCGCGCCGGAAGCCGAGGCTGGCGGCAACAGCCGGTTCACCGCCGGGGCGATCCGCTTCGTCTACAACGGCATCGAAGACCTGAAGCAGGTGATGCCCGACCTCAGCGAGGATGAAATCGCCAACACCGACTTCGGCGTCTATTCCGAAGACAATTTCTTCGACGACATGTTTCGTGTGACCCGCTTCAGGACCGATCCCAATCTCTGCGAGACGCTGGTCAAGCAGAGCTTTGCCACCATGGTCTGGATGCGTTCCAAGGGCCTGCGCTTCGTCCCCATCTACGGCCGCCAGGCTTTCAAGATCGACGGCAGGTTCAAGTTCTGGGGCGGCCTGACCGTCGAGGCCTGGGGCGGCGGCGAAGGCCTGGTCGCCGCGCTGACCGAATCCTGCAAGAAACGCGGCGTGGAAATCTTCTACGAAACCCGCGCCGTCGGCCTGATACAGGAGGACGGCGCGGTGACCGGCGTGCGCATCAAGCAAGGCCGAAAGACTTCCGAAATCCGGGGCCGGGCCGTGGTCATCGCCAGCGGCGGCTTCGAGTCCAATCCCGAGTGGCGCACCCGTTACCTCGGCCCTGGCTGGGAGCTGGCCAAGGTTCGCGGCACCCGCTTCAACACCGGCGCAGGCATCAAGATGGCGCTGGGCATCGGCGCCAGCCCCTACGGCAACTGGTCGGGCTGCCACGCGGTCGGCTGGGAGCGCAACGCTCCCGAGTTCGGCGATCTGGCCGTCGGCGACGGCTTCCAGAAGCACAGTTATCCCTTCGGCGTGATCGTCAACGGCGACGGAAAACGTTTCGTCGACGAGGGCGCGGATTTCCGCAATTACACCTATGCGAAATACGGCCGGGAAATCCTCAACCAGCCCGGCCAGTTCGCCTGGCAGGTGTTCGACGCCAAGGTGACCCATCTGCTGCGCGACGAATACCGGATCCGCCAGGTCACCAAGGTGACCGCCAACAGCCTGGAGGAACTCGTCGGCAAACTGGAGGACGTCAATCCCGAGGCGGCGCTGAAGACGCTCCAGGAATACAACGCCGCGGTGAATACCGAGGTGCCCTTCAATCCCAACATCAAGGACGGCCGCGGCACCCGGGGTCTGGACCTGCCCAAGACCAACTGGGCGAACCTGCTCGATACGCCGCCCTATGAAGCCTATGCCATCACCTGCGGCGTCACCTTCACCTTCGGCGGCCTGCGGGTGGATCACAATGCCCAGGTGATCGACAACGACATGCATCCGATACCGGGCCTCTACGCGGCGGGAGAACTGGTCGGCGGGATTTTCTACTTCAACTATCCCGGCGGCAGCGGCCTGATCTCGGGCGCGGTCTTCGGCCGCATTGCCGGAGGCGCCGCGGCCACTGCCGCAGCAGGCGGATAAGTGCGCTTCCCGAGGTGTTCGCCATGAGCGGAAGCGCATCGGCCAAGAGCCGGAAAATGCCCGGTACGCCCCCGGTGCGCGCCCAGCTTGCCTACGAGCGCATGCTCCAGGCGATACAGTTGGGCCAGCTGACTTCGGGCACCCGGGTACGCGAAGCCGACGTCGCACAATGGCTGCAAATCAGCCGCACCCCGGTCAGGGAGGCGATGCGCCGGCTGGAGGCCGAGGGCATGCTCTCGCACATTCCCCATGTCGGCGTGGTGATCACCGAAATCGATGCCGAGATGGTGACCGAACTCTACGCCATGCGCGAAGTGCTCGAAGGAACGGCCGCGGGACTCGCAGCACAGCACGCCTCGCCGGCGGAAATTCACCTGCTCCAGGAGATCGTCAGGACCGGCAAGGATCTGCCCTACGATACCGTCGTGCTGATGCGGCACAACCGGGAGTTCCACGACATCATCTATCGCAGCGCGCACAACCGCTACCTGCTGAAGTCGCTCAATGCGCTGCGCGATTCCCTGGTCCTGCTCGGCAAGACCACGCTGGGGACCAAGAGCCGCGCCGCCGCAGCTCTCGCCGAACATGCCGCGATCGTCGCGGCCATCACCGCCCGCGACCAGACGGCCGCCGAGCAGCTGATGCGCAAGCACATCCGCAGCGCCTACCATGAGCGGCTGAATCTGCTCTTCAAGGGATAAATCATGGCTTCAGGGAAGATCATCGACATCAGGGGGCGCAAGTTGGGTGGCGCTACGCCATTGATCTGCTCGCCTCTGCTCGGCCGGACCCGCGAGCGGCTGCTGGCCGAAGCCGCAGCCGTGCTCGCCAAGAGTCCCGACGTGATCGAGTGGCGTGTCGACCATTTCGAAGCCATCGCTGACACCGCTGCGGTTCTCGATAGTGCAAGGGCGCTGCGCCAACTGCTCGGCGAGATGCCGCTGATTTTCACGCGCCGCTCGATCAGGGAAGGCGGCGAGGCGATTGCCATCGACGACGAAGGCACGGTCAGTCTCTACGCGGCCATCGCCGCCGCCGGGCTGGTCGATTTCCTCGACTTCGAAATGAGCAACGACCCCGGGCAGGTGCGTCGTGTCGTCGCCGACGCGCATCGCTACGGCAGCCGGGTCATCCTCTCGTATCACAACTTCAGCGCTACGCCCGAACGGGAATTCCTGGTCCAGCGTTTCAAGGAGGCCGAGCGCCTCGGCGGCGATGTCGCCAAGCTCGCGGTGATGCCGGTTAGCCGCGCCGACGTGCTGACCCTGCTCGCGGCCACCGCCGAGGCGGAAGAGCGATCGCGGATTCCGCTGATCAGCATGGCCATGGGGCCGCTCGGCGCGGTGACGCGGATGATCGCCGGCCTGTTTGGATCCTCGCTCTCCTTCGCCGTGGGCGAAGGCAGTTCGGCCCCCGGACAGATGCCGATCGCCGACCTCAAGGCCGTCTTCGAAATCATCCGCCGCACACGCTGAGCGCCTGGCTTTGCTGAGGAAACGAAGTTGACCGCAGGCGCAGCATGCTCATGAGTTCCGGCCGGGAAACGCACACCTTTCGCGGCATGCTGATGATCCTGGGCGCGGCCGTGATGTTCGCCACCCTGGACGCGACATCCAAGTACCTGACGCGCTTTTATCCGGTGACGACCGTGGTCTGGGCGCGTTACCTGTTCCATATGCTGCTGGTCGTGATCGTTCTCGGTCCGCGCTTCGGGCTCGGCCTGGTACGCACCAGCCGGCCGGGCGCCCAGTTGCTGCGCGGCCTGTTGCTCGCAGGCGCGACGCTGCTGTTTGTCGGCGCGCTGAAATTTCTGCCGCTCGCCGAGACTTCCGCGATCTTCTTCCTCACGCCTCTTCTGGTCACGGTGATGGCCGTCGTGGTGCTCAAGGAAAAGGTCGAGTTGGCCCGCTGGATCGCCGTCATTACCGGGTTCATTGGCGTCCTGATCATCATCCGCCCGGGCAGCGGCATCTTCAGCTGGGCGGCGCTGCTACCGCTGTGCACCGCAGCCTGTTTCGCCTCGTATCAGATCCTCACGCGCCGGCTGTCGGGACTCGAGAGTCCCTATACCTCGATCTTCTATTCGGGACTGGTCGGCATGCTGCTGCTCTCGCTGACCTTGCCCTATGGCTGGTCGCCACCGCAAAGCGGCTGGCATCTCGCACTGTTCGCCATGATCGGCATTCTTGCCGGGCTGGGCCATCTCGCCTTGATCAAGGCTTACGAACTCGCCCCTGCGTCGCGCCTGGCGCCGATCAGCTATAGCCAACTGCTCTGGGCCACGGTCGCAGGCTACGTGGTGTTCGGCGATTTTCCCGACCGCTGGTCGCTGGTCGGGATCGCGGTCCTGATGGCCAGCGGCATCTACACCGCGACGCACCAGCACTTGTCGGAACGGGCACTGCGCGCGGAACTGGCAGAAGGCCCGCCAGGCTAGTGCCCGTCGTTGTCCGAAGGACAACCCAGGGCACTTGTGCCAGCGAAGTAGGTGTTAGCCGTTGTTGCTGCTGGCTGCCAGCCGGACATTGTCGCGGCCGCTGTTCTTGGCGCGGTACATGGCCTCGTCGGCGTTCTTGGTCAGGGTGATTTCGTCTGTGCCGTCTTCGGGAAACACGGCAACGCCGAGGCTGCACGAAATGACCAGTTCGTGGCCATGGACCAGGAAGGTTTGGCGCATCGCTTGACGGATCTTTTCGGCCAATCCGAGGGCCGCGTCCGTACCGAGCAACTCCGGCATCAACACCACGAATTCGTCGCCGCCCATGCGACCTACCGTGTCGGACGCGCGAATGGCATCCTGCAACCGGCGCGCCACCTGCTGCAACAGGAGATCGCCGACGGCGTGGCCGAATGAGTCGTTGATCGGTTTGAAGTTGTCGAGGTCGAGAAAGATCACGGCGAAATGATCGCCATGACGCTTGGCACGGGCCAGTTCGTTATTCAGCCGGTCGCTGAACAGGGCGCGGTTGGGCAGTTCAGTCAACGCGTCGTGCTTGGCCATGTGCTGCAATTCCTCGGTCATCGCGGCGGCCAGGCGCAGCGCGCGGGCACGCCCGGTGCCGATCAGCCAGACCAGCAATGAGAGCATCAGGCTCAACCAAGTGCCGGCGACGATGATGGCCGTTTCGGCGTTATGGCCGAAACGGGTCTCGAATTCTTTTAGAGCGCTCATCGACAGCGTCCAGGTATGTCCGGCGACCACCAGATATTCATTGGCGTTCATGGCAAAACCGGCCATCCCCGGATGCACCGCGGCGTTAGCGGCAGTACGGTAGAGAAGCGCTGCGTCCGAGGGTACGACGTCGTCGAAAATGGACAGGCTGAGGCCGGGCGTCTGGGTCCCGTACAGGCTGGCCATGAAATCGCTCATGTGGAAGGCGGCGTAGATCCAGCCGACGAGCTGCGCCCGACGCTCGGCGACGTTTTCGTGCGGCTGGCCCCGGACGAATATCGGCAGGTACATGATGAACCCGGGCGATGCGTCTCTGTCCTCATCGACAACCAGCCGGATCTGGCCGGATATCGCCGCCATGCCGGAATCGCGAGCCTTCTCCATCGCCAGCCGGCGCACCGGGTCGGACCAGGGGTCGAAGCCCGGTGCGGCGGTGTTACGGCCGACATAGGGCTCACGCTGGATGATCGGGGCATAGGCATCGCGCTCGCCTGCGGGGCGAATGACGTAATCCGCGAAACCGCGCCGGCGCATGGCGGCGACATGGGCATTCTTGCGTTGTGCCGGCGTCCATTCGACGATGCCGATGGCCTGGATGCCGGAAAAATTGGCATCGAGCCCAAGCGTATGGACGTAGTCGCGCAAAGCGCTTCGGTCGGACGTGCCGGTGATCGCAAGCAGCCCCTGGACGCCGCGGAGCATTTGCACGTAGGCATCCATGCGCTGCTCGACCCGGCTCACCGTATCGTGCACGGCGAAATCAAATTGCGAACGCAGCGCTTTGCTGGAGGTCTGGCGTTCGTGATCCCAAGCCAGCCAAGAAACGCCCAAGGTGATGGCCAGGATCAACCAGTGCAGCGGAAAGGAGCGTGCGGCCGCTCCAGGTTTGTGAGTAGCAGGCACAGCGAGCCTTAAAAATCGACCATCGTGGCGGCGAGCTCAGGCTTGAAGTATTTCTCGAAGATCCGGCGCATGCTGCCATCGGCGCGCATCCCATCGACCAGCGAGCGCCACTTCTCCTGCTCGGCCTGCGCCAGCGCCTTCTTCGACATGATCAGGCCATGGGGCACGGGCGGGTCAGCGAACTCGATGATGACGGTGGCTTCGCGTATGCGCTTTTCCTCCAGCGTCGGGTAATCGAAGGGTTCAATGATCATGCCCTGGATCAGGTTCAGCATCAGCGTCTGATACAAGGGATCCAGGCCGCCGGCTTTGCTCACGCGATTGGCTTCCTGAAGTTTATCGACCAGGTGGTTGGCCGTTTCGCTGTAGCGGAAACCGCGGATGACGCCCAGGCGAAATTTTTCGTTGCGCTCGAAATCGGCCAGATGGCGCACGGCGGTATCCTTGCGCACCAGCAGGTAATATTTGTCGCTGAAGTACCAGGCGAAGGCGGCGTATTTGTCGCGCTCGGCGTCGGTGATGCCGGACAGGCTGAAGTCGAGGGCGCCGGATTCGATCAACTGCCAGATGCGGGCTCGGGGCATCAGGCTTACGGTGACTTTACAGCCGCTGCGGCGGATCAATTCGACAGCCACATCCTTGTCGATGCCGGTGTCCGTATCGGCAGAATAGAGCAAGCCGTGATCATGCAGCGCCAGAGTGTACGGCCGCGAGCAGTCGGGAGCCGCTGCGTTGGCGAAACCAAGGGTGCCGATCGCGACCGACAAGGCGAGGAAGTAACGTAGCATCATGGGGGAATTGTGGAAATCTATAATTGCCTGTCCGGTTTCGATGATAACAAAGTATTCCGCGCCATGAGGGGGGCCGGCGCATCTGGCTTGCCTCGGCACCTGCTTCGCTGTCTAGCGCTCGGTGACCCAACCTAGATAAAGCGCGATGACGATGACCGTGCCCACGCAGGCGAGCATGGCAGCGACCAGCCCCGGCCAGGCGGCGTAGCTCCAGAGCCGGCCCGAGGCGCTGCCGATGACGCTGGCGCCGAGATAGAAGCTCGACAGGTAGAGCGCGGAAACCAGCCCGCGGCGCGACCCGGCACGGCGGCCCACCCAGCCGCTGGCGATGGAATGGGCGGCAAAATAGCCAATGGTGAAAATGGCCACGCCCAGGATGATCAGCGGAAGCCTGCTGCTCAGGGTGATCAGCGTGCCTGCCGCCATGCACAGGCTCATCAGCAGCAGGATGGTGCGGTGGCCGAGCCGGTCAGCGAGAAAGCCGGCCCATGCCGATGACACGCTGCCCATGGCGTAGAGCAAGAAGATCGCGCCGATCGCCGCCGGCCCGAGATTGTAAGGCGGCAGGATGAGGCGGAAGCCTAGATAGTTGTAGAGGCTGACAAAAGCCCCCATGATCAGGAAGGCCGTCAGGAACAGCAAGGGCAGGCCGATATCGCGATAGATTCCGCGCACATCGGCGAAGAGCAGGCGCGGTTGCAGGGACTGGGGCGTGAACCAACGCGGCGGCGGCAGCAGGCGCCAGAAGGCCCACGCCGCAAGGATACCGACCACGGCAAGAGCCGCCAGGCCATAGCGCCAGTCCAGCCACTCGGTGACCAGCGCGACCAGGAAGCGGCCCGACATCCCGCCCAGGGCATTGGCGGCGATGTAGATGCCCATCGCCCGGCCCCGGGCATTGACGGCAATTTCCTCGCCCTGGTAGGCCATGATCGCCGCGGGCATGCCGGCGATACAGGCCCCGAGTCCCACCCGGCAGAGCAACAGCAGAAAAAAGTTCGGCGCCAGCACCGACGCGAGCGCGAACAAGGCTGCGCCGAGCAGGCCGAATTTCATCAGCCGCTCGCGGCCGTAACGGTCGGCCAGCAGGCTCAGGGGGATCAGCAGCAAGGCCATCGCCGCCGTGCCTGCCGAAACGCTCAGGCTGGCCGTGCTGGGGGAGATGTCGAAGTCGTGGGTCAGTTGCGGCAGTATCGGCTGGGTGCCGTAGAGCAGCGCAAAGCTGGTGAACCCGCCTATCGCCAGCGCCAGTATGGCCCGGCGAAATTCGCCGGTGCCGGCCTGCAGGCCGACGCCGATTTCAGGGTGCCCGGCGACGCCCGGCGTGCCCGCCGCCTTGATCGCGTCGGCGCTAACTTCGACCGTGGCGGCCATCAATCGGGCCGCTGGGTCAGGTGCGAGACGTTCTTGACCACCATGTAGCAGGCCAGTCCCTCGACGCCGCCCTCGCGCCCGTAGCCGCTGTCCTTGACGCCGCCGAAGGGCGTCTCGGCGAGCGAAGCCGTGAAGTGGTTGATCGAAAGATTGCCCACTTCGAGTTCCTCCGCGAGGCGGTCTGCCGTGGCGGCGGATTCGGTGAACGCATATCCGGCGAGACCGTAAGGCAGGGAGTTGGCCGTGCCGATGGCGTCGTCGAGGTGTTGAAAGCGGCTGATCATGGCGATCGGGCCGAACGGTTCCTCGCTGCTGATCTTCGCATCCGGCGGCACGTCGGCGAGCGCCGTGAGAGGAAAAAGGTAACCGCGCTCGCCGATCCGCCGGCCGCCGCAGAGCAGCCGGGCACCCTTGGCGACCGCGTCGTCCACCATCGCCTGAATCGACTCGAGGCGGCGGCGGTTGGCCAGCGGTCCCATCTGATTGGCCGGATCGAGGCCGTCACCGATGCGGATGGTCCGAACCTTGGCCAGGAAGGCGGCGGTGAATTCGTCGGCGATAGCTTCGTGAACGAGAAAGCGCGTCGGCGCGACGCAGACCTGACCGGCGTTGCGCAACTTGCCTTCGACCGCAAGCGCGCCCGCCCGGCGCGGGTCGGCGTCGGCGCAGACGATCACCGGCGCATGGCCGCCCAGTTCCATCACCGCCGGCTTCATGTGTCGCCCGGCAAGCGCCGCCAGCTGTTTGCCGACCGCGGTGGAGCCGGTAAAGGTGATCAGGCGCACCGCCGGATCCGCGATCAGGTAAGCGGAGATTTCCGCCGGATCACCGAACACCAGGTTGAGCACGCCCGGCGGCAGACCGGCGTCGGCGAAGGCGCGGGCCATCAACAGCGCCGCCGCCGGCGTCTCCTCCGGCGGTTTCAAGATGAGCGCGCAGCCCGCCGCCAGGGCGCCGCCGATCTTGCGCGCCGGCGAACTCATGGGGAAGTTCCACGGCGAGAATGCCGCGACGATGCCGACCGGCTGGCGCAGCACGGTATGACGCATCCCGGCGCCGCCCGGAATCACCCGGCCGTAGGTGCGCAATCCTTCCGCCGCGTCCCACTCGATGATGTCGCAACCGCGCAGCACTTCAAGGCGCGATTGCGCGATCGGCTTGCCCTGATCGAGGGTCATGAGCACGGCGAATTCCTCGATGCGTTCGCGCATCAGCCGCACCGCCTCGTTCATGATCTTGTAGCGCGCCGCAGGCGAGGTGCGCCGCCAGATGCGGAAACCGGACTCGGCGGCGCTGACCGCGGCGGCCAACTCGCTCGCGGTCGCGCGGGGAATCGCGCCGATGACGCTCTCGTCGTAGGGATTGATCACCGGGCGGCCCTGGACGCCGCGCTGCCATGCGCCGCCGATGAAATGGGCGATCTCCGGATACGCACTAGCCATGATCTTCATGCTCTTCTCCAAAATTTTAAACAGCGCCGTCCCTGTATTTCAGGGCGCGCCCCTGGAACAGCTCCTGCGCCGGTTCGAACTTCATGGCTTATCCGCGGTATGTGATCGCCATGGCGCGACCGCGAACAGCAACAGCATCCCCGGCACGGCCAGCACGGCGCAGAGCAGGAAGAAGCCGAACCAGCCGAGCTGCTCGACCAGATAGCCCGCGGCGGAGTTGATGAAGGCACGCGGCACCGCGGCGAGACTGGTGAATAGCGCGAACTGGGTCGCGGTGTACAGCGGATGGGTGGTGCGGGCGATGAAAGCGACGAAGGCGGCTGTGCCCAGACCGACACCGAGCGCTTCGAGTCCGATCACGCCGGCCAGGACGGCCAGCTGCGCCGCGCCGACCGCCGCCTGCGGACCGAGCCAGGCCAGCCAGGCGAAGCCGAAGATCGACAGCAACTGCACCGCGCCGAACAGCCACAGCGCGCGGTTGATGCCCAGGCGCACCATCCACAGCCCGCCGGCCAGGCCGCCGATCACCGCCGGCCACAGGCCGGCATTCTTGGCGATCAGACCGATCTGCGTTTTCGTATAACCCATCGAAAGGTAGAAGGGCGTGGCCAGCGCCGTGCACAGGCTGTCGCCCAACTTGTAGAAAAAGATGAAAGTCAGGATCAACAGCGCGTCCTTCACGCCGGAGCGGCCGAGGAATTCGCGTGCCGGCAGGAGCACCGCATCGCGCAGCGATTTCGGCGCGTCGCCGACGCCGGCCGGTTCGCGCGCGAGCAGCGCCATCGCCATCCCGGGCAGCATGAACAGAGCGGTGATCAAGAACACCTCGGCCCACGGCAGATGGTCGGCCAGGATCAGGGACAGCGAGCCGGGCACCAGGCCGGCGATGCGGTAGGCATTGACATGGACCGAGTTGCCCAGGCCCAGTTCGGCGTCGGGGAGAATCTCGCGACGGAAGGCATCGAGCGCGATGTCCTGGGTCGCCGAGAGAAAGGCGATCGAGGTCGCGAAGACCACGATGGTGCCCAGATCGAGCTGCGGCGAGAGCCGGCCCAGGCCGGCGATGCAGAACAGCAGGCCGATCTGCGTGATCAGCATCCAGCCGCGGCGCCGGCCCAGCCCCGGCAGCGGGTAGCGATCGGCAAGCGGCGCCCAGAGGAACTTCCAGGTATAGGGCAACTGGATCAGCGTCATGGCGCCGATCCCGCGCAGGCTGATGCCCTCGGTGAACAGCCATGCCGGCACCAGGTTGAGCAGCAGGTAGAGCGGCAGGCCCGAAGAGAAACCGGTGAACACGCAGATCAGCATGCGCCGCGTGAACAGCACGGCGAGCCAAGGAGGACAGAGCAAGCGCTAACCCCGGGTGATGCGATACACGGCCAGGCTGCCGAGGAAGTTGTGCTCCTCGGTGATCAGCCGGCCCTCGTCGAACACCCTGCGCTCCTTGACCACGATGTTGCGTCGGGCGCAAAAATCGTCGAAGTCGGCGATGGTGCACAGATGGATGTTGGGCGTGTCGTACCACTGGTAGGGCAAGCGCTCGGAGACCGGCATATGCCCCTGCAGGATGTCCATGCGGTGCTTCCAGTAGCCGAAATTGGGGAAGGAGACCACCGCCTCGCGGCCGACGCGCAGCATCTCGAACACGATCGCCTCGGTGTGGCGCATCGCCTGCAGGGTCTGCGAGAGCACGACATGATCGAAGGAGGCGTCTTCGAAGCCGGACAAGCCGGCTTCGAGGTCGCTCTGGATCACGTTCATGCCGTTCTTCACCGCCGCGAGCACATTCGCATCGTCGATCTCGATGCCGTAGCCGAGCGCGCCGCGCGTCTCGATCAGCAGGCGCAGCAACGCGCCGTCGCCGCAACCCAGGTCGAGCACCCGCTCGCCGGGCTGCACCCAACTGGCGATGACCTGGAAATCGGGACGCGCTAGCGTGTTCATAGCGTCACCCTCTCCAGATAGGCGCGAACCAGCGCGTGATATTGCGGGTCGTCCATGAGGAAGGAATCATGGCCGAAGTTGCAGGTGATCTCGGCATAGGAGACCTTCTGCTTGTTCTTCAGCAGCGCATTGACGATCTCGCGCGAACGCGCCGGGGCGAAGCGCCAGTCGGTGGTGAAGGAGACGATCAGGAACTTGGCCGTCGCCGGCACCAGGGCCGCGGCGAGATCGCCGTTGAAATGATGGGCGGGATCGAAATAGTCGAGCGCCTTGGTCATCAAAAGATAAGTGTTGGCGTCGAAGACGCCGGCGAACTTGTCGCCCTGGTAGCGCAGATAGGACTCGATCTCGAACTCGACGTCGTAGCCGAAGGAGAAGGCGCCGGTCTTCAGGACGCGGCCGAATTTCTCCGCCATCTGGTCGTCGGAGAGATAGGTGATATGGCCGAGCATCCGGGCCAGGCGCAGGCCGCGCAAGGGGCGTACGGCGTGCTCGTAATAATGGCCGCCGTGAAAATCGGGATCGGTGATGATGGCCTGGCGGGCGACGTCGTTGAAGGCGATGTTCTGCGCCGTCAGCTTCGGCGCCGCGGCGATGACCAGCGAATGGCGCACCCGCTGCGGCAGGTTGATCGCCCATTGCAGGGCCTGCATTCCACCCAAGCTGCCGCCGATCACCGCCGCCCAACTGTCGATGCCGAGCAGGTCGGCGAGCCGCGCCTGGGCCTTGACCCAGTCATCCACCGTCACCAGCGGGAAGTCCGCGCCCCAGGGTTTGCCCGTGGCCGGGTTGGGCGACACCGGTCCGGTCGAGCCGTGGAAGCCGCCCAGGTTATTCACCCCGACGACGAAGAAACGCTCGGTATCGAGCGGCCTGCCCGGGCCGACGATGTTGTCCCACCAGCCTTCGTTATGGACGTCGTCGGCGTAGTGGCCGGCGACATGATGGTTGCCGGAGAGCGCATGACAGACCAGGATGGCGTTGGACTTGGCGGCGTTGAGGCTGCCGTAGGTTTCATAGGCCAGGTCGAAGGCCGGCACGACCGCGCCGCTCCTCAAGGTGAGCGGCGTGGCGAAATGGGCGCGCTGCGCCTTGACAATGCCTATGCCCGACATCCCCGCGCCCCCGGATCAATGCGCATTGATTTTCACCAGCTGTTCGAGCAGACGCGCCGGCTCGTCCTGACGCAGCAAGCGTGCGACCCGACCGCGCAGCAGGGAGCAATCGCTCTTCATCACCTGCTGCTTGATTTCCAGCAGTTGCGCCGGATGCATCGAGAACTGGTTGAGGCCCATGCCCAGCAGCAGGCGGGTCAGGGTGGGGTCGCCGGCCATCTCGCCGCATACCGCCACCGGCACGCCGGCACGACGGCCGGTGGCGATGGTCAGCGCGATCAGGCGCAGCACCGCGGGATGAAGCGGGTCGTAGAGGTAGGCTACGGCTTCGTCGGTGCGGTCGATCGCCAGGGTGTACTGAATCAGGTCGTTGGTGCCGATCGAGAGGAAATCGAGCTGCTTCACGAACGGGCCCAGCGCCAGCGCCGCAGCGGGGATCTCGATCATGCCGCCGACCTCGATATGCTCGTCGAACTTGATCCTCGCCTCGTGCAGTTGCGACTTGGCCAGGGCCAGCATCACCAGGGTCTGCTCGATCTCGTGGGCATGCGCCAGCATCGGCACCAGCAGGCGCACCCGACCGTAGAGCGAAGCGCGCAGGATGGCCCGGAGCTGCGCCAGGAAGATATGCGGCTCGGCCAGGCAATAGCGGATCGCGCGCATGCCCAGCGCCGGGTTCGGCTCGATGCGCCCGGCGCCTTTCATGGCGCGGGTGGTCTTGTCGGCGCCCAGGTCCAGGCTGCGGATGGTCACCGGCTTTCCCGGCAGCGCCTTGACCACGGAACGATAGGCCTCGAACTGCTCGTCCTCGCCGGGTAGTTCGTCGCGGTTCATGAACAGGAACTCGGTGCGGAACAGGCCGACCCCGGCGGCATCGACTTCCTTGACCTTGTCGATGTCCTGCGGCATTTCGATGTTCACCGAAAGTTCGATCTCCTGGCCGTCCAGCGTCACGGCACGCGACGAGCGCAGGCGCTTCAGCTTGTGCCGTTCGAGTTCCAGCTCGGTTTTCCTGAGGCGGTATTCCTCGAGCACGCGCTGGTCCGGCGCGACGATCAGCACGCCGCGCGTGCCATCGATGATCAAAAGCTCGTCTTCCTGGATCAGGGCACGGGCATGATGCAGGCCGACCACCGCGGGAATGGCCAGGCTCCTGGCGACGATGGCGGTGTGCGAGGTGGCGCCGCCCAGATCGGTGACGAAGCCGCCGATCTTGAGCTGCTTGAACTGGATGGTGTCGGCCGGCGAAAGATCGTGGGCGACGATGATCAGGTCCCCGTCGCGGACGCGCCGGGCGGCCTTGCGCTGATGTCCGAGCAGGACTTTGAGCACCCGCTCGACCACCTGGACGATGTCGTGCTTGCGCTCGCGCAGGTAGGCATCCTCGATCTCGTCGAACTGCGCCGTGATCTGCTCCAGTTGCTGCACCAGCGCCCACTCGGCATTGCAGCGCCGCTCGCGGATCAGCTGGCGCGGCACTTCGGCGAGCAGGGGATCGCTGAGGATCATCGCATGCACATCGACGAAGGCGGAGAGTTCCGCCGGCGCGCCGAGCGAGGCGCCGGCCTCGACCCGGAGCGCGCCGAGTTCCGCGCGCACCGCCGCCACGGCGCTATCGAAGCGGGCCAGCTCGGCCTCGATGTCGCGCTCCTTCACCAGATACTGCGCCACCTCCAGCGCGGCATGCGAGATCAGGCTGGCATGGCCGATGGCGATGCCCGGCGAAACCGCGAGGCCATGGATGACGAAGCTCATGCGGCGCCCTCACTCACCCTGGGATGGGCGAAGGCCAGCCGAGCCGCAGGGCCGCCCCCAAGGCGAGGCCGCGTAAAACATGGAGCCGCCGCAAGGCGGCGAACCGCCGTCACCCCCGCCCATGGGGAGGGGGTTGGGGGGAAGGTAGTAGTGTTGCTCATTCCCCTTCCCCGAACTTGTCGGCGATCAGGGCGAGTATCGCCTGAACGGCTTCATCGGCACGCTCGCCTTCGGTCTCGATAAGCACTTTCGAGCCTTTGCCCGCAGCCAGCATCATCACCCCCATGATGCTCTTGGCGTTGATGCGGCGGTTGTTGCGCTCCATCCACACTTCGCAGGGGAAACTGCCGGCGAGCTGGGTCAGCTTGGCCGAGGCACGCGCGTGCAGGCCGAGCTTGTTGACGATCTCAGTTTCTATTTTCGCCATTTAATGCTTTCCTCCCCTCCCCCTTCCCAAGGAAGGGGGTGACGCTGGTTCGTCCCTGCGGGACTCCATGTCATTGTCTGTGCCCTCCTTGGGGCGGCCCGGCGGCGTGCACATCAATGTTTCAGCATATTGATGATGCCGTCGCGGCCGCCGGCGACAGTCTTGGTGATCAGGTTGTCCATGCCCTTGTCGCGATGGTTGAGCGCGCGCAGCAGCATCGGCAGGTTGACCCCGGCCAGGCCCTCGACCCGGCCCGGATCGAGCAGCTTCAAGGCGACGTTGGCCGGCGTCGCGCCGAAGATGTCGGTCAACACCAGCACGCCCTGCCCGGTATCGACCCAGCGCAGCATCTCGCGGGCCAGCGGCAGCGCGTCGAGCGGATCGTCCTGGGGCGTGACGCCGAGCTGGGCGATCTGCAGGGGACGCTTGTTGAGCACGTGGCAGGCGCACTGGATCAGCGATTCGCCCAGGCTGCCATGGGTGACGAGGAATAGACCTATCATGCTCTGCCGCGGCAATGGAAAGCCGTCATTGTAGCCCAGGCTAATGACACTCCCGCTCCAGCGCATTGAGGAACAGGGCGGCGACGTCGCAGCCGCTTTGCTCCTTGATTTCGACGAAGCAGGTCGGACTGGTGACGTTGATTTCGGTCAGGCAGTCGCCGATCACGTCGAGGCCGACCAGAAGCAGGCCGCGTGCGGCCAGGATAGGGCCCAGGGTCGTGGCGATTTCGCGATCGCGCTTGGACAGGGGTTGGGCCACGCCGGTGCCACCGGCGGCAAGATTGCCGCGCGACTCGCCCGGCTTGGGGATGCGCGCCAGGCAAAAGGGCACCGGCTCGCCAGCGATCAGCAGGATGCGCTTGTCACCCTTGCTGATCTCCGGAATATAGCGTTGCGCCATGATCGTGCGCCGGCCGTGATCGGTGAGGGTCTCGACGATGACGTTGCGATTGGGGTCGGAGCGCCTGACGCGAAAGATCGAGCTGCCGCCCATGCCGTCCAGGGGCTTCAGGATCACGTCGCCGATCTCGTCGATGAAGGCATCGAGGTCCTCGGCATCGCGGGCCACCAGGGTCGTCGCGATGAATTGCGGGAATTCGGTGATGGCGATTTTCTCGTTGTGGTCGCGGATCGCCCGCGGCCGGTTGAAGACCTTCGCACCTTGTGCCTCTGCGCGTTCCAGAAGCCAGGTGGCGGTGACATATTCGAAATCGAAGGGCGGATCCTGACGCATCAGCACGGCGTCGAAACTCTTCAGGGACTGATGCTCGCGCGTCAATTCCGCGACCCACTGCGCGTGGTCGGAAAACAGATCCAGGCGCGTCGCCGCGCCGCCGACCGCGCCGTCACGCCAGGTCAGGGCTTCGCGCATCAGGGCATGGACCTCGTGGCCGCACCGGTGGGCTTCGCGCATCATGGCGACGCTGGAATCCTTGTAGGCCTTCAGCGTGGCTAGCGGGTCGAGGATGAAGGCCAGTTTCATGAGGGCTCGGTCCGTTCCAGTTCGAGCGCGGCGGCGACCATGGCCAGGCGCGCCACAACCCCATAAGCATAGAAACGATTGGGCGGCGCGTCCGGCGCTTGCGACGAATCCGGCAGGCTGCAGCCGGTCTCGAAGGCCAGCGGCTTGAAGCTCATGCCCGGGGCGTTGAGGTTTTCATCGATGCCGCGGCTGGTGTTGACGCGGTAGAAGCCGCCGACGACATAGCGGTCGATCATGTAGATGACCGGCTCGGCGACGCCGTCGTCGACCTTCTCGTAAGTCGGCACGCCCTCCTGGATGATCACCTCGGTCACCTGCAGGCCTTCCTTGCCCACCGACATCTTGTTGCGCTGCTTGCGGTTGAGGCCCTTGACTTCGCTCGCATCGTGCACCGTCATGATGCCCATGCCGTAGGTGCCGGCATCGGCCTTGACGATGACGAAGGGCTTCTCGGTGACGCCGTACTCCCGGTACTTGGCGCGGGTGCGCAAGAGCAGGGCGTCGACATTGGCGGCCAGGCACTCCTCGCCGGCGCGCTCCTGGAAATTGACCTCGCCGCAGACCTCGAAGCCCGGATTGATCAGCCAGGGATCGATGCCGAGAAGCTCGGCAAAGCTGTTGGCCACTTCGTTGTAGGCGGCGAAATGCTTCGACTTGCGCCGCACATGCCAACCGGCGTGGAGCGGCGGCAGGAGGTACTGCTCTTGGATGTTCGCGAGGATGTCCGGCACGCCGGCGGAGAGATCGTTGTTGAGCAGGATCGCGCAGGGGTCGAAACCTTCGAGGCCGAGCCTGCGACCCGCCGGACCGAGGCGGGTGAGCGGCTCCAGGGTCAGTGTCTGACCGTCGGGCAGATCCAGCCTGGTCGCCGCGGTGATCTCCGGCAGCAGCGTGCCGATGCGCACGTTGAGGCCGGTGTGATGCAGGATGGAGGCCAGGCGTGCGACGTTCTGCAGATAAAACTGATTGCGCGTATGGCTCTCGGGAATCAAGAGCAGGTTCCGCGCCTCCGGGCAGATCTTCTCGATCGCCGCCATCGCCGCCTGCACGCACAGCGGCAGGAACGTTGGGTTGAGATTGTTGAAGCCGCCGGGAAAGAGGTTGGTGTCGACCGGCGCCAGCTTGAAGCCGGCGTTCCGGAGATCGACCGAGGTGTAGAAGGGCGGCGAGCGCTCCAGCCACTGCGCGCGCAGCCATTGCTCGATCAGGATGTCGTCGGTGAGGAAGCGCTGTTCGAGTTCGAGGATGGGGCCGGACAGTGCGGTGGTCAGGTTGGGAACCATTTTTTCTCGTTGGGCGGTTTCGTGGTTCATCTTACACCATGCCCTTAGCGAGCCTCGCGTTGCGCAAAGCGCGCGAAGCTCTCGGGCAGCAGCGCCTGCTCCAGGCTGCGCTGGGCGAAGAGATGGCGACCGTCGCAGACGAAACCCAGTTCCTCCCAGTCGACGTCGTTGAGTAAGTCGACGAGCAGCGCCAGATCGTCGGGCGTCAGATCCTGCCGCCGCGGGAACAGGGCGAGCACGGCGCCGTCGTAGTTCCTGCAGTCGTTCAGGAAGAACGGCTTTTCCATCCGCGTCCGGCCGTTGACATAGATCCGCGGCGCGTCGGAGACGTGGTGGTGCCGGCCCCAGCGCCACCAGTTCGATTCATCGAATTTGGTCACGCGCCGAGCCAGCAGTCGCTCCTTGAACTGCTCCAGATAGGGCGGCTTGATTTCGTAAATCATCCGGCGCAATTCGCCGGTCTGCGCGGTGCGCGAGCAGACGAAGTCGGCGTTGCCGAGTTCTGTATTGGTGTAGATGTCGTCGGCGCCCGAGACGCCGCCGACCTTGACCTGGAAGACGCTGGCAAGCGGCACGCTGTAGATGCCACGGGTGAACATCAGTTGGCCGCCGGCCTGGCGCATGCGCCGCCCGTCGGAAAGGCGGCGCTCGAAATTGCCGCGCTCGAAGCGCCAGATGATGCAGTTGGGCATCGCGCCGGAAAAGATCCGCGCGTCGCCCAGTTCGATCATGTCGGTGAAGCTGCCCTGATCGACCAGCCAGGTATTGAGCTTCGCCGCGCCCGTGGCTTTAAGGAAATCGCGCGGCGTGATGAACACCAGTTCGCCGCCCGGCTTGAGATGGCGCACGCACTTCTCGATGAAGTGGAAGCAGAGATTGGCATGGCCGTGCAGCAACTGCGAGGACAACTTGATCCGCGTCTGCGGAAGGATGTCCCGCGCCTTGACGTAAGGCGGATTGCCGATGATGGTGTCGAACTTCTCGTCTTCCGGATAGGCAAAGAAGTCGAGGTTCAAGGACCCCGGCGGGCAATGCGCGGGATCGATCTCGATCGCCACGCAACCCGGAAACTCGTTCGAGAACGCCCCGTCGCCGCAGGCCGGGTCGAGCACCCGCCCCCGGTTCTGCACCAGGGCGAGCATGCGCGCGACGATGGCAGGCGGCGTGAACACCTGGCCCAGGACGGCGACGTCGTAATTCTTTGCGGTCATGGCGGGACTCGGGGCGCGGCGCCGTAGAGAGAAAGGCCGCAGTTTACAGGGAAGCCGGGGAGGCCGCTATGCGGCCGGGACTCGCATTGCACTGCTCGTCCGCTCGGCGTTAGTGAAGCGGTGCTTCACTTCAGCCCCATCTGATCGATGGGGCTGACCACGCCTCGCCCACCCCGGTTCAGGACGTGGGTGTAGATCATGGTCGTCGCCACGTCGGCATGGCCCAATAGTTCCTGTACGGTCCGTATGTCGTAGCCGTTCTGCAGCAGGTGGGTGGCGAAGGAATGGCGCAGCGTGTGGGGCGTGGCCGGCTTGGCCAGGCCGGACGCCTGGACCGCCCTCTTCATTGCCCGCTGCAGCAACTTTTCATCCATGTGATGTCGCCGCTCGCGACCGTCACGCGGATCGATGGAATAGCTGCCCGAACAGAACACGTACTGCCAGCCCCATTCCGCCGCAGCGTTTGGATATTTCCTGGCCAAAGCATCGGGAAGCCAGACCTCCGCCTTGCCTGCGACGCGGTCATCCCCATAGATCAGGCGGCGTTTTTCGAGGTGAGCGGCAAGCGGCCTCGCCAGAACTTCGGGCAGCACCGTCACCCGGTCCTTGGCGCCCTTGCCGTCGCGGATCATGATCTCTCGAAGGCCGAAATCCAGGTCCTTGACCCGCAACCGTACGCATTCCATCAAGCGCATTCCGGTGCCGTAAAGCAAACGGGCCATCAAGGCGTGCGCGCCCTCCATGCGTTCGAGGACGACGGCAACCTCGGCAGGAGAGAGAACGGTCGGCAAGCGCTGCGGCTTCTTCGCCCGAGTCACGTTGTCCAGCCAGGGCAGATCGACGCCGAGCACCTCGCGGTAGAGAAACAGCAGCGCCGAAAGCGCCTGATTCTGGGTTGCCGCCGCGACGCCACCCGCGACCGCCAGATCGGTCAAGAAGGCCTCCACCTCCGGCCCTCCCATCTCGCGCGGATGCTTCTTGCCATGGAAAAGAATGAACCGTCTAATCCATTGGACATAGGAAGTCTCAGTGCGTATGCTGTAGTGCTTGAGCCTGATCAGGTCGCGAACCTGGTCGAGAAGCCGGGGCGGCGGCAAGGCAAGAGGGGTATCTGAATGTGCCATTATCCGGGACCGGACAAAGAACAATAAGATGAGACAACAAGTTAGGTTACACCACGCACGAAGTATACACCTGTCATGCTTGGCTTATACACCTCATCAGGCGTCTACATTACGTTATGCATCTTAGGATCTGCGATGGATTTTTACTCATTTCTCTCTGGCGCAATTACAACCACTTTTTTACTTGGCGTTCTTGCGTTCCTGACAAAAGGCTCATTTAGCGAATGATGTTGTTGAACTCATACCCTGACGGCGAGAGCGAGCAACTGCACGGGATCCGGGCTGAATCGCGGCGACCGGTCGAGCGCCCTGAACCAACCGAGATAATTTGCGAGGTATTTCGTGG
>CAILCO010000088.1 GCA_903832735.1 uncultured Sterolibacterium sp.
CCCCCTCAATGCCTCCAGGCCGACCTTCGCCTTGAACTCAGGCGAGTGAACCTGCCGATGCTTAGCTTCCTTCATATCTTCTCGTTCCTCATGACAGCGGACAGCTTAAACCACTGTCTTGAAAACGGGGGCCACTATAGCCTTTTCGTGCCAGTAGATGGCTTGCGTGTTGTCCTTTGCTACACCCATGCCCTCAAAGTACATCTCACCCAAGCTACTTTGCGCCCTCGCATCCCCATCCTCTGCCTCCTTACGAAATGACTCTGCCGCCTGCACATAGTCCCTCTTATCGAAAGACACGACACCATCTTCAAAGCCACCTGCAATAGCGAGGCCGGTCGCCCCGGCCACGACAACGACGACAATACTCAAGAACAGGGATCGCGCCGAAGCATCCCGAAATAAGCGGCGCCTTTTGGACAGCAGGTTCATACTGGTCTTCTCCTGGAGCGCACCCATCTCAATTCATCGGCGGACGTAGCAGAGCGAATTTAGTCGCACAGGCAAATGAACGCAATTGGGCGAAAGACATAGGTATTTCGCCTTGCGTGAGGCTACCATTCCTGCTTTGCATTTTGAGCGACTGAGTGCAATCAGTCTGAAGCCGCCATCCTGCCACCGCCGACCTTCGCAGCTTTGCGAGACAGACTCAGCCTTCGCCGTTCCCCTTACGCTGCTGATCCAGCAGTCTGCTGGCCCTGGCCAAGGTAAAGGCGATGGCCCTCGCGGATTCGATCATGTCCAGCGGGTCGGCAGCCGGTTCGCGCTTCATCTGCTCGTTGTCGGACAAGTACATGCCACGTTGCCTCTCCAAGCTGGTCAGGCTGGCGTCCTTGCTGGCGAGTTTGTAATCCTTGGTCGTGGTCACCTGCTCCTCACCACCGCCGGTCTGAGATACCCTGAAGCCACAAATGACCGCGGCCGTATCGTCGTCCAACTTGTGAATCGGCAGTAGCTGCCCGTCCTTGTCGAACAGCTTGCGCGGATCAAAGAAGGCAAGGCGCGCGCGTTCCAGCGTGATCCGCTCGGTAGTGATTTTGAGATTGTCGAGCACTTCGGCCTGGCGTTTTTCCAAGAGCTGCTGAACCTTTGCATGTTTCAACAGCCTGGCGCCTTGACTGGCCGCTGATTTCTCGCTGAATCCCGCTACCCGAGCGGCATTCGTGGCGTTGTTGCCATTGGCCAGAAACGCCTCTGCGAATAGCTGCCGCCTGACTTCCGCAGACGTGGCAGAAGATCCCGCCTTCGGGGATTTGTTCTTTCTCATCATTGCAGCGTTTCCCGCATAGTGTGCTTTTCGATCAGTTCCATCAGCGCGAAGGCGTCGTAGCGGGATCGGGGAATGCGTAACTCGCACGCGGCTTTGCCTCGAATCTCCAGGGAAAGAATTACCGACTCAAGGACGACGTCGTCATGGGCTTCGATTACATACCGCAAGCTGGGGTCGCCGCGTAACTGGTTGATCACCCTGGCCATCCGGGTATCAGCGGGGCTCGTTGATCCGGTTGTCAGGCTGTCAAAATCGGCTTCCATCGGGTTTGCACCGTCGGGCTGATCGCCAGGCTCTGCCGCGTCGGGATTGGCCGCCAGCGGCCCGGATTCGGCTGCCAGCGCCGCGAGCACGCCGACCTTGTGTTCCCGAAGCGTCGGAAGCCATCGCGCGATAGAGTTGCTCGGGCCGTCGAGTGCAATGCTGGCACCATCGAGTTCCACCACAAGGCCGTCAGCACGCAGGGCGTCAAGGATATCGGCGGGCGTCATCAGATCACCACCTTGACACGCTCGACGGTCTCGCCATTTTCAGCAGCAACGTAGTCAGCTACCCATGAGTCAGCAACAAGACCTTGACTCTTTACTGGAGACTGGGTTTGACTGGTTTGGGTTGTACTAAGATGCCGACCCTTAGCCGCCGGCATAGCCGCCGGTATAGCCGCCGGCATAGCCGGATTGTCAGCAGCAGCGCGGGTCTTGGGTGGTCGCTTTTTTTTGTTCGTGGCGTCGGCGCCGCGTTTTCCGCCCTCAACTTTGGCATTTCGCGCATCCTCAAGCTTCGCTCGATATGCGTCCAATTCAGGACATCGAATTTCCCGAGTTTCGTCACTGAAAAACGCCATGACAGCAGGCAGCGCGGTCGCCACCTCGCCGGCGTCCAGCCCCAAGATTTTGGCAAGCGCGCACGGGTCAAGCGGCAGTGTGTGGTTCGCCCAGCATTCCAGTCGCATCGACCACAGCACGCCTCGTTCCGAAGCAGTCATCAGGCGATACGCGCGATTGGCGAGCATCGTGCTGGCGTATTCTTGGTACGCTGGCGGTTCGCGGTTCGGTGCGGCTGTCATTGCGCACCCCAAACGATCAGCGCCAGCAGGGCAAGCAGGGCGGCGTCATACGCTGCAATGCCGATCAGCAGGGCTTTGAGTTGACTTCGGATTGGGTTCGTTTGGGGCTTGCGGCGAAAGGCGGTCATCTTATTTGTCCCCAGATACCGAAGCAATGAGGGCACGAATGCTATCCACCGACCACACGGTCGTCCTGGGGCCTAACTTGGTTGAAGCTGGATAGCGGCCAGCCTTGACGCCTGCCCACCAACTCGATTTTGAAACGGGGATTACTGCAAGAATTTGCGACAGCCTGACGTAACCCTCAGCGGGTAGTTGCAGGGATCCAGCAGATTTTGAATTTTTCATAGGTCAATCCCGAGAGAACAAACGATAGTGCCGTTCGCTTCGGGGTAACCTTTAGGGGCTGCCCGGTGACTTTATCCGGTGTCTGTTCCCTCAGGGGCCGCGCTACAGGTAGGTGGCATCGCATAGCCGAGCCGCTGTCAAGGCGGGGTGGCGTCTATCCGATAGCGAACCTTTTACAGGATCAATCCGGACATTGCAAATTTTGTTGGGACGTAGTTGCCCAGTCGTTCATGCCGAGTTCCCATGCAGTTGAATCACTTCTGCTCCAGCTTTCAACTTGTCGAGATAATCGGCCCATTGCTGCATCATCTTCTTCCGTTCGGGAAGGTGCGCCGTGCGGTTGTAGGCCCGCCCGTTCGGGTCTTTGACGGCATGAGCTAATTGGTGTTCGATCAGTTCAGGCCGCACTTGCAGCACTTCGTCGAGGATGGTCCGCGCCATCGCCCGAAAGCCGTGCCCGCTCATTTCATCCTTGGCGATACCCAAGCGCCGCATGGCCGCGAGGATCGCGTTATCGCTCATCGGGCGGCCGTTGGTGCGCGCTCCCGGAAAGACATAAACCCCGGTGCCGGTAAGTGCGTGAAGTTCTCGCAGAATCGCCACCGCTTGCGTCGCCAGCGGGACGATATGTTCGCTGTCGGTCTTGGTAACGTGATACCGCCATTCAGCGGCGTCAAGATCAATGTCCGCCCATACCGCCTTCCTCAGCTCGCCGGGGCGTACGAATACCAGCGGTGCAAGGCGAAGGGCACAGGCGACCGCCAAGGTGCCCTGGTAGCCGTCAAGTGTCCGCAGCAATACCGCCGCCTTGGTCGGATCAGTCACCGCCGCGAAGTTTTCTGCCTTTACCGGGGGCAGGGCGCCGCGCAGGTCGGGCGCAATGTCCCGTTCCGCTCGCCCGGTTGCGATGGCATAGCGGAATACCTGCCCGCAGTTGGCAAGTGCCCGGTGCGCGGTTTCCAGCGCCCCCCGGTTTTCAATTCGGCGCACCACGGCCAGCAGTTCGGGCGCCTTGATTTCGGCAATGGGACGGCCACCGATCCAAGGAAAAATATCGCGCTCGAAGCGCCGCAGAATGCGGTCGCCGTGATGCTCTGCCCAATTGGGGGAATATTTGCCGTACCACTCCCGCGCCACCACTTCAAAGCTGTTCGCGGCACGTTCCACCTTGGTCGCCTTGGTTGCCTTCCGGTGTTCGCCCGGGTCAATGCCATCGGCCAGAAGTTTCCGGGCATCGTCGCGCCGGGTTCTGGCGTCTTTCAATCCAACATCGGGATAGACGCCAAGGGATAGCAGCTTTTCCTTGCTGTCGAATTTGTAGCGAAGTCGCCACCACTTACCCCCGGCAGGGGTAACAAGCAGGAACAGGCCGCGCTCATCAAACAGCTTGTAGGGGCCATCGACGGCGACGAGAACCGGTTTCCCTTCCTTGTCCCTGTCGGGCTTGGCGCCGGGCTTGGCATTGCGGACTGCGGTGTCGGTCAGGGTCATTTGGGGGTAACTCCATTTCATGTTTCGGGGTTACCCCGCAGGGTTACCCCACTTCAAAGCCGGATGCTGCTGGACAATGTTACCCCTTGATAGACGAAAACGTCAATAAAAAACCCGCACTTGGCGGGTTTAAGATACTGCGTTGGATTGCTTTGGATACTTGATTGGTGGAGGCGGCGGGAATCGAACCCGCGTCCGTAAGTTCTCTACAGGCAGTACTACATACTTAGCCTCGTCGTTTGATTTAGCCGGTGGTCCGCCGCCGGGCAGGCTGACCACAAGCGATCCGCTGAATTTTCGTGGCCTGCCACGCGGCGGGGCAGGTCCTTAGCTGATGTAAATGACTCTGCTGCTGCTTGCGCAACCCGGCCCATCAGCAAACCGGTGCAGAGCCAGCCGGTATTAAGCGGCTAGAGCGAAACGCTCGTCGTTGGCGTTTGTGGTTTTCCAGATGGATTTACGAGGTAGTCTGGTCCTCGGTATGCACTGCTCTGCTTCGCAACCCACGTCGAAGCCAAGTCGCCCCCAGTGGTAATACTCCGGATTGGTACAGGTTCCGGTGAGAAAGTTCAATTCATTCTACCATGGCGACCTAAGCAGGCTGAGGATTTCCGAAGGCTCATTGATGATCGCATCCGCCTGCCAGTTCTCGAAGGGTTCATCTCCACCGAGATAGCCGTAGGCGGCGGTGGCGGTAAACAGGCCGGCGCTGCGGCCGGCATCGATATCGCGCAGATCGTCGCCGACATAAATGGATTGCTCCGGCGCCACCTGTAACACGGCACAGGCCAGGAGCAGCGGCGCGGGATCCGGTTTCGGCCGCAGCGCGGTGTCACCGCTGACGATGCAGGCGCTCCGTTGTCTCAAACCGAGCTGTTCGATCAGCGGCAGGGTGAAGCGCTGTGCCTTGTTGGTGACGATGCCCCATCTGATGCCGCGTTCCTCGATGGCTTCGAGCAGTTCCTCGACGCCGGGAAACAACACCGTTCCGGCGCATAGCGAGTCTTGATAGTGGGCGAGGAAGCGCCTTACCAGTGCCGCGAAGGCGGCGTCATCCGGCGTGAGTCCGAAGCCGATGCGGATCAGTCCGCGCGCACCGCCCGAGACATGCGGCCGGAGGTGAGACAGGGCAAGAGGCTCCCGGCCTTCTTCCACGAGCAGGCGGTTCAGCGCTGCCGCGAGGTCGGGGGCGGTGTCGGCCAGGGTGCCGTCGAGGTCAAACAGGACTGCGGCAGTCATGCGCTCGGGGAGGCCGTGCGGACGAGGTAGTTGACGCTGGTGTCGCGGCCGAGCGAGAAGGTCTTGCTGAACGGGTTGTAACTCATGCCGATGATTTCCGTCACGGAGAGGCCGGCCTTGCGGCAGTGGCGCGCGAGTTCCGCGGGGCGCAGAAAGCGGGCGTAGTCGTGGGTGCCGCGGGGCAGCAAATTGAGGATGTATTCTGCGCCGATCACCGCGAAAAGATAGGACTTCGGATTGCGGTTGATGGTCGAGAAGAACACCTCGCCGCCCGGTTTTACCAGGGCCGCGCAGGCGCGCACCGTGCTCTCGGGGTCGGGCACATGCTCGAGCATTTCGAGGCAGGTGACGACATCGAAAGCGCCCGGCATTTCCTCGGCCAGAGTTTCGGTGGCGATGTTGCGGTAGTCGACATTCTGGCCGCTTTCCAAGAGGTGCAGGCGGGCCACGCCCAGCGGACGTTCGGAGAGGTCGATGCCGGTGACCCTGGCTCCTTTCGCCGCCATGCTTTCGGAGAGTATGCCGCCGCCGCAGCCGACATCGAGTACCTTTTTTCCGGCGAGACCGACGGCTTGGTCGATCCAGTCCAGTCTCAGCGGATTGATGTCGTGCAGCGGCTTGAATTCAGAATTGGGGTCCCACCAGCGGTGGGCGAGTTCGCCGAATTTGTCGAGTTCGCTAGGGTCGGCATTGATTTGTTGGTTCATGGGCTACTCCTTGCAGCAGAAAAAAAGCCCTGCAGTGCAGGGCTTTTTTCAGGTCCTGACCCGGTTTATTTCGATTCTCTGGTTCCGATCACTTCGATCTCGACGCGGCGATCAGGCTGCAGGCAATCGATCACCTTCTTGCTCTTCGGGCCCTTGCACTGGTCAGCCTTGGTCACCGGCTGTTTCTCGCCCTTGCCTTCGGTGTAGACCCGGTTCGGCTCTACGCCCTTGGACACCAGATAAGCCTTGACCGACTCGGCGCGCCTCTCGGACAGCTTCTGGTTGTACTTGTCGCTGCCGATACGGTCGGCGTGGCCGACGGCAATGATCACTTCCAGCTTGATGTCCTTGATCTTGGCGGCCAGTTCGTCGAGCTTGGCCTTGCCTTCGGTGCGCAGCACGGCCTTGTCGAAGTCGAACAGCGCGTCGGCGGCCAGCGTCACCTTGGCCGCGGCGGGCTTGGGTGTCGGGGCAGGAACCGGCACCGGGGCAGGAGCCGGGGCTGGCTTCGGCTCTTCGACTTTCGGTGCAGGGGGAGGAACTTCCTTCTTCACCAGATCAGGATCGCATTCGGCGATGGCCATGGCCGGCGTCCAGAACCCCGTGTGCCAGCAGAGACCGAAGCCGCTCTTGGCGACAGCGCCGCGGCCATCGACCAGATAACCTTCGTTCGTCTGAGCGAAAGCGGAAACGCTGATGCCGAGCAAAGCAGCGAGCAGCAAGGAATATTTCGTTGTTTGTATGTTCATGATCCCCTCTTTCGGATGCAATTAACTTGAATGGCGAATGGATATTCAGCCGACTGGAAAGCTGATTCCAACTCAAATATCCATTTTATTATGCCACGATTGTGCTATGTCAAGCAATTCCTCTGTATCGGTTCCGGACAGTATTCCTTCGCTTACCCGCTCCGCTCCGGATACCCAGACATGGCTGACATGTTCGCGCCCGGCGGCATAGACGAGATGCGAGGCTGGGTTGAAGCAGGGTTGCAGGCTGGTGTCGTCGAGACGAACGGCGCACAGGTCAGCCTGTTTGCCGATGGCGAGGGAACCGATGCGGCCCTCCAAGCCAAGTGCGGTGGCGCCTTCCAGGGTCGCCATGCGCAATGCCTGATGGGCGTTCAACACCGTTGCGTCGCCGCTGGCCACTTTGGCCAGCAAGGCAGCCTGGTGCATTTCCCGGAACAGGTCGAGGCGGTTGTTGCTGGCCGCGCCGTCGCTGCCTAGTCCGACCCTGACGCCGTGTTCGAGCAGGCTCGCGATGGGCGCGATGCCGCTCGCCAGTTTCATGTTCGAGGTCGGGCAGTGAGCGACGCTGCAACCGTGCAAAGCGAGCAGGGCGATTTCATCCTGTTCGAGATGCACGGCGTGCACGGCGATCAGGCCCGGCCCGAGCAAACCCAGGCGATGCAATCGCTCCAGGGGGCGGAGGCCATATTGCCTGATGCTCTCGGCGATCTCGGCGCCGGTCTCGTGCAGATGGATGTGGATGGGCAGATCGAGTTGGTTCGCCAGCGTGACGATACGCTCGAAGGTCTTGTCGCTGACCGTATAAGGAGCGTGCGGCGCCATGCAGAAGGAGATCAGCGGTTCGTCGCGCAGAGTGTCGCGTGTCGCTAGTCCCTTGGCCAGATAGTCGTCGGCATCGACCGCATAAGCGGTGGGAAATTCGATCACCACCATGCCCAGCGTGGCGCGCATGCCTAGCTGCAGAGCCGCCTCGGCCGCGGCTTCTGGATGAAAATACATGTCGCTGAAGCAGGTGATGCCGCCGCGCAACATCTCGGCGCAGGCCAGCAGGGTTCCGTCGCGGACGAAGGCGGGTGAGACATGGCGGCCCTCGACCGGCCAGATGCGCCGGTTCAGCCAGTCCATCAATGCCATGTCATCGGCATATCCCCGGAACAGGGTCATGGCGGCATGAGTGTGCAGGTTCACCAGGCCCGGCAGCAGGACATGCTGGGTCAGGCTGAGCTGCCGTCTCGGGGCAAAGCGCGTTCTGGCTTCATTGGTCGGCATCAGCGCGACGATACGGCCGGCATTGATGGCCAGGGCATGATGCTCCAGGCACAGGTCGCGAGGTTCGACCGGAATGATCCAGCGAGCCTCGATCAGGGTATCTATCGTCTGAACTGTCGTCATAGAAAAAACCCCGCACGGGGCGGGGTTCGTCGGAAGCTTAAGTACCGGTTACTTGGTGCTGCCCTGGATTTCGATCACCACGCGGCGATGGGGCTCCAGGCATGCGATCAGTTTTGCCCGAGGCAGTTTGTCGTCGCATTTCGCTACACCCTGCGCCGGTTGGGTCTTGCCGAAGCCCAAGGTCTCGATGGCATTGCCGTCGACACCCTTGGACACGAGATAGGCCTTGACCGCCTCGGCGCGCTTTTCCGACAGTTGCTGGTTATATACCGCAGCGCCGATCCGGTCGGTGTGTCCGGATATCACGATGAGCTTGATCTGGCCGATGCCGGCCAGCTTGCTCACGACTTCCTGGTCGATCTGCTCACGGGCGGCGGGCTTCAGGAGCGCTTTGTTGAAATCGAACAGGGCTTTCGCTGCGATCGTGATCACCTTGGGTGCAGGTGCCGGCGCGGGTGCCGGAGCCGGGAGCGGTGCAGCCGCGACCGGTGTGGCAGGTTCTGCCGCCTTGGGCAGCGCTGCGGGAGGCGCCTCCTTCTTGACCAGATCAGGATCGCATTCGGCGGTCGCCATCGCCGGTGTCCAGAAGGCGGTGCGCCAGCATAGCCCGAAACCGCTCTTGGCCACGGCGTTGCGGCCGTCGGTCAGGTAGCCGCCAGGGGTCTGTGCCTGGGCGACTGCGGCAAGACTCAAAATTGCGACCAGGGTCGCCTTGACGGCAGGGGTGCTCAAAATGTCTTCCTCCACTTGTTGGGTGGCGCTACGGCATGAATTTCAGCCCGTCGCGCGGCGAGGTGATTTAAGCACAAAACTCAAGTAGATACAAACACTAGCAGAGAACCTTTGTGAGGCTTTGCAATGGGCCGGGAGCAGGGCGCCTCGCCATGATAAAATCTCCCGCTTTTGCATGGGCTGTCCCACGGGCTGTCCTGCGGCTAGCATTTTTCAGCGGTAAATTTGAAGATGACGATTCCGTTCGCCAAAGAAACACTGCCGATCAGCCTCGAAGAGGAAATGCGCCATTCCTACCTCGATTACGCCATGAGCGTGATCGTGGGCCGTGCGCTTCCAGACGTCCGCGACGGATTGAAACCGGTGCATCGACGCGTGCTGTTCGCCATGCACGAACTATCCAACGATTGGAACAAGGCATACAAGAAGTCGGCGCGTATCGTCGGCGACGTCATCGGTAAGTACCACCCACACGGCGATACCGCAGTCTATGACACCATCGTGCGCATGGCGCAGGATTTCTCGCTGCGCTACATGCTGGTCGACGGCCAGGGCAACTTCGGTTCGGTGGACGGCGATAACGCTGCCGCGATGCGTTACACCGAGATCCGCATGGCCCGGATCGGCCACGAGTTGCTCGCCGATATCGACAAGGAGACGGTCGATTTCGGCCCGAACTACGACGGCTCGGAGCACGAACCGCTGGTCATGCCGGCGAAGATCCCGAACCTGCTGATCAACGGTTCCTCGGGCATCGCCGTCGGCATGGCGACCAATATCCCGCCGCACAATCTTTCCGAAGTGGTCGATGCCTGCCTGGCTCTGCTCGCCGACCCTGCGCTCACCATCGAGAAACTGATCGAGATCATCCCGGCCCCGGACTTCCCCACGGCCGGCATCATCTACGGCCTGTCCGGCGTGCGCGAGGGCTATTTGACCGGACGCGGCCGGGTGGTGATGCGCGGCCGGACCCATTTCGAGGAAATGGAAAAGAACGGCAAGCAGTTGATCATCATCGACGAGCTGCCCTATCAGGTGAACAAGAAGACCCTGCTCGAGAAGATCGCCGAGCTGGTCAATGACAAGAAGATCGAAGGCATCTCGCATCTCCAGGACGAGTCAGACAAGGCCGGGATGCGCGTGGTGATCGAATTGAAGCGCGGCGAAGTGCCCGAGGTGATCCTCAACAACCTCTACAAGCAGACGCAGTTGCAGGACACCTTCGGCATGAACATGGTAGCCCTGGTCGATGGCCGCCCGAGGCTGCTCAATCTGAAGGAGATGCTGGTCGCCTTCCTCGCCCATAGGCGCGAGGTGGTCACCCGGCGCACCGTGTTCGAACTCCGCAAGGCCAGGGAGCGCGGCCATATTCTCGAAGGCCTGGCCGTGGCCTTGTCGAATGTCGACGAGATCATCGCCCTGATCAAGGCGGCGCCGAATCCGGCCGAGGCGAAACGCGGCTTGATGGCGCGAACCTGGCGCTCGACCCTGGTCGAGGAGATGCTCGCCCGCGCCAGTGCCGAGGCATCCCGTCCCGACGGCCTGGGGCCGGAGTTCGGACATTCCGACCGCGGCTACCTGCTCTCGGATGCCCAGGCGCAGGCCATCCTCGAATTGCGCCTGCAGCGCCTGACCGGTCTCGAACAGGACAAGATCGTTGCCGAATACAAGGAGGTGATGGAAGTCATCGCCGATCTGCTGGACATCCTGGCGCGGCCGGAGCGTATCAATCTGATCATCGTCGGCGAACTCACCGCGATCAAGACCCAGTTCGGAGACAAGCGCCGTTCCGAGATCGTGATGAATACCCAGGATCTGGGCATCGAGGATTTCATCACGCCGCAGGACATGGTCGTAACGCTTTCCCACGGCGGTTACGTCAAGGCCCAGCCGCTCGCCGACTACCGCGCCCAGAAGCGCGGCGGTCGGGGCCGGCAGGCGGCGGCGGTGAAGGAGGACGACTTCGTCGATCATCTCTTCGTCGCCAATACCCACGATTACATTCTCTGTTTCTCCAGCCGCGGCCGGGTCTATTGGCTGAAGGTGTACGAGGTGCCGCAGGGCAGCCGGAGCAGTCGCGGCAAGCCCATCGTCAATCTCTTCCCGCTCGAGGAGGGCGAGAAGATCACGGCGGTGCTGCCGGTCAAGGAGTTCGACGAAGCGCATTTCGTCTTCATGGCCACCGCCCTGGGGACGGTCAAGAAGACGCCGCTGTCGGACTTCTCCAACCCGCGCAAGGCGGGCATCATCGCCGTCGGCCTCGATGAGGGCGATTTCCTGATCGGCGTCGAGATCACCGATGGCAGCTATGACGTGATGCTCTTCTCCAACGCTGGCAAGGCGGTGCGCTTCGCCGAAGGCGACGTACGCGCCATGGGCCGAGGCGCCCGCGGCGTGCGCGGCATGATGCTGGATCCGGAGCAGACGGTGATCTCCATGCTGGTCGCGGCGACTGAGGAATTCTCGGTGCTCACGGCGACCGAGAACGGTTTCGGCAAGCGCACCGCGATCGCCGAATACACCCGCCACGGCCGCGGCACCAAGGGCATGATTGCGATCCAGACCGGCGGGCGCAATGGCCGCGTGGTCGGCGCCGTCCTGGTCCAGCCGGAAGACGAATTGATGCTGATATCGACCGGCGGCGTGCTGATCCGCACCAAGGTCGGCCAGATCCGCGTGATGGGCCGCTCGACCCAGGGCGTGACGCTGATCAATCTGGACGACGGCACCTTGCTTGCAGGTATCGAGAAGGTCATTGAAACCGAAGACGCAGATTTAGACATCGAATCAGAACAAGGAGAGTGATCATGGCACGTGCAATCAACTTCAGCGCCGGTCCTGCCGCGCTGCCCGAGGAAGTACTCCAGACCGCCGCTGCGGAAATGCTCGACTGGCACGGCAGCGGCCAGTCGGTGATGGAAATGAGCCATCGCGGCAAGGAGTTCATCAGCATCGCTGAGGCCGCAGAGCGCGACCTGCGCGAGTTGCTGGCGATACCTGAAAATTACAAAGTCTTGTTCCTCCAGGGCGGGGCTACCCTGCAGTTCGAGATGGTGCCGATCAATCTGCTCGCCGGCAAGGGCAGCGCCGATTACGTCCATACCGGGGAATGGGCGAAGAAGGCGATCAAGGAGGCCCGCGCCTTTTGCCAGGTCAACGTCGTCGCGTCCAGCGAGGACAGGAATTTCAGCTACGCGCCGGCGCAAGGGGATTGGCAGCTCAACAAGGATGCGGCCTACGTCCACTACACTGCCAACGAGACCATAGGCGGCGTCGAGTTTCACTGGGTTCCCGAAACCGGCGACGTTCCTCTGGTCGCCGACATGTCCTCCAACCTGATGTCCAGGCCGGTCGATGTGGCGAAGTACGGGCTGATCTACGCCGGGGCGCAGAAGAACATCGGGCCGGCGGGGCTGACCATCGTCATCGTCCGCGACGACCTGATCGGGCGGGCGGTGCCGACGCCGCCGGCGATGCTCGACTACAAGATTCAGGCGGACAACGAATCGATGTTCAATACGCCGCCGACCTATGCCATCTACATTGCCGGACTGGTTTTCCAGTGGCTGAAACGGGCCGGCGGACTGGCCGCCATGGAGACGCTGAACATTGCCAAGGCGAAGTTGCTCTATGATTTCCTCGACGCCAGCAGCTTCTTCAGGAATCCGGTCGCGAAGGCCGATCGCTCGCGCATGAACGTGCCGTTCACGCTCGCCGATGCCGCGCTCGATGAGGAATTCCTTAAGGGCGCCAAGGCCCGGGGCATGGTCCAGCTGAAGGGCCATCGCTCGGTCGGCGGCATGCGCGCCTCGATCTACAATGCCGTGTCCATTTCCAGCGTTGCGACGCTGGTCGATTACATGGCCGAATTCGAGAAAAGCCATGGCTGAAAAATTCAAGGTACAGGTCCTGAACCAGATCTCGGCGCAGGGCTTGAAGCGCCTGCCGGCCGATCTCTATGCCGTAGGCAAGGATCAGGCGCAGCCCGATGCGATCCTGGTCCGCTCCGCCGACATGCACAAGCTCGACATCCCGGCCAGCGTCCGGGCGATCGGCCGCGCCGGCGCCGGCACCAACAATATCCCGGTGAAGGCGATGTCCGCGCGCGGCGTGCCGGTGTTCAACGCGCCCGGCGCCAATGCCAATGCGGTCAAGGAACTGGTCATCGCCGGCATGCTCCTGGCGTCGAGGAATTTGCGCGACGCACTGGCTTTCGTCGCCGCTCTCGATCCGGCCGATCCAGAGATGGAAAAGAAGGTCGAGGACGGCAAGAAGGCCTTTGCCGGCTTCGAACTCGCGGGCCATACCCTCGGGGTCATCGGCCTGGGCAAGATCGGCTGCCTGGTGGCCGACGCCGCGATCAAGCTGGGCATGCATGTGCACGGTTTCGACCCCGAGATTACCATCGATGCCGCCTGGAGTCTGCCGGCACAGGTCAAACGGTCCAACAGCGTAGCCGAAGTGCTGAGGGGCGCCGACTTCGTCAGCCTGCATGTGCCGCTGCTGCCGGCCACGAAGGACCTCATCAATGCCGACAATGTCATGCACATGAAGCACGGCGCGGTGCTGCTCAATTTCTCGCGCGACGGGGTGGTCAATGAGGCGGCGGTGATCAAGGCGCTGGATGCGAAGAAGCTGGGCGCCTACGTCTGCGATTTTCCCAGCCCCGCGGTCAATCGCCATCCGCGGGTCATCGCCCTGCCGCATCTTGGCGCGTCGACGGCGGAGGCCGAGGAGAACTGCGCGCTGATGGTCGCCGATCAGCTGCGCGACTATCTGGAGCATGGCAACGTACAGAACGCCGTGAACTTCCCCAATCTGGTCTTGCCGCGCGAGTCGAACTTCCGCGTCGCCATCGCCAATGCCAATGTTCCCAACATGCTCGGCCAGATTTCGACGGAGATGGCCCGGGCGGGCCTGAACATCCATACCATGATGAACAAATCGAAGGCCGACATGGCCTATACCGTGGTTGACGTCGACAGCACCGTGCCCCCGCAGACCATTGCCTCGATCGCGGCCATCGAGGGCGTGCTGATGGTGCGCTATCTGCCGCTGGAGGCCTAGCCCATGGCCGAGGCATCCGAGGAACTGGGCCGGCTGCGTCAGGGCATCGATGCCATCGACCGGCAGGTGCTCGAGCTGATCAACCAGCGGGCACGGCTGGCCCACCGCATCGGCGAGATCAAGCAGGGCAACCTCTACCGCCCCGAACGCGAGGCGGCGGTGTTGCGCGGCATCGTCGAGGCCAATCCGGGTCCGCTGCCGGCGCTTGCGGCGCAGCAGATCTTCCGTGAGATCATGTCGGCCTGCCTGGCGCTGGAGCAGCCGCTGACCATTGCCTACCTCGGACCCGAGGGCACGTTTTCCGAGGCCGCCGCGCAGAAGCATTTCGGCTCGGCGCCCAGGCTCACCCCCTTTGCCGCGATCGATGATGCCTTCCGCGCGGTCGAGGCCGGCAATGCCGATTATGCCGTGGTGCCGGTGGAGAATTCCTCCGAGGGCGCCATCGGCCGCACCCTCGATCTTCTGCTCACGTCGCCCCTGAAGATCTGCGGCGAGGTCAATCTGCGCATCCATCAGAACCTGCTCTCCGCGGCGCCCGAGCTAGCTTCCGTGCGCCGCCTGTATGCTCACGCACAGTCCCTGGCCCAATGCCACGAATGGCTGAACAAACATCTGGCCCAGCTGCCGCGCGTGCCAGTGGCGAGCAATGCCGAAGGCGCGCGACTGGCGGCCGAGGATCCCGAGTCCTGTGCCATTGCCGGCGGTGCGGCGGCGGCGCGCTACGGCCTCAAGGTGCTGGCGGCGAACATCGAGGACGAGCCGAACAACACCACCCGCTTCGCCGTCCTGGCGGCTCACGACGCCAGTCCTTCGGGGCGCGACAAGACCTCCCTGATCTGCTCCGCGCAGAATCGTCCCGGCGCGATGCACGCCCTGCTGGCGCCCCTGGCGGAGCACGGCGTGTCGATGACCCGGTTCGAGTCGCGCCCGGCGCGGGGCTTCGGCGGGGGCCGCTGGGAGTATGTCTTCTACGTCGATGTCGAAGGCCATCAGCAGGATACTGCCGTCGCCCGCGCCCTCGAAGAACTGGCCCAGCATGCCGGTTTCGTCAAGATTCTCGGCTCCTATCCGGCCGCCACACCCTGAGGAACGACAGCATGACTCTCGCCGCATTTGCGCCGGCATACGTCCGCGCCATTTCCCCCTATCAGCCGGGCAAGCCGATCACCGAACTGGCCCGGGAGATGGGCATTCCCGTCGATAGCATCGTCAAGTTGGCTTCCAACGAGAACCCGCTGGGCATGAGTCCCAAGGCACGCGCCGCGGTGATCGCGGCGGTCGCGGGCGTGGAGCGCTATCCCGACCAGTTCGATCTTAGCAACGCACTCTCCGAGCGGCTCGGCCTGCCCATGGAGCGCATCGTGCTCGGCAACGGCTCCAACGACGTGCTCGACCTGGCCGCCAGGGCCTTTCTCGCGCCGGGCCGTTCTTCGGTGTTCTCGCGCCATGCCTTCGCCGTCTATCCGCTGGCGACCATGTCTGCGGGCGGCGAGTGCATACAGGTGGCGGCCAAGGATTACGGCCACGATCTCGACGCCATGCTGGCCGCCGTGCGGTCGGACACACGCATCGTCTGGATCGCCAACCCCAACAATCCGACCGGTACCTTCCTCCCCTCCGCCGAACTCAAGGCTTTCCTGACGGCGCTGTCGCAGGACGTGGTGGTGGTGCTGGACGAGGCCTATAACGAATATCTGCCGACCTCCTTGCGCTCCGACACGGTGGCCTGGCTCGCCGAATTTCCCAATCTGATCATTACCCGGACCTTCTCCAAAGTCTATGGTTTGGCCGGCTTGCGTGTCGGGTACGCGCTGGCCTCGGCCGAAGTCGCCGACCTGATGCACCGGGTGCGCCAGCCTTTCAACGTGAATAACCTGGCGCTGGCCGCCGCGCTCGCCGCGCTCGACGACCATGTCTTTCTCGCCGAAAGTTTCGACCTCAATCGCCGCGGCATCGAACAGATCCTGGCAGGCCTGAAGCGTCTCGGCCTGGCGCATATCCCCGCGCACGGCAATTTCGTCACCTTCCGCGCCGGCGATGCGGCACGCGTCAATCAGCGCCTGTTGCAGCAGGGCGTGATCGTGCGCCCGCTGGCCAACTACGGCATGCCCGAGCATCTGCGCGTCACCGTCGGCCTCGAGTCCGAGAACCTGCGCTTCCTCGATGCGCTGGAAAAGAGCCTGTGATCCTTCGTGTTGCGTAAACTCCTGATCTGCGGCGTCGGCCTGATCGGCGGCTCCTTCGCCCTGGCGCAAAAGGCCGCCGGCGGTGTCGGCGAAGTCGTCGGCATCGGCCGCAGCCGCGCCACGCTCGACCAGGCGATCGGTCTCGGGGTGATCGACCGCGCGGCCGACGACTGGGACGATGCCCTGGCGGACGCAGACCTGATTCTGCTGGCCATGCCGGTCGGCCAGATGGAGGCGGTGCTGCGCGAACTGGCGCCGCGGCTGTCGCCGAAGACGCTGATCACCGACGGGGGTAGCACCAAGCGCGATGTCGTCGCCGCCGCCTACCGCGTCCTCGGGGATAAGGTCGGGCAGTTCGTGCCCGGCCATCCGATCGCCGGCGCCGAGAAGAGCGGCGTCGCCGCCGCCGCCGCCGATCTCTACCGGGGCCGCCGCGTCGTGCTGACGCCGCTGCCCGAGAACACTCCCGCTGCGCTGGCCAGGGTGCGCGCCGCCTGGGAGGGCTGCGGCGCGGAAGTCAGCGAACTGACCCCGGATGCGCACGACCGGACTTTCGCCGCCGTGAGCCACCTGCCGCATCTGCTCGCCTTCGCCCTGGTGCATGAATTCGCCGGCCGCCCCGACTCCGGCCAATTGTTCGGTTTTGCCGCCGGCGGCTTTCGCGATTTCACCCGCATCGCCAGCAGTCATCCGGAAATGTGGCGCGACATCTGCGTCGCCAATCGCGCGCCGTTGATCGAGGAACTCGATGCCTACCTCGCCGAACTGCTGCGCGCCCGGGTGATGCTCGCCGCTGCCGATGGCGCGGCGCTGCAAGCCATGTTCGGCCTGGCCAGGAGCGCGCGCGACGCCTGGCTGGAGGCTGCGGAGCCGCCCGGCGAATGAGCGCATCCCTGGCGTTATCCCCGGCCAGTTGGGCGACCGGCTCGATCCGGCTGCCGGGATCGAAAAGCATTTCCAATCGCAGCCTGCTGCTCGCGGCCCTGGCCAGCGGCGAGACCGAGATCCGCGGCCTGCTCGAGTCGGAAGACACGCGGGTGATGCTCACCGCCCTGGCGACGCTGGGCGTCACCATCGTCTCCTGCGGCACCGATGCCTACCGCGTTTTTGGCGTTGCCGGCTGTTTCCCGGTCAAGCAGGCGGATCTCTTCCTGGGCAATGCCGGTACCGCCTTCCGCTCGCTTACCGCTGCGCTGGCGCTCTCCGGCGGGCATTACCGCCTCTCCGGCGTGGCGCGCATGCACGAGCGGCCGATTGCCGACCTCGTCGATGCCCTACGCGGCCTGGGTGCCGACATCCGCTACCTGGGCGCCGAAGGCTATCCGCCGCTGGCCATCTTTCCGGCCGCGGCAGATGCCGGCGGGGAGCGTCGGATCGGGGTGCGCGGCGACGTCTCCTCGCAGTTCCTGACGGCGCTGTTGATGGCCCTGCCCTTGACCGGCCGGGCGGCGGAAATCGAGGTGATCGGCGAGCTGATCTCCAAGCCCTACGTCGAGATCACCCTGAACCTGATGTCGCGCTTCGGCATCGAGGTCAGGCGTTCCGGCTGGCAGAAGTTCGCCATTGCGCCCGGGCAGGGCGGCAAAAGCCCGGGCCTGCTCACCGTCGAAGGCGATGCCTCGTCGGCTTCGTATTTCCTCGCCGCCGGAGCGATAGCCGGCGGCCCGGTGCGCGTCGACGGCATCGGCAGGAGCAGCATCCAGGGCGATCTGCGTTTCGCCGAGGTGCTGCAGCAGATGGGTGCGGAAGTCGACTTGGGCGACCATCATGTCGTGGTCCGCGCGCCCAGATGCGGCAAGCTCAGGGCCATCGACGCCGATCTCAATCACATACCCGATGCGGCGATGACCCTGGCGGTGCTCGCGCTGTTCGCCGATGGGGTTTCCACCCTGCGCAATATCGCCAGCTGGCGGGTCAAGGAGACCGACCGGATCGCGGCCATGGCGACCGAACTGACCAAGCTCGGCGCCACGGTGGAGGCGGGCGCGGATTATCTTTCGGTGACGCCGCCCGCCGTTCTCAAGCGCGATGTCGCCATCGACACCTACGATGATCACCGCATGGCGATGTGCTTTTCGCTGGTCTGCCTAGGTGGCGTGCCGTTGGTGATCAACGACCCTGGCTGCGTGGCCAAGACCTATCCCGGCTACTTTGCCGACTTCGCCCGGATCGCAACGCCGGTGATCGCGATCGACGGTCCCTCGGCTTCCGGCAAGGGTACGGTCGCCGCGCTCGTGGCCGAGCACCTCGGCTATCATTATCTCGACAGCGGCTCGCTGTATCGCCTGACCGCGCTGGCGGCTGTCCACGCCGGTGTGGCCTGGGACGACGAAGTCCAGGTGGCGGCTATCGCCGCGACGCTGCCGGCGCATTTTGCCGAAGCTCGCGTCCTGCTCTCCGGGCAGGACGTCACTGATGCCATCAGGGGCGAGCAATGCTCGCAGGGCGCCTCCCGGGTGGCGGCACTGCCTGCGGTGCGCGCGGCCCTGCTGGCGCGCCAGCGTGCCTACCGCCAGGCGCCCGGACTGGTAGCGGAAGGCCGCGACATGGCCTCGGTGGTCTTCCCCGACGCGGTGCTCAAGGTGTTCCTCACGGCGAGCGCCGAAGCGCGCGCCGAACGCCGTTATAAGCAGTTGATCGGGAAAGGGATGTCTGCTAACATCGCTACCCTTTTGCAGGATCTTCAGGAGCGGGATGCGCGCGATGCTGCGCGCAGCATCGCGCCCCTGCAACAAGGCGCGGATGCGCTGCTGCTCGATACGACGGATTTGTCCGTCGAACAGGCGGTGGCGGCAGTGCTGGAATGGCTGAAACAACTACGGCATCCGCGAGCAGCAACGGTTTAAGGCTTAGCCAGGCCAGCCGGGAATGAAGCATCGAGGTGTCGTCGTGCGCGCCCGCGCCGGCGACTGTTATCAACATACAGCCGCCCCTGCGGCGCTTAGGTTTAATTTATGACCACCCTTGCCACTCCTACCATCGAAAACAACCCCGCCCCGGACAGCTTCGCCGCTCTCTTCGCCGAGTCTCTCGAGCGTCAAGAAATGCGTGCAGGCGAAGTCATCACTGCGGAAGTGATCCGCGTCGACCATAACTATGTCGTCGTCAACGCCGGATTGAAGTCCGAGAGTTTCATCGCTCTCGAGGAATTCAAGAACGAAAGAGGCGAACTCGAAGTCAATCCGGGCGACTATGTCATGGTCGCCATTGAGATGCTCGAGGACGGCTATGGCGAGACCCGCCTCTCCCGCGAAAAGGCCAAGCGCATCGCCGCCTGGAACGATCTCGACAAGGCCATGGTCGATGGCACCCTGGTCAAGGGCCTGATCACCGGCAAGGTCAAGGGCGGCCTCACCGTCATGTTGAACGGCATCCGCGCCTTCCTGCCCGGGTCGCTGGTCGATATTCGCCCGGTCAAGGACACCGCTCCGTTCGAAGGCAAGGAATTCGAATTCAAAGTCATCAAGCTCGACAGGAAGCGCAACAACGTCGTGCTCTCGCGCCGCGCCGTGCTCGAATCCAACCTCGGTGAAGAGCGCCAGGCGCTGCTCTCCAACCTCAAGGAAGGCAGCATCGTCAAGGGCATCGTCAAGAACATCACCGACTACGGCGCCTTCGTCGATCTCGGCGGTATCGATGGCCTGCTGCACATCACCGACCTGGCCTGGCGGCGTGTCCGCCACCCGTCCGAAGTGCTCAATGTCGGCGATGAAGTGGAAGCCAAGATCCTCAAGTTCGACCAGGAAAAGAACCGCGTCTCGCTCGGCATGAAGCAGCTCGGCGAAGATCCGTGGGTGGGCATCTCGCGCCGTTATCCTTCCGGCACGCGGCTGTTCGGCAAGGTCACCAACCTGACCGATTACGGCGCCTTCGTCGAGGTCGAGCAGGGCATCGAAGGTCTGGTGCATGTCTCCGAAATGGATTGGACCAACAAGAACATCCATCCCTCCAAAGTGGTGCAACTGGGCGACGAAGTCGAGGTCATGATCCTCGAGATCGACGAGGAGCGTCGGCGCATCTCGCTGGGCATGAAGCAGTGCATTCCCAATCCCTGGGATGACTTCGCCATGAACCACAAGAAGGGCGACAAGGTCAGCGGTCAGATCAAGTCGATCACCGACTTCGGCGTCTTCATCGGCCTGCCCGGCGGCATCGACGGCCTGGTGCATTTGTCCGACCTGTCCTGGTCCGCCACCGGCGAAGAGGCCAAGCAGAGCTACAAGAAGGGCGACGAGGTCGAGGCCATGGTGCTTTCGATCGATGTCGAAAAGGAGCGCATCTCCTTGGGCATCAAGCAGCTGGAGGGCGATCCGTTCACCAGTTTCGTCGCCAACCACGACAAGAACAGCGTGGTCAAGGGCTCGATCAAGAGCCTGGACGCCAAGGGTGCGGTGATCGATCTCGGCAACGACGTCGAGGCCTATCTGCGCGCCTCCGAAGCCGCCCGCGACCGCGTCGACGATCTGCGCTCGATCTTCAAGGAAGGCGACGGCGTCGAAGCGATGATCATCAACGTCGATCGCAAGACGCGTTCGATCAACCTGTCGATCAAGGCCAAGGATCAGGCCGAACAGTCCGATGCGATGCAGAAGCTTTCCTCCGAGAGCGGCTCAGCTTCGACCGGAACGACCAGCCTTGGCGCGCTGCTCAAAGCCAAGCTGAACAGCACGCAACAGTAAGGGTTCAGGCCGGATATGACCAAGTCAGATCTGATAGCCGGCCTGGCGGCCCGCTTTCCGCAACTGGTGGCGAAGGATGCCGACTTCGCGGTGAAGGTGATACTCGATGCGATGACTGCGGCGCTTGCCGATGGTCAGCGCATCGAGATCCGCGGCTTCGGCAGTTTCGCCCTCAATTATCGACCGTCGCGCGTCGGCCGCAATCCCAAGTCGGGCGAGAAGGTGAGCGTGCCGGAGAAGCACGTGCCGCACTTCAAGGCCGGCAAGGAGTTGCGCGAGCGCGTAGATGTAAGCCCCGTGCGCGGCTAAGGAACGGTACGGTGAGGGGCGGCATCGGACCGGATGAATGCTGATGCGGCTCCTGATCTGGCTATTGCGGAGCGTCGTCTTCGTTCTGCTCTTCGGGCTGGCCATCAAGAACAGCGGTCCGGTTGAGTTGCGTGTGTACTTCGATGCTGCCTGGCAGGCACCGCTGTCCCTGGTGATGCTAGGCTGTTTCGCGCTCGGCGCGGCGATCGGGGTGACGGCGGCGTTTGCCACCCTGATTCGTCAGCGACGGGAAATCGGCGAGCTTAAGCGCGAGTTGCCTGCAGCCCTCCTTTCAAGGACCAGCAAAAGGTGAGCAACGGTTTCGAGATCCAGCTTTGGTGGCTGCTGGTGCTACCGGCTTTCTTCGTTCTCGGCTGGGTCGCCGCGCGCATCGATATCAAGCATCTGCTGCGCGAATCGCGCGCCCTGCCACGCTCCTACTTCAGGGGCTTGAACTTTCTCCTCAATGAGCAGCCGGACAAAGCGATCGAAGCTTTCATCGAGGCGGCGCGCGTCGACCCGGAAACCATAGAGTTGCACTTCGCCCTCGGCAATCTGTTCCGCCGGCGCGGCGAAACCGACCGTGCCATCCGGGTGCATCAGAACCTGATCGAACGCGAGGGCCTGAATGACGAGCAGCGCCTGCATGCCCTGTCCGAACTCGGCCAGGATTACCTCAAGGCAGGTCTGCTCGACCGCGCCGAGGACGTCTTCCAGAAACTGCTCGGCACGCGTCGCGACGAAGAGGCGTTGCGCTTCCTGCTGGAGATCTATCAGCAGGAAAAGGAATGGCGCAAGGCGATCGATGCCGCCCGGAAGTTGCCCGATCATGCTGGCCACATGTGGCAGAAGGAGATCGCCAATTTTCATTGCGAACTGGCGGCGACGGCATTGTTGAATGGCGAGCCGGAAGCCGCTCGGCAATTGCTCGACGGCGCGCTGGCCGAGAGCCGCAAGTGCGTGCGCGCCACCATCCTGCAAGGCGAAGTGGCGCTGGCGGAAGGCGATACCGCCGCCGCCATCGAGACCTGGAAGCGCGTCGAGCAGCAGAGTCCGATGTATCTGGCGCTGATCGCCGACAAGCTGGCCGAGGCCTTTCGCGCGGCCGGGCGCGAAGAGCAGGGCGTCTCGCTGCTGCGCGGCTGGCTGGCCCAGCATCCCTCGCTGGATCTGCTCGATGCGGTGTTCCAGTCGGAACTGAAAGCCGGCGGCGCCGATGCGGCGTATCTGCTGGTGCGCGACGAGTTGCGCCGCAATCCCACGCTGCTCGGCCTGGACAAGCTCCTCGAAGCGCAGATCCTGGTGTCGCCGCCGGAGCGCCGTCCCGACCTCGAACTGATCAAGAACCTGATCCACAATCACACCCGCCGCGTCGCCCGCTATCGTTGCGACGGCTGCGGCTTCAAGGCGCGCCAGTTCTACTGGCGCTGCCCGGCCTGCGGCGGCTGGGAAACCTACCCGCCGAAGCGCACCGAAGAGTACGATCTGGCGCCATGATGACGATACCCGACACCGCACCCGCCCGCGTCCTGATCGTCGGCGACGTCATGCTCGACCGCTACTGGTTCGGCGAGGTCAGCCGCATCTCGCCCGAGGCGCCGGTGCCGGTGGTCAAGGTCGAGCGGGTCGAGGAGCGCCCCGGCGGCGCGGCCAATGTGGCGCGCAACGTCGCAGCACTGGGCGCCCGGGCGATGCTGCTGTCGGTGGTGGGCAATGACGAGGCGGGACGCGGCCTGACCCGCCTGCTCGAAGCCGAGGGCATCAGTTGCAGCCTGCATGAGGATGCGCAACTGTCCACCACGGTCAAGCTGCGCGTCATCGGCCGCCAGCAGCAACTCCTGCGCATCGACTTCGAAACCTGGCCAGCGCATGAGGTGCTGCGCGCCAAGCTGGCCGAGTTCGAGAGCCGCCTGCCCGAGTGCGACGTGGTGATCCTCTCGGATTACGGCAAGGGTGGCCTGACCCATATCGCGGACATGATCAGGAGCGCCCGTGCCGCAGGCAAGCCGGTGCTGGTCGACCCCAAGGGCGAGGATTACAGCCGCTACGCCGGCGCCACGCTGCTGACGCCGAATCGCAGCGAACTGCGCCAGGTGGTCGGCCGCTGGGCCAGCGAGGAAGAACTTGCCGAGAAGGCTCAGCAGTTGCGCGCGCGGCTGGCGCTGGAAGCCTTGCTGGTGACCCGTTCGGAAGACGGGATGACCTTGTTTGGCGCCAGCGGCAGCGTGCACGAACCGGCGCTGGCGCGCGAAGTTTATGATGTCAGCGGCGCCGGCGACACGGTGATCGCCACCATGGCGGTGATGCTGGCCTGCGGCCTCGACCTGGGCTCCGCGATGCGTCTGGCCAACAGGGCGGCCGGCATCGTCGTCGGCAAGCTCGGCACGGCGACCTGTACCCTGGCGGAATTGCAAGCGGGATAAGGAAAAACATGTATACAATCGTCACGGGAGCGGCCGGATTTATCGGCGCCAACCTGATCAAGGGACTCAATGCCCGGGGTGTCGACAACATCATTGCCGTCGATAATCTGACCCGCGTCGACAAATTCAACAACCTCAGCGACTGCGAGATCAGCGACTATCTCGACAAGGAGGAGTTCATCGAGGTGCTCGATGCCGGGCAACTGGATGGCGCCGTCGACGCCGTTCTGCATCAGGGCGCCTGCTCCGACACCATGGAGACCGACGGCCGTTACCTGATGGCCAACAATTATCGCTATTCGGTGTCGCTCCTCGATTTCTGCCTGGATCAGGAAGTGCCCTTGCTCTACGCCTCGTCGGCGTCGGTCTATGGCGGCGGAAGCGTGTTTCGCGAAGCGCGCGAGTTCGAAAAACCGCTCAACGGCTATGGCTACTCGAAGTTCCTCTTCGACCAGGTTGTGCGCCGCCGGCTGGGCGACGCCGTTTCGCCTGTGGTCGGTTTCCGCTACTTCAATGTCTATGGCCCGCGCGAGCAACACAAGGGCCGCATGGCCTCGGTCGCTTTTCATTTCTTCAACGAATTCCAGGCCGAGGGACGGGTCAAACTGTTCGAAGGCTGCGACGGTTATGCCAATGGCGAGCAGCGGCGCGACTTCGTCTTCGTCGACGATGTGGTCAAGGTCAATATGTTTTTCCTGGAGCATCAGGATCTCTCCGGCATCTACAATCTCGGCACCGGCCGGGCCCAGTCGTTCAACGATGTCGCCGTCGCCACGGTCAATGCCTGCCGCGCCGCGGCGGGGGAAGCCGCCCTGTCGCTGGCCGAATTGACCGCCGCGGGGATGATCGAATATGTGGCCTTTCCCGAGGCCTTGAAGGGCAAGTACCAGAGCTTCACCCAGGCCGAACTCGACCATCTGCGCGCCGCCGGCTACCGCGACGAGTTCGCCGCGGTGGAGCAGGGCGTGGCCAACTATGTCGGGCAGTTGCTCAAGGCGAAGTCATGAACGACATCTACCGGACGCTTGAGGATTTTGTCGGCGACACGCCGCTAGCGCGTCTGAAACGCATTCCCGGCAAAGAGCATGGTCCGCTCCGGCGCAACAACGTGATCCTGGCCAAGCTGGAAGGCAACAATCCGGCCGGTTCGGTCAAGGACCGGCCGGCGCTGTCGATGATCCAGCGCGCCGAGGCGCGCGGCGAGATCAAGCCCGGCGACACGCTGATCGAGGCCACCAGCGGCAACACCGGCATCGCATTGGCCATGGCGGCCTCGCTGCGCGGTTATCGGATGATCCTGATCATGCCGGAGAATCAGAGCATCGAGCGGCGCCAGACGATGCGCGCCTTTGGCGCCGAACTGGTGCTGACGGCGAAGGCCGGCGGGATGGAGGTCGCGCGCGATGTCGCCGAGAAAATGCGCAACGAGGGCCGCGGCATCATCCTCGACCAGTTCGCCAATCCGGACAATCCGCTGTCCCACTATGAAGGCACCGGACCGGAGATCTGGCGCGACACGGCGGGCCGCGTCACGCATTTCGTCAGCAGCATGGGTACCACCGGCACCATCATGGGCGTCTCGCGCTTTCTCAAGGAGCAGAATCCGGCGATCCAGATCATCGGCTGTCAGCCCGAGGAAGGCTCGCAAATCGCCGGCATCCGGACCTGGCCCGAAGCTTACCTGCCGAAGATCTTCGATCGTTCGCGCGTCGACCGCATCGAGAACGTCAGCCAGGCCGCCGCCGAGGACATGACCCGGCGCCTGGCGCACGAGGAAGGCATCTTCGCCGGCGTTTCATCCGGCGGTGCGCTGGCCGTCGCCCTGCGCGTCGCCGGGGAACTGGAGAACGCGGTCGTCGTCACCATCGTCTGCGACCGTGGCGATCGCTATCTCTCGACGGGCGTCTTCCCGGCATGAGCGCAACCCTGGTTTTCGATATCGAGACCATCCCCGATGTCGCCGGCTTGCGCAGCCTGCATGAGCTGGACGGCGCCTTGTCCGACGCCGAGGTGGCTGAATACGCCTTCCAGAAGCAGCGGGCGAAAAACGGCAGCGATTTCCTGCCGCACTATCTGCAGCGCGTCGCCGTCATCTCCTTCGTGTTGCGCGATGCCGAAAAATTCGAAGTGCGCTCCTTTGCCGAGCCGGAGTTCGGCGAAGCGCAGATCATTCAGCGCTTCTTCAACGGCATCGAAAAGTTCACGCCCCAACTGGTCTCCTGGAACGGCGGCGGTTTCGACCTGCCGGTGCTGCATTATCGCGGCCTGATCCACGGCGTCATGGCGCCGCGCTACTGGGAGATGGGCGAGGGCGATTACCGCGACAGTCGCGACTTCAAATGGAACAACTACATCAGCCGCTATCACGCCCGCCACCTCGACCTGATGGACCTCCTGGCGATGTACCAGCCGCGCGCCGCAGCACCCCTCGATCAGCTGGCCAAGCTAATGGGACTTCCGGGCAAGCTCGGGATGGACGGCGGAGCGGTGTGGCAGGCCTGGCTGGACGGCCGGATCGACGAGATCCGCGATTACTGCGAGACCGATGTGGTCAACACCTATCTGGTCTACCTGCGCTTCCAGAAAATGCGCGGCGTCCTCTCCGCTGCCGAGCATGATGCCGAGGAGAGCTTCGTGAAGGCTGCCCTGACCGATCTGCAGCGAGCCCACTGGACCGAGTTTCTCGCCGCCTGGGAGCCCAGCCGTTCGGAGCGGCTGTCATGACGACACTCGTTTATAGCCATGCCGCCTGTCTCGATCATCGTCCGGGTCCCGGCCATCCGGAGTCGCCGGCGCGCCTGAAGGCCGTTCTGCGCGCGCTCAGAACGCCGGAGTTCGCCGCTCTGGAGTGGCGCGATGCACCCTTGGGCACGCGCGAGCAACTACTTCTGATCCATGACCAGGAATTTGTCGATGAGGTCAGCGACGTCGCCCCGACGGAAGGCACTGTGCCCCTCGACGGCGGCGATACAGTGATGTCGCCGGGCTCCTGGGAAGCGGTGATGCGCTGCGTCGGCGCGGCCTGCGCCGGCGTCGACGCGGTGATGAACCGGGAGGCGACGAAGGTGTTTTGCGCCACCCGCCCCTGCGGCCATCACGCCGAGGCGGGCCGGGCGATGGGCTTTTGCATCTTCAATCAGGCGGCCATCGCCGCGGCCTACGCTTACGAGGTGCACCGCCTGGAGCGCATCGCCGTGGTGGACTTCGACGTGCATCATGGCAACGGCACTCAGGATTCGTTTTTCGACCGGCCGGAAATGTTTTACGCCTCCACCCATCAGGCGGCGTTCTATCCCGGCACCGGCGCCCAATCCGAGACCGGCGTCGCCGACAATATCGTCAACGTCCCCTTGCCCCGGGGCTGCGATTCTGCGCTCTTCCGGGCGCGGGTGGCGGCCGAGATCCTGCCGGCCCTCGAGTACTTCGATCCCGAGTTGATCATCATTTCCGCCGGCTTCGACGCGCACTATCTGGATCCCCTGGCCGGCCTGAATCTCAAGGACGACGATTTTCGCTGGATCACCGACGAACTGGTGCGGATCGCCGAGGCCGGTTGCAACGGCCGCATCGTCTCCATCCTCGAAGGCGGCTACAGCCTGGAGGGTCTTGCGAGCGGTTGCGCCGCGCATGTCCGGGCTCTGATGGGTTAAAGGGGCATTCCCCCAGCCCCCTTGCCTAGCAAGGGGGTGACGACGGTTCGTCCCTTTGGGACTCCATGTTCAACCTTGCGCCGCGCTTGGGGCGGCCCGGCGCGTGGCGCGATGACGACTTGGCCCCTCAGCCCTCTTGCCGGTCAAGGAGGGGGATTTTGTTCGGCGCGACGGCTTTCAGATCTCCACCCACCGTGCCGGTCCGCTGCCAGGCGCCGTTAGCCAGTTCAGGCCGAGTGCCGGCAATGCCGCGTCCAGGCGTTCCGGCCTGTCCGTGGCGAGCAGTTCCAGGCGGCCGCTACGATGCCTGCCTTCTCCCCGCAAGCGCACGACCTGGCGGGCGACCGGCAGCGCCACGTCGACCAGTTCTGCGCGGCCGGCGATCAGCGGTTCCAGCAGGGGCGCGAGAAAGCTGTAATGGGTACAGCCCAGGACCAGGCGGTCGACGCCCGCGGCTAGCAGCGGCAGGACCTTGGCCGCGACCTCGGCGGCGAGCAAGGGGTCGTCGAGATCCAGTTTCTCGATATGTGTCGCCCAGCCCGGGCAGGCCACGACATCGACCGTCGCGTGGGCGGCGTGATCCCGGATCAGGCGCGCCAGACCAGCGCTTTTCGCCGTCGATTCCGTCGCCAGTACGGCGATGCGGCCGCTCCGGGTAGAGGCTGCGGCGGGCTTGATGCCCGGCTCGACGCCGACCACCGACAGCCTCGGATGCTCGCTGCGCAAGGCGCCCACGGCGGCCGCCGTGGCGGTGTTGCAGGCGACGACGATGGTGCCGCAGCCCAATCCCGCGAGATGCCGGCCGATGGCCAGGACGCGGGCACGGATGAACGCGTCGGACTTGGCGCCGTAGGGCAGATGGGCGGTATCGGCGAGATAGACCAGATCGGCGCCCGGCAGGGCGCTCCTCACCGCCGAGAGTACCGACAGGCCGCCCAGCCCGGAATCGAACACCCCGATCATGAGCGGCCTGCCGCCGATTACTTGTCTATGACCACGCGGGTGGTGAACATCAGATTTGTGAAGTCGCGGTTCAAGGTCTTGCTGTGGAACTTGGGCATGGTATCGCCGCCGGCATAACGGATCGTGTTGCCTGCCTTCACGGCGATGGCGGGCGAGGCAACCCAGCGGGTAGTCTTGCCGTCCTGAACTTCGATGTAGGTGAACTGCTTGGCGTCTACGACGCTGAGCACCTTGCCTTTCTGGGTCAGCGGCGCGTCGGCCTTGCTCATGTCCGCTGCGCCTGCGGCGCCGTGGCCGCCCGGTGGCATTGCCGGATGCCCGGCGGGCGCGCCAGCTGGAGCAGCAGCGGGTGTGGCAGAATCGGCGGCGATCGAGGTGGCGGAAAATAGCGCCAGGGAGAGCAGAGCGATGATGGTTTTCATGAAGCGTCCTTCTATGGAATGTAAAAGTTTAACAACGTGTTGAGCTATGCGCTCCTGACTGGAATCTTGGCGATCTTCGCCTGCCATTCGCGAGGTCCGGTGTCATGCACCGAGACGCCCTGGGAGTCGACGGCGACGGTCACCGGCATGTCCTTCACGTCGAATTCGTAGATCGCTTCCATGCCGAGATCGGCGAAGCCGACCACCTTCGAAGTCTTGATCGCCTTAGCCACCAGATAGGCGGCGCCACCCACCGCCATCAGATAGGCCGACCGGTGTTTCTTGATCGCGGCGATGGCGACCGGACCCCGTTCCGCCTTGCCGACCATGGAGATCAGACCGGTTTCCGCGAGCATCATTTCGGTGAATTTGTCCATGCGCGTGGCGGTGGTCGGGCCGGCCGGTCCGACCGCCTCATCGCGCACCGGATCGACCGGGCCGACGTAGTAGATGACGCGGTTGCGGAAATCCACCGGCAGTTTCTCGCCCTTCGCCAGCATATCCTGGATGCGCTGGTGCGCGGCATCCCGTCCGGTGAGCAACTTGCCGTTCAGGAGCAGCACCTCGCCCGGTTTCCATGAGGCGACTTCCGTCTGGGTCAGGGTGTCGAGGTTTACGCGGCGGCCCTTGGAGGCGTCGTAGGTCAGTTGCGGCCAGTCGTCGAGATTCGGCGGAACCAGTCGCGCCGGACCGGAGCCGTCGAGGTGGAAGTGGGCGTGGCGGGTGGCGGCGCAGTTGGGGATCATGGCCACCGGCAGGCTCGCGGCGTGGGTCGGGTAGTCGAGGATCTTGATGTCGAGCACGGTGGTCAGGCCGCCCAGGCCTTGCGCGCCGATGCCCAGGGCATTGACCTTGTCGTGGAGTTCGAGGCGCAGTTCCTCGATGCGGGAGAGCTTCTCCTGGCGCGCTGCTTTCGCTTTCAGTTCGTGCATGTCCAGCGGCGCCATCAAGGATTCCTTGGCGAGCAGCATGGCCTTCTCCGGCGTGCCGCCGATGCCGATGCCGAGAATCCCCGGCGGGCACCAGCCGGCGCCCATGGTCGGGACGGTCTTCAAGACCCAGTCGACGATGGAGTCGGACGGGTTCAGGGCGTAGAACTTGGCCTTGTTTTCCGAGCCGCCGCCCTTGGCCGCGCAGATGACATCGAGATGGTCTCCGGCGACCATCTCGATGTGCACCACCGCCGGGGTGTTGTCACGGGTGTTCTTGCGGGCGCCGGCGGGGTCACTGAGCACCGAGGCGCGCAGCTTATTGTCCGGGTTGAGGTAGGCGCGACGCACGCCCTCATCGACCATCTCCTGCACCGAGAGGGTCGCGTCCCAGCGGACGTTCATGCCGATCTTGAGAAACACCACACAGATACCGGTGTCCTGGCAGAGCGGGCGGTGGTCTTCGGCGCACATCCGCGAGTTGATCAGGATCTGCGCGATCGCGTCCTTGGCGGCGGGATTTTCCTCGACCTCGTAAGCCGCGGCCATCGACTCGATGAAATCGGCGGGATGGTAATAGCTGATGTACTGGAACGCGTCGGCGATGCTGCTGATGAAGTCTTCCTGGCGTATCGTGGTCATGGCATTCTGTCCGTGGGGCGCGGTTGGTCGGGTGCGTCGTAGCGTAGTGGTGTCCGTAGTGGTGTCCATTGCGCGCTGAACTACAGGCGCAGTGCAGAATTCTACCATTCATGCCGCGTCGCGCCAGAGGCGGCAGCCGCGGGATTTGTGACGTAAGACGGGTGTAAGATTGCTATCGTTTAATCCTCCGATCATATCCGTTAAGCGGAATCGTTTCATAGTGTCCAGCCAGAGGAGGCTAGTAGATGTCCATGATCGAATCGGTACTGCAGGAAAACCGCGTGTTTCCGCCTGCTCCTGAGTTCGTCAGGAGCGCCACGATTTCCGGCATGGCCGCCTACGACGCGCTATGCAAGGAGGCTGAAACTGATTATCAGGGCTATTGGGGGCGCCTGGCACGCGAACACATCACCTGGAAGCAAGCCTTCACCGAGGTTCTCGACGAGTCCAATCCGCCCTTCTTCAAATGGTTTGCCGATGGCAAGCTGAACGTTTCCTACAATTGCCTCGACCGCAATGTCGAAGCCGGCCTGGGCGACAAGATCGCCATCATCTTCGAAGCCGACGACGGTCAGGTCAACAAGGTCAGCTATCGCGAGTTGCTGGCCCGCACCGGCAAGTTCGCCAATGCGCTGAAGTCGGCCGGCATCAGGAAGGGCGACCGGGTCATCATCTACATGCCGATGTCGATCGAGGGCGTCGTGGCTATGCAGGCCTGCGCCCGCATCGGCGCAATTCACTCGGTGGTGTTCGGCGGCTTTTCGGCGAAGAGCCTGCAGGAGCGCATCCAGGATGCCGGCGCGGTGGCGGTGATCACCGCCGACGAGCAGCGCCGCGGCGGCAAACATCTGCCCCTGAAGCCGGCGGTTGACGAAGGCATCGCACTGGGCGGCTGCGAGGGCGTGCACAGCGTGATCGTCTATCGGCGCGGCGACGCTCCCTGCAATATGGTGGCGGGACGGGACAAGTGGTGGCATGAACTCACCGCCGCGGAGGCCGAGACCTGCGAGCCCGAATGGGTAGGCGCCGAGCATCCGCTGTTCCTGTTGTTCACCTCGGGCTCCACCGGCAAGCCCAAGGGCGTCCAGCATTCCACGGGCGGCTATCTGCTGCAGGCGATCCTGAGCATGAAATGGACCTTCGACATCAAGCCCTCGGATGTCTTCTGGTGCACCGCCGATATCGGCTGGGTCACCGGGCACACCTATATCGCATACGGCCCGCTGGCCTGCGGCGCCACCGAGATCGTCTTCGAGGGCGTGCCGACCTATCCGGATGCCGGCCGTTTCTGGAAGACCATCCAGGATCACAAAGTCAGCGTCTTCTATACCGCGCCTACCGCCATCCGCTCGCTGATCAAGGCCGGCGCCGATCTGCCGAACAAATACAACCTCTCGTCGCTGCGCATCCTCGGCACGGTGGGCGAGCCGATCAACCCGGAAGCCTGGATGTGGTATTACAACGTCGTTGGCGGCGCCCGCTGTCCGGTCGTCGATACCTTCTGGCAGACCGAAACCGGCGCGCACATGATCACCCCGATGCCGGGCGCGACGCCGCTGGTGCCGGGTTCGTGCACCTTGCCCTTTCCCGGCATCCAGGCGGCGGTGGTCGATGAGGCCGGCCATGAGGTGGAATGGGGCAAGGGCGGTTTCCTGGTGGTCAAGAAGCCTTGGCCGTCGATGATACGCACCATCTGGAATGATCCCGAGCGCTATCAGAAGTCCTACTATCCGGCCGATTTTTCCGGCAAGCTCTACCTGGCCGGCGACGGCGCGGTGCGCGATGCCAAGACCGGATATTTCACCATCATGGGCCGCATCGACGATGTGCTGAACGTTTCCGGCCATCGCATGGGCACGATGGAAATCGAGTCGGCGCTGGTCTCCAATCCGCTGGTGGCGGAAGCCGCGGTGGTCGGACGTCCCGACGATCTGACCGGCGAGGCGATCTGCGCATTCGTGGTGCTGAAGGGCTCCCGTCCGAGCGCCGAGGAAGCGAAGAAGATCGCCGCCGAGTTGCGCAACTGGGTCGGCCAGGAGATCGGGCCGATCGCCAAGCCCAAGGACATCCGCTTCGGCGAGAATCTGCCCAAGACCCGCTCGGGCAAGATCATGCGCCGGCTGTTGCGCGTCCTGGCCAAGGGCGAGGAGATCTCCCAGGACGTATCGACTCTGGAAAATCCGGCGATCCTCGACCAGCTCAAGACCAACGCCTGACCGAAGGGTAGCAAGGGGCGGAGAGAAGAGGGCGCCTGCGGGCGCCTTTTTTGATTTGGCAAGTAGCTAGTCATCGAAGAATTGATGGATGATACGAAGCTGCCGTGCCCCGTGGGACCCATCAACGGGGCATGACTGCCTACTCGGCAGGAAGGGGAAACCGACATGAGCAAGAGCATACTGATCGTCGATGACGAGCCGAACATCGTCATCTGCCTGGAGTATCTTTTCAAGCGCGAGGGTTTCCAGGTGAATGTGGCCGGCGACGGCGTGGAGGCGCTCAGGAAGATCGCTGAAAGCGCGCCGGACCTGGTGTTGCTCGATATCATGATGCCGCTGAAAAACGGCTACGAGGTCTGCCAGGAAATTCGCGCCCATCCCGACTGGCGCTCGCTCAAGATCATCATGTTGAGCGCCAAGGGGCGCGACACCGAAATCCAGAAGGGGCTGGCGCTGGGCGCCGATGCCTACCTGACCAAGCCCTTTGCCACCAAGGAACTGGTGGCGAAAGTCAAAGAGCTGCTAGTGCCCGTCGTTGCCCAAGGAGCAACCCAGGGTACTTGTGCCGGCGAAGCAGGCGCGGGGTGAAGCGGCAGTTTCATCTCGCGCTGGCTGCGCTCTGCGCTTTCCTCGCGGCCACCGTCCTGGCCGTTGCGCTCGCGCTGTGGCTGGATCTGCCGGCAGGCGATCAGGCCCTGCTGGCGCAGTTGCTGTTGCCGCGGCTGCCTCTGCTGCTGCTGGTGCTGCTGGCCGCCTGCGGCATTATCGCCTGGACGCTCCACCGGGTCTGGCGCAGACACCTCGCGCCGCCCTGGCTAATGACCGAGGAACTGCGCCTGATGTTGCGCGCCCGTCGTTCCCTGCGGCTCGCGGAGCAGGGTGCCGCCGCGTTCTCCGGCTTGTCCGTGGAGATCAATGCGCTGGCCGATCAGCGCGACGCCCTGGAGCGCGACGTCCTGGAGCAGATCCAGTCCGCCAAGGCCACGCTCGAAGAAGAGAGAAACCGCCTCGCGGCGCTGATGTCGGAGTTGAGCCAGAGCGTCGTCGTGTGCAATCCCGACGGCCGCATCCTGCTCTACAACAATCGCGCGCGTCGGGAGTTCCAGGCGCTGGCTCAGGAGGGCGGCACGGCCGGTGCGCTGATCGGCCTGGGCCGTTCGATCTTCGCCGTGGTCGAACGCGACCTGATCAGCCACGGCCTGGACAGTCTGCAACGCCAACTGGACCGCGGTGATCAGACGCGCGGCGTGAACTTCGTCACGGCCAGCCATGCCGGGCAACTGGTGCGCGTGCAGATGGCCCCCGTGTTGTCCACCGCTGCCAGTGGCGGACGCCACCTCGGCGGCTATGTCCTGATGCTCGACAACATCACCCGCACCGTCGAACTGGAGAGCCGCCGCGACCAGATCCTGCAGCAGTTGACCGAAGGCAGCCGGGCCGCTCTGGCGAACATTCGCGCCGCAGTGGAAACCCTGCTCGACTATGGCGACATCGAGGCCGGACAGCGCGACCGTTTCCTGAGCATCATCAGCGACGAGGTCCGCGGCATGGGCAGCCGGCTCGATCAGACGCTGGAGCGCTACGCCGACTCGCTCAAGGCGCGCTGGCCACTCGAGGAGATGCAGGGCGCGGACCTGATCGCCGCGGCGCAGCGGCGCATCGAAGCCCGGCTGCAGATCGCGACGCGCGTCGATGAGCTCGATCCGTCGCTGTGGCTGAAGGTCGACAGCTACTCGTTGATCCAGGCCATCGGTTATCTCGCCAGCCGTCTCAAGGAATCGTTCGGCATCCGGCTGCTGCGCTTTCGCCTCAGCCCCGCCCCCGCCGGCCGCCTGGCCCATCTCGACATGGTGTGGACCGGTGCGGCGGTGTCCACCGAGACGCTTTCCAGCTGGGAACTGGAAGCGATGAATCTCTCGGGCGAGGATAGCCCGCTGACCCTGCGCGACGTCATGGACCGCCACGGCGGCGAGTTGTGGTTCCAGCGCATCAGCGCGAGCCAGCAGGCCTACTTCCGTCTCCTCATCCCGGTGGCCGAGCCCCAGGATGCTGCGGCGGTATTCGCGCACGGCGAGAGCCGGCCGGAATATTATGACTTCGACCTGTTCCTGCGCCGCGACCAGGACCGCGGCCTGGATGGGCGCGCGCTTTGCGATCTCAGCTACACGGTTTTCGACACCGAGACGACCGGGCTGGAGCCGTCTGCGGGCGACGAGATCATCCAGATCGGGGCGGTGCGCATCGTCAATGGCCGTCTGCTCCATCACGAGGGCTATGAACAACTGATCGATCCGCGCCGGCCGCTGCCGCCCGCAGCGACGGCGATCCACGGCATCACCGGCGAGATGCTCGCCGGTGCGCCGGGCATCGAGCAGGTTCTGCCCGGCTTTCATCAGTTGGCCGAGGACACCATCCTGGTCGCCCATAATGCCGCCTTCGACATGCGCTTCCTGCAGCTCAAGGAGGCCGCCACCGGTGTGCGCTTCAGCCAGCCTGTGCTCGACACGCTGCTGCTCTCTTCGGTGATCCATCCGAACCAGGAGTCGCACAAGCTCGAAGCCATCGCCGAGCGCTTCGGCGTCAGCCTGGTCGGCCGCCATACCGCGCTGGGCGACGCCATCGTCACCGCCGAAATCTTCCTGAAGATGATCCCGTTGTTGAGCGCCATGGGCATCAATACCCTGGAGCAAGCTCTGGCTGCCGCCCGCCAGACCTATTACGCTCGCATCGAATACTGATTCCTGGCATGCCCGATCACCAGACCCTGTACAGCCCGCTGAGCGCCGTCATCCGCAGGCAGCCGGTGGTGGTGCCGCCGACGGCGAGCATAGACCAGGCCCTGCGCATCATGAACGAGGCGAAGGTCGGTTCGCTGGTCGTCACCGATCCCGAGTCGGGCCGGCCGCTGGGCATCTTCACCCTGCGCGATCTGCTGAAACGCGTCGCGCTGGCTTCCTGCGACCGCGAGCAACTGATCACCACGGTCATGAGCGGCGCGCGACTGGTCTCGCTCGTCGGCCAGGCCACGGCTTACCAGGCGGCCCTGGCGATGGCGCAGCATCGCTTGCGGCACATCCTGGTGGTCGATGCGACGGGCCGGCTGATCGGCGTCGTCTCGCAAAACGATCTGTATGCGCTGCAGCGTGTCGGCATCAGCGAGATCAGCGACGAGATCCGCGAAGCCATGGACATTCCAGCCTTGCAGCATGCCGCGGGGGAGATCCGGCGTCTGGCCGGCAACATGCTGGCGGCGGGCCTGGGCGCTGAGACGTTGTCCCAGTTCATCTCGACCCTGAACGACATCCTGACACTGCGCGTGATCGAACTGACCCTGGGCGAGTTCGAACTGCCTGAAATCGACTGGTGCTGGATCGCCCTAGGCTCGGAGGGTCGCTACGAGCAGACCTTCAGCACCGATCAGGACAACGGGATCATTTTCGACTGTCCGGCCGATTCCGATTCCGATGCCGACTCCGAAGCCGAAGCGGAGTCCCTGCGCCAGCGCTTCCTGTCCTTCGCCATGGCGGTCAACCGCAAGCTCGATGCCTGCGGTTTTCCGCTTTGCCGGGGCAACATCATGGCGAGCAATCGAGAGTGGTGTCTTTCCCTGCCCGAGTGGCGCCGGCAATTTTCCGGCTGGATCCATGAGGCGGAACCCCAGGCCCTGCTCAATGCCTCGATCTTCTTCGACTTCCGGCCGCTCCATGGATCGGCGGAACTCTCCGAGCAACTGCGCAACTGGCTGCTCGGCGTGACTGCGGCCAACCCGCTGTTCCTGCGCCGGATGGCGGTCAACGCGCTGCAGTGCAACCCGCCGCTGGGATGGATCCGCGACTTTGTCTATGACCACGCCGAGCGGTTTCCGCATACCATCGAGCTCAAGATGTACGGCTCCCGACCCTTCGTCGATGCCGCGCGCATCCTGGCGCTGGCCAATGGCGTCGCGCATACTGGCACGGCGCAGCGCCTGCGTGCGGCGGGCGAGCAGTTGCAGATGCCCGGTGAGGACATAGCGGCGCTGGTCCAGGCTTTCTACTTCATCCAGTTGCAGCGCTTGCGCCATCAGTATGACGGCAGGTGCGACGGGGAGAACGCCAATCGCATCGATCCCGCCGCGCTCAACGAGCTCGACCGGCAGATGCTCAAGCAATCGTTCAGGCAGGGGAAAAAATTGCAGCAGAAGCTGCAACTCGATTACCGCCTGTAGCGTGCGGAATTGGCGGTCTATTGCCTCGTTCTGCAAAAAAAAACGACCACCCAGAGGTGGTCGCTTGATCCGGCAAGAAGTGGGTTTATGGCTTCTTGGCAGGAGCAGCCGGCTTGGCGGGAGCAGCCTTCTTTTCAAATTCGGCCACAGCCTTCTCGGAAGCCGCTATTGCCGCATGCGCAGCGGTGAGGGCTTTAAGAGCCGCATCGCCGTGGCCTTGCATGGTCTTGGGCGGCAGCGCCTTCTGGGCGGCCTTGATGTGCTCCTCCGCTTTGGCAACCGATGCCTTGGCTTCGAGCAAGTCTTTCTGGGCCTCCGGTCCGCCGGCGAACGCGGCAGAGCTCAGGAGCAGGGAAAACAATACTACGGCGGTCTTTTTCAAGTTAATTCCTTTGGCTCATTTAGCGAATAACGTGGCTGGCTCATCTAGCGAGCCTGTGGAAGTGGATACTGGCTACATAGCGCACGGGCGCTGGAGCCAGGAGATGCAAAATGAGGACGAGAGAATTGGCAAGGCTCATCGGGACA
>CAILCO010000089.1 GCA_903832735.1 uncultured Sterolibacterium sp.
CCACGAAATACCTCGCAAATTATCTCGGTTGGTTCAGGGCGCTCGACCGGTCGCCGCGATTCAGCCCGGATCCCGTGCAGTTGCTCGCTCTCGCCGTCAGGGTATGAGTTCAACAACATCATTCGCTAAATGAGCCAAAGATATTCACGATGTCATGTTGAAGGATTGTTCGAATTTATTCTGTGTGGCGTCGTACATAGCTGCGGATATTTTTCCCAGCGCCGGTGACGGGCTTAGGCGTGCCCGTCGGGCACGTTCCGTTCGCTAACACACAGACTCTCTGCGGGCTTTGAGTCAGGATGGCGGATACGGAATCCGAGGAAAGTTGTGATCTAGGATTCCCATCCGAGCAGACTTGCCGAGAAACTTCACCTAATGCCCGCTTGCCGGGAACCGCAGAATCAGGAGAGTTTAAGTGCCCTACCGCAAACCTGCCGACAAGGAAATATCACGACAAACTGAAATGGGCTGGTGCGAAGCAATTCGCGTCAATTCCTGGTCATTTCTGGTTAATTCGCAACATCAAGCGTGCCGTTATGAAACGTCGGATGGACAGCCGTTATCGTTAGGTAAATACCTGGCCTTGTGGCCTAGCGGTTCGAGTCGCTCAAATTATGGTCGCGAGCTTCGCTATCTCGGTCCGTTCGCCATGGACACGACCACGCGGCTATTGCAAATCAGTGCCTTCGCGCTGGGTATCGTCGATGTCGTGATGGGCTGCGAGATGGCTTCCACCAGCAGCCAACAGCAGCCAATTTAAGGAGGAGACTCCAGATGGATCTCGGCATGATCGGATTGGGGCGCATGGGTATCGGCTTGGTTCGGCGCTTGACGCAGGGGGGCCATCATTGTGTGGTCTACGACATCAACCCGAACGCAGCGAAGACTATCGCCGGCGGGACTGTTTTGAGCGCCGACTCGATCGGCGAATTGCTCAGGCACTTAGCCAAACCGCGCGCGGTATGGTTGATGGTTCCAGCGGGTGCGGTCGGCAAGGCGGTGGATGAGCTGGCCGAGTGCATGGATGTCGGCGACATCATCATCGACGGTGGCAATAGCCACTACCACGACGATATTCTGAGAGCCAGGAATCTCAAGCAGCGAGGCATCCATTATGTCGATTGCGGCACCAGCGGCGGAGTGATGGGGATCGAACGTGGCTACTGCCTGATGATCGGTGGAGAGGACTCTATCGTCAATTACCTCGACCCGATTTTCAAGAGCCTTGCGCCCGGCCTTAACGCGGCGGCGCGCACCCCGGGACGGACAGGAAGTCCCGATCCCGCAGAGCAGGGATATTTGCATTGCGGCCCGAGTGGTGCAGGCCACTTCGTCAAAATGGTGCACAATGGGGTCGAGTATGGCCTCATGGCGGCCTATGCCGAAGGCCTGAACATCCTGCATGACGCCAACGCCGGGATGCGCAAGCGCAAATTGGATGCCGAAACAGCGCCGCTGCGGAACCCCGAGCATTACCAATACGATCTCGACCTTCCGAAAATCGCCGAAGTCTGGCGTCGAGGTAGCGTGATCGGCTCTTTGTTGCTCGATCTTGCGGCAACCTCGCTCTTGAATGAACCTGATTTGAAGAGCTATGGTGGCCGCGTTTCTGATTCCGGCGAAGGACGATGGGCAATCGCGGCGGCCATCGACGAAGGCGTGCCGGTTCCAGCCCTCAGCGCTGCGCTCTTTGAACGCTTCAGTTCGCGCGACGATGGGGATTTTGCCAATCGCGTGTTATCTGCGCTGCGCAAGCAGTTTGGCGGCCATGACGAGATGAAGCGAAATGCTTGAGTTGGACGAGTGCAGGGGTGGAACGGAAGCTTCCGACGCGTTAGTGCTATTCGGCGTTACCGGTAATCTCGCGCGCAAGAAGATATTTCCGGCGCTCTATGCGCTGGCAAAGCGCGGTGTTCTTGATGTCCCGGTGGTAGGAGTCGCTGCGTCGCAATGGAACTCGGCGCAATTGCGCCAACGGGCAAAGGACAGCATCGCGAAATCAGGCGGCATCGATGATCAGCCAGCCCTGAGCCAGTTGCTTTCCCGGCTGCATTATGTGTCCGGTGACTACAACGACCCCGAAACGTTCCAGGCACTCAAAAAGGTGCTGGGTGATGCCCGGCGTCCGGCCTACTACCTCGCCATCCCGACGGCGCTGTTCGCGACGGTCATCAAGGGTATCGCCGCCGCCGGCCTGGCGGATCACGCGCGAGTGATACTCGAGAAACCATTCGGGCGTGATCTGGCCTCGGCGCGAGCGCTCAATCGCGTTGCGCGTTCGGTATTTCCGGAAAACTCAATCTTTCGAATCGATCACTACCTCGCCAAAGAGGCGATCATGAATATCCTGTATTTCCGTTTCGCCAATTCATTCCTGGAGCCGATCTGGAACCGCAACTACGTGGCGAGCATACAAATAACGCTATCGGAGAATTTTGGCATCGAGGATAGGGGCGCGTTCTACGAAACGACGGGTTGTCTGCGCGACGTCGTCCAAAACCACCTGTTTCAAATCGTCGCACTTCTTGCCATGGAACCACCCACCTATAGGGAGTTTGGAGCCGTGCACGACGCTACGGCCACCGTCCTCAAGGCCATGCGCCCGCTCAAAGCGGAAGACCTGCTGCGCGGTCAATACGCGGGTTACCGCAAGGAGCCGGGCGTGGCGAAACAGTCAGACGTCGAGACCTTCTGTGCCCTGCGTTTGTTCATCGATTCCTGGCGCTGGGAAGGCGTGCCATGGTATCTGCGCTCCGGCAAATATTTGGCCGAGACCATTGCCGAGGTCATTGTTCAATTGAAGCCCCCGCCGCAGAGACTGTTCGCCGACGCGGCGCCGCTTAGCGGGTCGGCCAACTATTTGCGCTTCCGCCTTTCCCCCAATTCCGCCGTGGCACTGGCCGCGCGCGTCAAGCGCGCAGGTCAGGAGTTCATCGGCGACCAGCATGAACTATATCTCCTCGATGAACGTCCCGGGGAAGAGGGACCTTATGAGCGACTTCTGGGCGATGCTATGGTCGGCAAAGGCGCCCTTTTCACCCGCGAAGACTCGGTTGAGGCGGCCTGGGCGGTGGTCGCTCCGGTCCTAAAGGACCATCAGCGAGTGATCTCTTATTCGCGTCATAGCTGGGGCCCGAAACAGGCCGACGCTCTGATAAAGGCCGATGGCCATTGGCACAATCCAATCCATGGCCAGGCGTGAGCATGAATCGGGAATCAACTGCGGACATGACTGCGACGCAACGGGTCGCAGCGATTTGCCGCAGCCTTTTGCTCAATGACATTCCCGGCCGATGAATCAACTGCGCCGTTGGCATGCTTGGCACGATCTACAGGCTCTGCAACAAGGCGCTTGTGAGTATGTCATCGGCAGCGCCGCAAGGGCTATTCATGAACGCGGCCAATTCCATCTGGTTCTCGCCGGGGGAAGGACGCCGCGGGGAATCTATCAGCGCTTGGCAACAGCGGAAACCGACTGGTCTGCATGGCATATCTACTTCGGCGACGAGAGATGCCTGCCGCCAATTGATATGGCTCGAAACTCGCGCATGGCGGCGGATGCTTGGCTGGATGGCGTGCCCATTCCACCTGCTCAGTTGCATGTGATACCAGGTGAGTTGGGAGCATTTCAAGCCGCGCTGAACTATACCGATACGCTTCAGAGTGTCGGAGAATTCGATTTGGTGCTGCTCGGACTGGGGGAAGACGGCCACACAGCAAGTTTGTTTCCTGGTCACGAGTGGGGCACCACGCCTGGTTCGCCGGACACGCTCGCGGTGTTCGATGCGCCGAAAGCACCAGCGCAGCGCGTGTCCATGAGTGCGGCACGTCTCTCACGTGCGCGGCAAGTCATGTTTGTGGTCTGGGGTGAGTCAAAGCATGGTGCAGTAGCACTATGGCGTGGCGGCAAAGAGATCCCGGCGCAAGCAATCAGGCCGAAAACCGGTGTCGATATACTGGTGCAGTCCGCACTTCTCCTGCCTCAGACTGGCTACGCGCGACAATAAGCGTTGCTGACCTTGCGAGCATCTGTTGGCGCTCTAGCCAACTTGGCACAGTGCCAGATCAATCCGTTGAACCGAGATCAAACACCCCAAGTAACGGGCACTTTGTCCTTAGCCGAATTCTCCAGCAATTCGAGTAACGGCAAAGCACGCTGGAACAGGCGAACACCGTCGTCCTGAGCCCCTTCAATCGCGCTTTCAATAATTGCCTGTTCCAGATGCCTTGCCTTGTCTACCTCGACAGCTCCCTTGATGGCTGCTATGGCGCCAGGCAACTGTTCGAGGGTGAGGATTCCTGTCACATCCGTGGGATCCTTACCCATCAGCCTCAGAAAATCCTTGCCGTTGTTCTCGAGCATGATCACATCGCCGCTTGTCTGTGATTTGAAGATAATCAACATTGTTGCAGCCCTCTAAAGATCGTGTTTCAAGCGCGCTTCCGCGAATCGACACCGGTTTCCTGAATTTACAGAAAATGGCCGATTTCATCTGTTTGTTAGCGCACAGAGCATGCCTGCCATACGGTGGCGCCGGCAAACTATGGATCGAGCGGACAGGATCAGGAAGATCTCGGCAGACGGCCTGTGGAGACGGCGCCACAGCCGCTCTCGGCAACAATCGCCTGTTACTTCATTTGCTGACGTTCCATCGCAACGTGCAATGCCTCATCGATCGCCTCCATCAACACCTTGAGTTCGAACGGTTTGGTCAAATAGCGGAAGAACCCGGCTTCGAGGCATCTCTTGATTTCACCCTCAAAGGCGTTTGATGACAGGGCGATAATCGGGATGAGGGCGGTTGCGCAATCTTCGCGCAACAGTTGCATCGCGTCAAAGCCGCTGACGCCCGGCAA
>CAILCO010000090.1 GCA_903832735.1 uncultured Sterolibacterium sp.
CCCCCGGCGTCAAGCTATCTGTCGTCTCAAGTTTTCCATCTTGGATGATGGAGACCGAGGACAATGTTAGTCATGAAGAAACAACGGCATACGAGCGAGTTTAGGGAGCAGGCGTTGGCGAAGGCGTTCAGCCGTCCCGGCGATCAAGGGATTGCGGATGTGGCGTCGAGCCTGAACATGAATACCTCGACGTTGAAGGGCTGGATGAAGCAGGCGACGCAGGCGCAGAGGCAATCGCCGCGCAGTGGGGTTCCGGCGAAGGAGTTCACGCTGGCGGAGCGGCTGCTGGCGCTGCAGGAGACGTACGGCATGAGCGAGGAGTCGCTGAACGTCTGGTGCCGCGAGCGCGGGGTGTTTGCCCGCGATCTGTCGCAATGGCGGCAGTCGTTTTGCACGGGCGGCAGTTCCGAGAGGCGTCTGGAAGCGGCGGCGGAACTGCGCCAGCTGAAGCAGGCGCATGCGCAGCTGCAGCGGGAGATGAACCGCAAGGACAAGGCGCTGGCGGAAGCGGCGGCGCTGCTGATTCTCCAAAAAAAAGTCCGTGCGCTGTGGGGGGCCGAGGACGCATGAGTTCGGCGCTGCAACGCACGTCGGTGGCGAGCTGGATCGGGGATGCGGTCGCGGCCGGTGCCCGGCTGGGGCCGGCCTGTGCCGTGATCGGCTTCAGCAGGCGCACGTTGCAGCGCTGGGGCGTTGATGACGAGGGCCTGGACGGCCGGAGTTTTCGTCATGAGGCCCCACTCCACAAGCTGTCCGACCTCGAGCGTGCCGAGCTGCTCAGCGTGGCGAACTCGGCCGAGTTTGGCCATCTGCCGCCGAGCCAGATCGTGCCGCGGCTGGCGGATCAGGACCGGTATATCGCGTCCGAGTCCACGTTCTACCGTGTGCTGCGCGCGGCGAATCAGCTGGCCCACCGGCGTGCCGAACGGGTCAGCCAGAAGCGCGCGCGACCGCGCGCTCTGGCGGCCACCGAACCCAATCAGATCTACTCTTGGGACATCACCTACCTGCCGACTCGAGTGCGGGGCCTGTACTTCTACCTCTACCTGTTCGTCGACGTGTTCAGCCGCAAGATCGTCGCCTGGCAGGTGTATGCCGAAGAAAGCGGTGAGCATGCCGGTAGGATCGTGCAGGACCTGTGCTGGCGAGAATGCATAGCGCCGGGCCAGGTGACGCTGCACTCGGACAACGGCGGGCCGATGAAGGGCGCCACCATGCTCGCGACGCTGCAGACGCTCGGCGTGATGGCCTCGCTGAGTCGGCCGTCCGTGAGCAACGACAATCCGTACTCGGAATCGCTGTTCAAGACGCTGAAATATCGCCCTGCCTATCCGCTGGCGCCGTTCGACGATCTGGCCGCGGCGCGATCTTGGGTCACGACGCTGGTGCATTGGTACAACCACGAGCACAGGCACAGCGCGATCCGCTTCGTCACCCCGGCGCAGCGCCATGCTGGCCTCGACGTGGCCTTGCTGGCCAAGCGCAGCGACCTTTACGAGGCCGCCCGCGCGAAGAATCCACTGCGTTGGAAGCGTCAGACGCGAAACTGGCGTCGCGTCACCGTCGTCCACCTCAATCCCGAGAATGCTGACAAAACGGAGAACTCCAAATCAGATAATCAAATCGTAGAACGAACCGCAGTCAAACCACAAATGCGACAAGTAGCTTGAAAACTTCCGG
>CAILCO010000091.1 GCA_903832735.1 uncultured Sterolibacterium sp.
CTTCGCCGCCCACGCCAACCTTCTGCGCTGTTTTGCCCTCGGCCGCCTGCACCAGTTCGCCAAAGGCGGCTTCAAGGATGACCCGCTCGCGCAATGGCCGCAGCAGTGGCCTTTGCTGGTGTAGCTCGGCCTGCTCGCTAGAACCCGTAGTTACCCAAAGGGCAACTACGGGTTCCTGTGACAGCGAAGCAAGTGCTAGCCACGCAGCAACTCTGCGGCTTCCAGGGCGAAATAAGTGAGTATGCCGTCGGCGCCCGCGCGCTTGAACGACAGTAGCGCCTCCATCATGCAGGCCTCGCCGTCGATCCAACCATTCATGGCGGCCGCTTTCAGCATCGCGTATTCGCCGCTGACCTGATAGGCATAGGTCGGCACGCCGAACTCGTCCTTCACCCGGCGCACGATGTCAAGGTAAGGCATGCCGGGTTTCACCATCACCATGTCGGCACCTTCCTCAAGATCCAGGGCGACTTCGCGCATCGCCTCGTCGGTATTCGCGGGATCCATCTGGTACGTGTATTTGTTGCCCTTGCCCAGGTTGCCGGAAGACCCGACCGCGTCCCGGAAAGGCCCGTAGAAAGACGACGCATACTTGGCCGAATAGGCGAGGATGCGCGTGTGAATATGGCCTTCCCCGTCCAACTCGGCGCGAATCCGTCTGATTCTTCCGTCCATCATGTCGGAAGGCGCCACCACGTCGGCACCCGCCCGGGCGTGGGCCAGGGCCTGCTTCGCCAGGGCTTCGAGCGTCTCGTCGTTCTGCACATAACCGCGTGGGTCGGCGGGATCGATGAGGCCGTCCTGACCATGGCTGGTATAGGGATCAAGGGCGACATCGGTGATCACTCCGAGTTCCGGAAACGCCCGCTTGAGTGCGCTCACCACGCGCGGCACCAGGCCATCGGGATTCCAGGCTTCCTCCGCGCCCTGTGTCTTCTTGCCGGCATCGATCACCGGGAACAACGCCAGCGCAGGCACGCCCAGGGCGAGTGAGCGCTCGGCCACAGGCAAGAGCCGGTCCAGCGTCAAGCGCAGCACCCCCGGCATCGAAGCAACCGCCTCGGTCTTGTTTTGGCCATCGAGCACAAACACCGGATAGATCAGGTCATCGGCGCTGAGCCTGTGCTCCCTCATCAGGCGGCGCGAGAATTCGTCGCGACGCATCCTGCGCATCCGGACTGCCGGAAATACCCCTTTTGCCATCATCGTTTACCCCATCAAAATTGAATACTTTGCGGAACTATTTTGCCCATTCCAGCATCTCATGAGCAGATGGTGACGAACCGTCTCCCGCTTCACCTCCCTGAGCGGGGGCCTTGATTCTCGAGCAGAATGTTAAGGCCAACCGCCCCCGGTCTTCCCCCTTTGACCGGGGGCTTTCTTTATCTACTCCGCGCTCAGCCAGCCTCCGACCACACGCTCGGCCTCCTCTATGCCGGTTTTCTTCAGGCTGGAAAACAGCTGTACGGTCATCTGATCGCCGTAGCCGGCGACCGACTCGCGCACCTCGCGCAAGGTTTGTGTTGCCGCCTGCCGAGACAATTTATCAGACTTGGTGAGCAAAACGTGAATGGGGTTGCCGGTCGGGACGAACCAATCAATCATCTGGGCATCGAGTTCGGTCAGCGGCCGCCGGGCATCCATGATCAGCACCAGTCCAATCAGATTCGGGCGCCGAGTAAGGTAATGCTCGAGCAGGTTCCGCCACTGCTTGCGAATTGCCTCGGGCACGGCGGCATAGCCATATCCGGGCAGGTCGACGAGATAGGCGCCGCTGGGCAGACGGAAGAAGTTGATGAGTTGCGTTCGGCCCGGGGTCTTGCTAACGAAGGCGAGCCGGGTATGGCCGGCCAGGGTGTTGATGGCACTCGACTTGCCCGCATTGGAGCGGCCGGCAAAGGCTATTTCCGGGGCCGCTGAGGGCATAAGGCCTGCGGGCTTGGCGACGGAAGTTTCAAAAACCGCATGGCGGAACAACGGCATGGTGCGGGCACGGCGAACGTGCAGAAGGCAAAGGGGTTGATATAGAATAACAGGTTTGGGCAGTCTGAAGCTTCGAGGAGCCGCACAATGAAATTGAAACGCATCCTGCTTGCCGTGATCGGCTCCGCGCTCAGCCTGAGCGTCGTTGGCGCGCTCGCCGCAGATCCGGCCGCCAAGGCAGATCCGGCCAAGGGGAAAACGATCGCCAGCACGGTCTGCGTCGCCTGCCACAGTGCCGACGGCAACAGCGTCATCCCCGGCAATCCCAAGCTGGCCGGGCAAAGTGCCGCCTACCTGTACAAACAGCTAAGCAACTTCAAGGGCGCGGACGGCAAGCAACCGGAGCGCGTCAATCCGATCATGAACGGCATGGTCGCCGGTCTGAGCGATGCGGACATGAAGAATCTTGCCGCCTATTTTGAATCTCAGCAGCGCAAGTCCGAAGTGGCGAAGAGTCGGGAAACCATCGAAGCCGGGCAACAGCTTTATCGCGCCGGCGATACCGCCAAGGGACTGCCCGCTTGCGCCGCATGCCACGGGCCAACCGGCGCCGGCATTCCCGCGCAATATCCGCGGATCTCCGGCCAGTTCGCCGAATATACCGAGACGCAACTGAAAAACTTCCGTTCCGGGGAACGCAGCAACGACCCGAACAAGATGATGCACACCATCGCCCTCAAGATGACCGACCCGGAGATCAAAGCCCTGTCCGACTATGTCGCCGGATTGCGCTGATTTCGATTGAGGCGGCAGCTCGCGTGGCCGCCCCGTAGCCGTTCGTTCTGGTTGGAATAAATTGATTGCGCGGGCTGTTCACCCCGTGTCCAAGTGCCCGGCACTGGCAGCCTGGAGGGCTTTTCCGGTGGGTGGAACGCCCGACAGGCTGCTAGAGTCCAACGGGGTCCCTTAAATGTTCGGTCGCGATGCCATCGTCAGCGAAATCCCCCGCTTGCGCCGCTATGCGCAAGCTCTGGTGGGAGATGCCGCGCGCGCCGACGACCTGGTTCAGGACACGCTCGAGCGCGCCTTGAGCAAATGGCTGTTGTGGCGCCGCGGCAGCGATCTGCGCGCCTGGCTGTTCGCGATCATGCACAACCTGTTCGTGAACCAGGTGCGCACACCAGCGCGCGTCGAATTCCGCGCCGACGACGCCATGCCCGAAGCGCAGACGCGGGCGACCCAGGCTGACGGCCTCGCCCTGCGCGATCTGGAGAGGGCCCTGGCGGAACTCTCCGCCGAGCAGCGCGAAGTATTGCTCTTGATCGGTCTGGAGGAGTTCTCCTACGCCGAGGCTTCACGCGCGCTCGGTGTCCCGCTGGGCACCGTGATGTCGCGTCTGTCGCGTGCCCGGGTTCGCCTCAAAACCTTGCTCGACGGCCAGGCCGGCGGCGCCTCGGTGAAGTTAGTCAAATGACCGCCAACTCCGTTCGCGATGATGAACTCCACGGCCTCTGCGATGGCCGCCTGGCCGCGACGCGCCGACCCGAAGTCGAGGCCTGGCTCACCAGCCATCCGCATGAAGCGGCGCAGGTCGAGGTCTGGCGAGCGCAGAACGCGCTCCTCCATCGCGCCTACGACCGGGTCCTGATCGCGCCGTTGCCGGCGCGCCTGCTTGACGCAACGAAGCACTCCGACCGGTTACTGCGCATGGCAGCGGCCTTAGCCTGGCTTGCGCTTGGCGGCATCGTCGGCTTCCTGGTGCGCGGCGAATTACCCGCCGCCGCGCTTCAGGCAACTCTGCCGCGCCAGGCAGCGCTGGCGCATGCCGTATTCAGCCCCGAGGTGCGCCATCCTGTGGAAGTCGATGCCACACAGGAAGGCCATCTTGCCGCATGGCTATCGAAGCGACTGGGGGGAAAACTCAAACCGCCGCATCTGGAAGCCGCTGGCTACACCCTGCTCGGCGGCCGCCTGCTGACGGGCGAAGGCGGCGGCGGCAACGGCGCCGTTGCCCAGTTCATGTATCAGGACGCGCAGGGCGCCAGGTTGACGCTCTACGTGCGCAACGACGCCAGCGGAAGCGAAGCCGGCGCAACGGCCTTCCGTTTTTCCCGTGAGGGAAACATCGGCGTCTTCTACTGGATCGACGGACCCTTCGGTTATGCGCTCGCGGGCAACAGCGAAAAAGCCGAACTGTTACGCGTCGCCACCATCGTCTATCGTCAACTCAATCCCTGAAGCGGATGATCGCGCGGCCATCACCGGTCATGGTCGGCTGCGGCTTCCAGGCGTGCCCGTAGATCACCTCGAAGCTCGCCGGCAAGGGGCCTGCGTCAAGTCGTCTGCTGTATACGCCGAGGACCTTGCGCCAGTCGCGCCAGGGTAGATAGCCGAACAGGCCGTCGCGCGCACCCAGATGGCGCTGGTCGGCGAGCAAGCCGCGCGCGCTGCGGTAAGTCAGCGTCACCATCTCCATGTCCATCACCGGGTCGGCAAAACCTGCGCTGAGCAGCATGTCGCCGATGTCGTGCATGTCCAGGAAGTTCCGCAGGGGCGGGCAGATACCGGCCTCGAGACAGGCACCCCGCAATTCCTTCAGGGTGTCCGGCCCGAGCATGGAGAACATCAGCAAACCGCCGACCTCGAGCACGCGCTGCAGTTCGGAGAACGCCGGCACCGGATCATCGAGCCAGTGCAGCATCAAGTTCGACCAGACCAGTCCCAGGGAGCCCGCTGCCAGCGGCAAGGCGCGGACATCGGCATTGATGGGCAGCGGCGCCCGTCCGCGCAGGCGCTGGATGAGCGACGCGCGCGAGTGCACCACGCTGAGCATCGGCCTGGCAAAATCGATGGCCAGCGGCAAGGCTGAGGGAAACCGCCGCTGCAATTCGCGCAAACCGTCTCCGGTGGCGCAACCGACGTCGGCCACGCGGCCCGGCGCGATCCGGACAAAATCCAGGCGCTCGGCCATGCGCATGCCAGTCTCGCAGGCGAGCGCCGCGGCCGAATCGTAACTTTCTGCGGCGCGGGCAAAGTCCTGCCTCATCTTCGCGACTACATAGCCTTGAGGCCGAGCCTGGAAAAGAGCAGTTCGTCGCGCCCGGCCTCGGGATTGTCCGCGGTGAGCAGTTTGTCGCCGTAGAAAATGGAATTGGCGCCGGCCAGGAAGCAAAGCGCCTGGAGTTCGTCGGACATCTGCTCACGGCCGGCGGACAGCCTCACCATGCTGGCAGGCATGGTGATGCGGGCGCAGGCGATGGTCCGGACGAACTCGAAAGGATCGAGGGACGCGGCATGTTCCAGCGGCGTGCCGGGGACGGCCACCAAGTGGTTGATCGGCACCGACTCGGGCGGCGGGCTCATATTGGCCAGTTCCGCGACCAGTGCGGCGCGGGCGCGGCGGCTCTCACCCATGCCGACGATGCCGCCGCAGCAGACATGGAGGCCCGCGTCGCGAACCTTTTCCAGGGTGTCGAGACGGTCGGCCTGAGTGTGCGTGGTGATCACTTGGCCGTAGAACTCGGGCGCGGTGTCCAGGTTGTGGTTGTAGTAGTCGAGACCCGCCTCCTTGAGTTGCTCGGCCTGACCCTCCTGCAACATGCCGAGCGTGACACAGGTTTCCAGGCCGAGACCCTTGACCGCGCTGACCATCGCGCTGACCAGCTCGAGGTCCTTTTGTTTCGGTCCGCGCCAGGCGGCGCCCATGCAGAACCGGGTGGCCCCGCTGTCCCGGGCGGCTTGAGCCGCAGCGACGACCTCGTCGAGCGACAGCAACGACTCACGCTCGAGACCGGTCTCATGGTGTGCCGACTGCGAGCAGTAGCCGCAATCCTCGGAGCAACCGCCGGTCTTTATCGAGAGCAGGGTCGAGCGCTGCACGGCATTGGCGTCGAAGTGTTGGCGATGCACTTCCTGGGCGCGGAACAGCAGGTCGTTGAAGGGCAGCGCGAACAATGCCTCGACCTCGGCGGTACGCCACTTCGATAATGGCTGAGGAATGCTGGAGAGTTTCTCTGGGCTAATGGCTGACATGGCGGGTCCTGGTCTGGCGCTAGGGACTAGAATGCGGAGCGCAGATGATCAATGAAGGGACAGCGCTTGTCAATTTTCCATGCCACGACGCTGGCTTTGCGACGCATCGGCGCCGCGCTGTTGCCGCAGGATTGCCTGCTTTGCGGCGCTGCGGCCGGCGCAGAGATCCTCTGTCAGGCCTGCGTCGATAACCTGCCGCGCCTGCCCGGGAATCTTTGCCCGGTCTGCGCACTGCCATCGCCGGCAGAAGCTTCCTGTGGCAAATGTCTTGGCGAAACGCCGCATTTCGATGCGACGCTCGCGGGATTTCGCTACGGTTTTCCAGTCGACCGTTTGATCCAGGCACTCAAGTACCAGCATCGCCTGGCGCTAGCCCCCTGGTTTGCCCGGGCGCTCCTGGCCTCACCGCCGCCCGAAGGCGACCTGATGCTGGCGCTGCCGCTGGCCGAGCGGCGCCTTGGCGAACGCGGCTTCAATCAGGCGCTGGAAATCGCCAGGCCGCTGGCGCAGGCGCTCTCCCTGGAGTTGCCCTTGGAGATCTGCGTCCGGGCACACGACGGCGCGCCGCAGGCAAGCCTGCCCTGGAAAGAGCGGCAGAAGAATGTGCGCGGCGTCTTCGAGTGCCGGAAGGATCTCACGGGAAAATCGGTGATAGTCGTCGATGATGTCATGACGACAGGGGCAACGCTGAACGAATTCGCCCGCACCCTCAAGAAGCACGGCGCGGCCCGAGTCACGAACTGGGTCGTGGCGCGCACCCTGATGCAGTGAACCGGCCATGAGCTTCGATATCATTCTTTATCAACCGGAAATTCCGCCCAATACCGGCAATATCATCCGTCTTTGCGCCAATGTCGGCGCACGATTGCATCTGGTCAGGCCGCTCGGCTTCGACTTGAGCGCAGCCCGGCTGCGCCGCGCCGGCTTGGACTATGCGGAACTTACCGAGGTTTGTGTGCATGAAGACTGGGCAGCATGTCAGGCGCTCCTGGCACGAGATGACCAAGGCGATGAACGCCGTCTCTTCGCCCTCACCACCAAGGGCGAAACGCGCCATGACAAACCGCGCTACCAACCCGGCGACATCTTCATCTTCGGCCCGGAAACGCGTGGCTTGCCCGCTGAAATCCTGGCCGGCATCCGCCCGGAGCATCGCTTGAGACTGCCGATGAGACCGGGCAACCGGAGCATCAATCTCTCCAACACCGTGGCGATAGTGGCCTTCGAGGCCTGGCGGCAGTTGGACTTCGCGGGCGGAGGCTAGTGCCCGTCGTTGGCTGAAAGACAACCCAGGGCACTTGTGCCACGAAGCAGGTGCTAGTGCCCGTCGTTGACTGAAAGACAACCCAGGGCACTTGTGCCAGCGTAGCAGGTGCTAGTCACTCGTCCTTAGTGTCGCGCCCCATCAATTGTTCCACGGCAAGACCGGGGGCCATCCTGCCTTCGAGCACCGCGCAAACCACCTCGGTAATCGGCATATCGACGGCAAGCGCCGCGGCCCGGCGCGACACCTCTCGCGCACAGAACACACCCTCGGCAACATGGCCGAGTTCGCGGGTGATCGCCGCAAGAGGCCTGCCCGATGCCAGGGCCAGTCCGACGCGGCGGTTGCGCGAAAGATCACCGGTCGCGGTCAGGATCAAATCGCCCATGCCGGCCAAGCCCATGAAGGTTTCGCGCCGCCCGCCCAAGGCCACGCCGAAACGGGTGATTTCAGCCAGGCCGCGCGTAATCAGCGCGGCGCGAGCGTTGGCGCCCAGACCCAAACCGTCGGATATGCCCGTGGCGATCGCCAGCACATTCTTGACTGCTCCGCCGACTTCGGCGCCAACGACATCATCATTGGCATAAAGACGCAGGCGGGGGCCGGATAGCGCATGAGCCAGGGCGCGGGAAAAATTGCTGTCGCGAGAGGCAAGGCACAAAGCGGTGGGCAGGCCGCGCGCCACTTCCTGTGCGAAACTCGGCCCGGTCAGCGCGCCGCAAGGCACGTCTACCCCGACCTCGGCTGCAAGCTGATGCGGCAGCAGACCGCTGCCGGCTTCCAGCCCTTTGCATAGCCACAGGAAGGGCAGCTTTGGTGCGCTCTTGCGCAAGGCGTCCAGCGTAGTCCTCAGGCCGGCAAGCGGCACGGCGACCAGCGCCAAATCAGCCGCAAGCACGGCGGACGAAAACTCGGCGGCCACATTCAACGCTTCGGGAAAAGCGAAGCCAGGCAGATAGCGTTCGTTCTCGCGAACCGTCGAGAGCACCGCGGCTTGCACGGGATCGCGCGCCCACAGGGTCACCGCGGCAACCGACTGCAGGCGCGCGAGGGCGATGGCCAGCGCGCTGCCCCAGGCGCCCGCGCCGAGAACGGCGATTCTCATCGCTGCTGGTGAGTCGCTATCTTCCCCGGGGCGAAACAGGGAATACGCCGAGCAATGCTCGGCGCCGGTCGAGCGGCGGAGCAAAGCGGAGGCTTCGCTGCCTGGAGGATGACCATGTTATAAACCCCAGACCTGACTGGCCGAGACAAAACCGGTTTGGCCGTCACGGTGCTTCACCCGGGCCCAGCCGGGTGGTCCCGCCTCGACGAGTTCCAGCACCACCGCCTTCTCGGCTTCGAACACCAGTGGGGCGCTCGCCACCGCCTGCGCGCGCACTTGGGCGCGAGGCACGTTCACCATCAGGGTGCGGGACTCGGCAACGGCCCGCTTCTCGATCCAGGCCAGACCGCCGGTCGCATCGCGCACCTTGAGCCAACCCTCGAGCGCCACCACTACTTCTACCGGGGTATAGCGCGCGACGACGAAAAGCGGCTGGGCCTTGACCGACGGTGCGTCGTACATAACGGTCGGCTCAGCCAGCGAACGAAAGTCCAGCGCCGCGGCGGGGCCGGAGGCCAACAAGCAGACCAACGCCGCGAGGACACCCCGGCGCATGGCGATCACTGGATCGGAACTTCTGTCGATCCGGGCATCTGTTGCGCCATCTGCCGCTGCTGGTACATCGCTTCGAAATTGACCGGGGAGAGCAGGACTGGCGGAAAGCCGGCACGAACGACGAGATCCGAAACGGTCTCGCGGACATAGGGAAAGAGGATGTTGGGGCAGGCCACCGAGAGTATCGGATCGATATCCTCCTGCGGCACATTGCGCAGCTGAAAGATCCCGGCCTGGCCGGCCTCGACCAGGAACAGGGTCTTCTCGGCGGCCTTGGCAGTCACTGTCACCGTCAGCACAACCTCGTACAAGCCCTCGTCGATGCTGGCGGCCTCGGTGTGCAATTGCACTTCGATTGCGGGCACATCGCGCTCCAGAAATACCTGAGGGGCATGGGGGATTTCCAGGGAGAGATCCTTGGCGTAGATCTTCTCGATGTTGAAAACAGGGGCTTCGCTCATGATGGACCTTGTCGGTGAAGAATTGAAAATCGGGTTGAAAGTAATTTTCGGTTCAGGCGGCCGCCAGCAGCGGATCGAGACCACCGGCCCGATCGAGGGCGGCGAGATCGTCGAAACCGCCGACATGGGTATCGCCGATGAAGACCTGCGGCACGCTGCGCCGGCCGCTGCGCGTCACCATCTCCTCGCGGCGCGCAGGCTCCAGATCGACGCGCACCTTCTCGATGCTGACGACGCCCTTCCGGTTCAGCAATTGCTCCGCTCGAATGCAATAAGGGCAAACGGCGGTGCAGTACATCAGTACTTTGGCGCTCATGGGGAGGTCATTTCGCGGTAACGGGCAAACCGGCTTCTTTCCAGGCGGTTACGCCTCCGGCGAGATTGTGCACCTTTTCGAAACCATGTTTCTTCAAGGTGGCACAGGCTGAGGCGGAGCGGTTACCGCTCTGACAATTGACGATCAGCGCCCGCGTCTTGAACTTTTCCAACTCCTGGATGCGCTTCGCTAGTTGGCTGATCGGGATATTCCGGGAATTGGCGATATGGCCGGCCGACCACTCGCTCGCCTCGCGCACGTCCAGCACCAGCGCATCTTCACGGTTCATCAACAGCGTCGCCTGGAGCGGCGTGAGCCCGCTGCCGCCGCCAGCGCCGCTCAGGGTCTGCCACAGCAGCATGGCGCCGCTGGCAACTGCGAGCACGACATACATCAGGTTATTCTGGGCGAATTGCAACAAGTTTGCTTCCATCAGGACTCCATCAATTCTTCAGGTTGGGAATGCCGCAGAACACTTCACGCATCAGCACAATCAACTGCAAGGTACGGGCATCGGCGACGCGGTAGAAGACGCGATTGGCGTCCTTGCGCGTCTGCAATACGCCCTTGTCACGCAGAATGGCAAGATGCTGCGAGATGTTGCTCTGGGTAGTACCTACGGCATCGACGATATCCTGGACGCAGACCTCCTGGTCACCGACGACGCAGAGGATTTTTAGCCGCAGCGGATGCGATATCGCCTTCAACGCACGCGCCGCCGTTTCGATTTGCTCTTGCTTCTCGATCAGATCGCGGATGGCGTCGTCCATCGTATGGTCACGGTTGCGGCTTGGGAGCAGTCGAATAAGATCGACGAATATTATAGAATACTTCCTCGGCAGTGCCCAATCGGCAGTGCACTTGATTGTTTTCAGGCCTAATTTTGATTGCTTTCCGACCAATATGAAGAAAATCGTCCTACTGCGCCACGGCGAATCGACCTGGAACCAGGAGAACCGTTTCACCGGCTGGACCGACGTCGGCCTCACTGAAAAGGGTCTGGCCGAGGCCGTCGCCGCCGGCCAATTGCTGAAGCAGCAAGGCTATAGCTTCGACGTCGCATTCACCTCGGTGTTGAAGCGCGCCATCAAGACCTTATGGACCGTGCTCGAGGAAATGGATCGGATGTGGATTCCGATCCACCACTCCTGGCGGCTCAACGAACGCCACTACGGCGCCTTGCAGGGCCTCAACAAAGCCGAGACCGCGGAAAAGTTCGGCGAGGAACAGGTGCTCATCTGGCGGCGCGCCTACGACACGCCGCCGCCGGCCCTGGCCGATGGCGATCCCCGGCTGGAAAGCGGAAATCCGCGCTACGCCGGACTGACGTCCGGAGAGTTCCCCAAGACGGAATGTCTCAAGGATACCGTGGACCGTTTCCTGCTTTATTGGCTGGAGACCATCGCGCCGACGGTCAGGTCAGGCAAGAGTGTGGTCATCGCTGCCCATGGCAACAGCCTGCGCGCACTCATCAAGTATCTGGACGGCGTCTCCGACTCAGAGATCGTCGGCCTCAACATTCCGACCGGGCAGCCGCTGGTCTATGAACTCGACGACGATCTCAAGCCGCTGAGGCATTACTATCTCGGCAATGAGGATGCCATCAAGGCGGCCATGCAGGCCGTCGCCAACCAAGGCAAGAGCAGGTAGGCTGCTGCACCGCGCCACTTCCCTGCTGGCGTTGCTGGCAGCCGCCAGCCTGACGCTGGCCGCGCCAACGCCGGTTGCGGAGGCGGAACGCGCCCGACTGAAGGACTTGCAAGTCCGCATCGGGACACTGCGCGGCGATTTGGCCAAAAGCGAGGAAACCCGTGCCGAAGCCGCCGATCAGTTGCGGGCAACCGAGTCGGCAATTTCGGATACCAATCGCGGGCTGCGCGAACTGGGCGAACTACGCGAGCAAACCCGGACGCAGGTTGCCGGACTGGGCGAGCAAAACCGGCGATTGGCCGACCAGATCGCCGCACAACAGGCTCAGCTTGGCCGCCTGCTCTATCGTCAATACCTCAACGGCGAAGCCGATGCGCTGCAACTGCTCCTGGCCGGGAACGACCCCAACCAGGCGGCGCGCGATCTACGCTACCTGTCCCTGCTCTCGCGCGCCGAGGCGAACCTGCTGCGTGTGCTGCGCCTCGCCTTAGCGGAAAAGCAGCGCCTGATCGAAGCGGCGCAGGTCAAGCAGAACGAACTCGTAGGCATCGAGCAGCGGCGGCAAGTGCAACGCGCCGCTTTGCTCGGCCAACAGCAACAACGCCGCCAGGTCCTGACCAGACTGTCCAGCAAAATCGAACTGCAACGGCGCGAGATCGATAGTCTGAAACGCAACGAGAAGCGCCTGGGCAACCTGATAGCAGGGTTATCCCGCATCGTTGCAAAGAAGCCCGCTGTCAAAGCGCCGGGGCAAGTGGCGGCAGGCAAACAGCCGAACGAGCAAAGCTACACGGGCGACTTTGCCCGGCAGAAAGGCCGCCTGAACCTGCCCGCCCGCGGCGAGTTGACCAACCGCTACGGCTCGCCCCGTGCCGAGGGCGGTGGGATGTGGAAAGGGCTGTTCATTCGCGCCGCGGAAGGCACCGAGGTGCATACGGTGGCGGCGGGCAGGGTGGTCTTCGCCGACTGGCTGCGTGGCTTCGGCAATCTGATCATCGTAGACCACGGTGACGCTTATCTCAGCGTATATGGCAACAATCAGTCTTTGTTCCGACAGGTCGGCGACACCGTGAAAAGCGGCGAAACCCTGGCCGCCGTGGGCAACAGCGGCGGCAACCCCGAAACCGGTTTATACTTTGAACTCCGGCACCAGGGAACAGCGATCGACCCGCTCAAATGGGCTGGCTTCAAGTGAATCACGGAGTTTACATGCGCAGCAAATTGCAAAAAATCGGACTGGTACTCTTCGGGCTGGTCGCGGGCATCCTCGTCAGCCTCAACTTTTCCGCCGTCGCCAGCAAGGATGTGACAACGACGCTGCCCATCGAGGAATTGCGTTCCTTCGCCGACGTATACAACGCGATCAAGCAAGGCTACGTCGAACCGATCGATGATCGAAAACTGATCACCCATGCCATCAGCGGCATGCTTTCCAACCTCGATCCGCACTCGGCCTATCTCGACGCGGATGCATTCAAGGATTTGCAGGTCAGCACGCAAGGCGAGTTCGGCGGCCTGGGCATCGAAGTCGGCATGGAAGACGGCTTCGTCAAGGTCATCGCGCCGATCGATGACACCCCGGCTTTCAAAGCCGGCGTCAAGGCCGGCGACCTGATCATCAAGCTCGACGACACACCGGTCAAGGGCATGACGCTGAATGACGCGGTCAAGCGCATGCGCGGCAAACCCAAGACCCAGATCACCCTGACCATCGCCAGGAAGGGCGAACCCAAGCCGATCGTGATGGCCCTGACGCGCGAAAAAATCAAGGTCCAAAGCGTCAAGGCCAAGATGCTCGACGCGGGTTACGGCTATGTGCGCATTTCCCAGTTCCAGGAGGAATCCGCCGCCGACCTCGTCAAGCAACTCGACAAGCTCTACAAGCAGGACAAGGATGGCCTGCGCGGCCTGGTCCTGGATCTGCGCAACGATCCGGGCGGACTGCTCAACGGCGCTGTCGGCGTGGCCGCCGCGTTCCTGCCGGAGAAGGCGCTGGTTGTATCCACCGACGGCCGCAGCGAAGATGCCAAGCGAAAATTCATCGCCAGTCCCGAAGACTACCTGCGCGGCAGTCGCGACGATTTTCTGAAGAATCTGCCCTCCGGCGTCAAGACCGTACCTTTGGTCGTGCTGGTCAATGGCGGTTCAGCCTCGGCTTCGGAGATCGTCGCCGGCGCACTGCAGGATCACCAGCGCGCCGTCGTGCTCGGTACCCAGACCTTCGGCAAAGCCTCGGTGCAGACCATCCTGCCGCTTTCCAACAATACCGCGATCAAGCTCACCACGGCACGCTACTACACGCCAAACGGACGCTCGATCCAGGCCAAGGGCATCACCCCGGACGTGGTCGTGGAAGAGACCGCCAACGGCGGAACGCATGAGCAGTTGCGCGAGGCCGATCTGGAACGCCATCTCGAAAACGACAAGGAGAAGATCGCCACGCCCAAGCCGCAAACTAAGAACGGCAAGAGCGAAGGCGAGACGGAGAGCAAGCCGGCGCCATTCGAACTGGCCTCGAAGAACGACTACCAGTTGAACCAGGCGCTTGGACTGCTCAAGGCCTGGCAGATCATCCAGAAACGCTAAGGCTTGTTTCCGGCCCGATGAACGATGAGCAACTCCTCCGCTACAGCCGGCATATCCTGCTGCCGCAGATCGGCGTCGAAGGTCAGCAAAGACTGCTGGAGGCTCGGGTGCTGGTCGTCGGGGCCGGTGGGCTGGGTTCGCCGGCCGCACTCTACCTCGCAGCCGCCGGGATCGGCACGCTGGTCCTGGCCGACGGCGACACGGTCGACCTGACCAATCTGCAGCGGCAGATCCTCCACAGAAGCCAGGGTATCGGTCGCCCCAAGGCCGAGTCCGGGCGCGATGCTCTGGCCGAAATCAATCCCGAGTGCCGGGTCATTCCGCTGGCACAGCGACTACAGGGAGCATTGCTGGAAACCGAAGTCGCGGCGGCCGACCTGGTGCTCGACTGCTGCGATAATTTCGCGACGCGCCACGCCGTCAATCGCGCCTGCGTCAAGTTTGGCAAACCCTTGGTATCCGGTGCGGCAATCCGCTTCGAAGGACAGATTTCGGTATTCGATCCGCGCGACCCGGCGTCGCCCTGCTACCACTGCCTGTTTCCCGAAGGCGAAGACGTCGAGGAAGTTCGCTGCGCGGTGATGGGGGTGTTCGCGCCGCTCACCGGCATCGTCGGCAGCATGCAGGCGGCGGAGGCGCTGAAACTGGTAATCGGCTGCGGCAGGAGCCTGGCCGGACACTTGTTGTTGCTCGACGGACTGGCGATGGAGTGGCGCTCCATCGCGATCCCGCGCGACCCGGGCTGCGCCGTCTGCGGCGGACATTAAGGGCATTCCCCCCGCCCCCTTGCCGAGCAAGGGGGTGACGACGGTTCGTCCCTTTGGGACTCCGTGCTCAACACTTCCATCGCCTTGGGGCGGCCCTGCGGCGTGGGGGCATTCCCCCGCCCCTTAGCATCACTCCGTACCGAATTTCGTCTCGAATTCAATGCCGATTTGTTGCAGCAACGGCGTCGGCAGCAGCCCACCCGCACAGACGATCACCGCATCGTTGGTAAGGCGCTGCGCTATGCCGTCGTTATCGATCTCGACCTGAGTCTCGGCGATAGCGGTCACCTGCGAATTGAGCAGCACCTTGAGTCGGCCGGCCTTTTGCTGCTCTTCCAGGCGCACCCGGTTCTTTTGCTTTACCCGGGAAAACGCAGCGCTGCGGTACGACAAGGTCACGTCGGTTCCCGGCTGCTCGGACAAGGCGATGGCCGCTTCCAGGGCGCTGTCGCCGCCGCCGACCACGAGCACGGCCTGGCCGGTGTATTGGGCCGGATCGATCAAGCGGTACATGACCTTGTGAGACTCTTCGCCAGGCACATCGAGCTTGCGCGGCGTGCCCCGCCGCCCCATCGCCAGCAGCACAGTGTTGGCCGTGTAGCTGCCTCGATTGGTCCGAACCACGAAGCAACCGTTTTCCCGCTCTATTGCTTCCATGCGTTCGCGAAAAGAAACCTGCAGTCCGGTCTTCTTCACCACATCGACCCAGAACTCCAGCAGTTTCTCCTTGTGCACTTCGTTGAACTTGACCTTGCCGATCAGTGCCAGGTCCACCGGCGCCGTCATCGCCACTTTCTGCCGCGGATAGTGGTACACGGCGCCGCCCAGGGAATCTTCCTGCTCCAGCAGCTTGTAGCGCAACTTGGCCTCGATCGCCGAGAGGCCTGCGGAAAGGCCTGCGGGGCCGCAACCGACAATCACCACATCGTAGTCCGCGCTGCCGCCCACCTTCTTGCGCAGGGCATTGATGGCCTGGCGCCCTTGTTCGGCCGCCTTGCGAATCAAGCCCATGCCGCCGAGTTCGCCTGCAATGAAGATGCCCGGCACATTGGCTTCGAATTGCGACGTCACGTTGGGAATATCGATACCGCGCTTCTCCGTGCCGAAGACCAGCTTGATCGCCTCCACCGGACACGCGGCGGCGCAGGCGCCGTGTCCTATGCAATGCGCGGCATCGATCAGCACTGCTTTGCCGTTGACCACGCCCAGTGCCTGCTCGGGACAGGCCTTGACGCAGGCGCCCGACCCCATGCAGCGGTTCGGGTTCACCACTGGATGCAGTGAGGAGGGCTCCGTCAGACCACTGGCCTCCGCTTGCTGCAATCGAGTTGATTGGACTGAATGCTTCTTGTGCTGCCGGTTCAGGTACAGGATGACGACAACGAGAAAGGCGGCGAGGTAATAGAAGAGATATTGATTGAAATTTGACATTTATGTCGACATGAATTTCTGCGAAAAGGGGGCGCGACGTCCACTAGTATAGTCGTCAGCGCCCGCCATAGATCAAACGGACTGCGCTGTCGAAGGTCCATACCCGGCGAATCTCGATGACGTCGTAGTCCATCGCCAAGTCTGACGGAAACGGAGGAAACGGCGACAGCAACAAGACGATGCGCCGGACCGCGTTGTCGACAGCAGCGACGCCGCTGGATCGATTGATGACCACACTCTCGACGCTGCCATCCGGACGCAAAGCCACCGTGACCACGGGGTTTTCGTAAGGGCCGCTCTTCGCCGCCTGGAACACGTCAAAGGGGGCGTTCTGCTCGATCTTCTGGCGCCAGCCTTCAGCGGCCATCATCAGGCGCAAGTCCCGGTCCGGACGCGCCAAAAGCGTTCGCCTCCTCGCAGTTTCCATGCGCGCTTCCGGGGGGTTCTCGGCGGTATTGCCGGGGGAGGGTCGCTCAGTTGGAATCGGGGAAGTTGGCAACACAGGGGCTCGCGCAGCGTCTCTTTGTGCAGCGCGAGCAACAGCGGTAGCCGCTTCTTGTGCCGCCTCGCTTCGGCGCATGGCATCCTGCCTCGCTGCATCCTGCCGCGCTGCATCCTGCCGCGCTGTTTCCTGCCGCGCTGCTTCCTGCCTCGCCGCATCCTGCCGCGCTGCTTCCTGCCTCGCCGCATCCTGCCGCGCTGCTTCCTGCCGCGCTGCTTCCTGCCGCGCTGCTTCCTGCCGCGCTGCTTCCTGCCGCGCTGCTTCCTGCCGCGCTGCTTCCTGCCGCGCTGCTTCCTGCCGCGCTGC
>CAILCO010000092.1 GCA_903832735.1 uncultured Sterolibacterium sp.
CCCAATGTCCCGATGAGCCTTGCCAATTCTCTCGTCCTCATTTTGCATCTCCTGGCTCCAGCGCCCGTGCGCTATGTAGCCAGTATCCACTTCCACAGGCTCGCTAGATGAGCCAGCCACGTTATTCGCTAAATGAGCCAGAAGAAACCTCGCAGAAGCTAATCATCATCAAGCCATTACACTCCGAATTCAAGGATCGTTACAATCGCCATTGGCGTCTATGATCGCTGTGATGAACCACCTGGTCATGTCACATGTCCTGGCAGGTTTGGCTCGCTGATAGCGCACAGACGCGCTACTGTATGCTTCGTCTCCGTCGCCGTTCATCTTACTGACCATGCTCATGAATACCCAAACCGGAAGCGCAGCCCAGCAACTGATCGACTTCATCGACGCCAGTCCCAGCCCTTGGCACGCGGTGGCAAGCGCCGAAGAGCGCCTGCTGGCGCAGGGCTTCACCCGACTCGAGGAAGGCGAACGCTGGCAACTCACAGCGGGGGGGCGCCATTTCGTCGTGCGCGGCGGCGCCTCTATCATCGCCTTTGTAATGGGCAGTCGGCCAATGGCGGAAACCGGCTTGCGCATCGTCGGCGCCCATACCGACTCTCCCGGGCTGAGGCTAAAGCCGAAGGCGGCCCTGGCTGGCGACGGCTTGGTGCGCCTGGCGGTGGAGGTGTATGGAGGACCCATACTGGCGACCTTTGCCGACCGGGACTTGAGTTTGGCCGGGCGCGTCGTGGTGCGCGGGGCGACAGGTGCCAAGACGCGACTGCTGCGCTTCGAACAGCCGCTGGTGCGGCTACCCAATCTGGCGATACACATGAACCGGGAGGTCAATGAACAGGGCCTGAAACTCAACAAGCAGACGGAACTGCCGCTGATCCTGGGCCTGCTGGGCGAGGGGGAAGACGCGGTAGCAAACTTGCGCACGCTGTTGGCCGACGCCGTAGAAGACCAGGCTGCAAATTTATTGACCTGGGAGCTGGCCGTCTATGATGTGCAGAAGGGCTGCCTGTGGGGCGCGAAAGAGGAGTTTATCGCCGACAGCCAGTTGGACAATCTGGCGTCCTGCCATGCGGCCCTTAACGCTTTGATGGCGACGGATGATCCGTCGGCCACCTGCATGGCGGCCTTTTTCGACCACGAGGAGGTTGGCAGCGAGAGCGCTAGCGGCGCCGGCGGAAGCTTTGTCAGCGACATATTGGCGCGTATTTGCCTCCAGGCCGGGCTGGACGGGGAGGACAAGTACCGCGCGATGGCGCGGAGTTTCTTCATCAGCGCCGACATGGCCCATGCCTACCACCCCAATTTCCCTGCCGCCTACGAACCGGGCCACAAGGTGATGGTGAACGGCGGTCCGGTTATCAAGAGCAACGCCAACCAGCGCTACACCACCGGCGCGGAGACGGCGGCCCGGTTCATTGCCCTGTGCGAGAGCGCCGGCGTACCCTGTCAGCAATACGCCCATCGCAGCGACCTGGGTTGCGGCAGTACCATCGGCCCCATTGTCGCGGCACAACTGGGCATCGCCAGCGTCGATGTGGGTTCGCCCCTGTGGGCGATGCACAGCGTGCGCGAGAGCGCGGGAGCCCGAGACCATAGCTACATGATCGCAGCGCTGGAGGCGGCCTTCGAAAGTTAAGCGGCACAACCTGCACGCCGCGCAGATAGTCAAAGTCCGATGAAAAGCACCTTCCGTTCGCTGAGCAATTTCAACTACCGGCTATGGGCCAGTGGCGCGATCGTATCCAACGTGGGGACTTGGATGCAGCGCACCGCCCAGGACTGGCTCGTGCTTACCGAGTTGACCGACAAGAATGCGACCGCCGTGGGTATCGTCATGGCGCTTCAGTACGGGCCTCACCTGCTGTTGCTGCCTTTGAGCGGCTTTGTCGCCGATCATGTCGACCGGCGAAAATTACTGATAGCCACTCAGGCAGCGCTGGCAGCACTGGCCCTGGGATTGGGGCTGCTCACCGTCACCGGGCTGGTGCGGTTGTGGCACGTGTATGGGTTTGCGTTTCTGCTGGGCTGCGTCACGGCCTTCGACGCACCTGCGCGCCAAACCTTTGTTGCGGAACTGGTCGGCGAATCCGACCTGTCCAACGCGGTGGCGCTGAATTCGACATCGTTCAACGCTGCGCGCATGATCGGTCCTGCCATCGCCGGCATCCTCATCGCCATCGTCGGCTCCGGTTGGGTGTTCCTGATCAACGCGGCGTCGTTCGTTGCCGTGCTCTGCTCGCTCAGCCTCATTCGTGTCGCCGAACTGCATCTGAGCGAGAGAGCCGTCCGGACACAAGGCAGCCTCGCCGAAGGTTTTCGCTATGTCAGAGCGCGACCCGACATACAAGCGGTCCTGCTCATGCTGTTCTTCATCAGCACCTTCGGGCTGAATTTTCCGATCTTCATTTCGACCATGTCCGTCACCGTCTTTCATGCCGGAGCGAGCCAATACGGATTCCTGACGACTACCATGGCGGTCGGGTCCGTCGTCGGCGCGCTCCTGGCTGCCAAGCGGAGGAGACCCCACACCGCGCTGCTCTTCGTAGCCGCCGCCATCTTCGGCGTCTCTTGCGCCCTGGCTGCCATCATGCCCAACCACTGGCTCTTCGCCCTGGTCCTGGTGATCATCGGCGTGTCCGCGCAAACCTTCACCACCACTGCGAATAGCACGGTGCAACTATCGACCGACCCCGCGATGCGCGGGCGGGTGATGGCGATATTCTTCGCCATCGCTTCAGGCGGCACGCCCTTCGGTGCGCCTATCGTCGGCTGGGTCGCCGATACTTTCGGCCCGCGCTGGGCACTGGGCATCGGCGCCGCCTCAGGGTTTGCCGCAGCGATCGTCGGCATCCGCTACCTAGCGAAGTACCGCCACCTGCGTCTTCGCATCGTCACCGGGCGGATCCGCCTCAGCTTCGACGAGGGCGCAGCCATGAACGATCCCAATCGATCCGGGCAGCGCGCCGCGTAACCTTCCGTCAGCACTGGCGCTAGCGGTGCAAAGCAGTGGCTCCACACTTGTCGCAGACATTCCAAGGCAGACAGTCGCAAACACGCGGGTGTTCGACAAAGGCACTGCCCACGACCGTGATGCCTGTCGTCTGCAAATTTCTCGCCGGAGGGCTTTTGAGCGCTGCTGCGCCGGCACTGGCGGTCATCTGGGCGATCTGGGTGATAGGCAGCCACCTCGTGAATGGCGACAGATCCGCGGCATTCTCGACATACCAGAGTTTCCGGGCAGCGTCCCATCTGGCACCCAGTCGTTTGGCTTGATCTTTTTCCGCGAAGGGAACCTGCAGATTTGTTCTCATGTCATCCCGATATAAGTACTCGCGAAATGCCGCGCGGCGCCCGTCCGGGAAACTCAGCGCAGGGCATTGCCGACCACCTCCGCCACCTCGGCGGCCAGGCCGGACGCAGCGGCGATACGCTCCAGCGCAGCGCGCGCGTAAACCTGATGCCCGGTGTCGAACTGCCGCCAGCGATCGAAGCAACGCGCGATCCGCGATGCGACCAGGGGATTCATTTCTTGCAGCGCCAGGATGGCATCGGCGCCAAGCGCATAGCCGCTACCGTCGGCAGCATGGAAGTGACGCGGGTTGGCGGCGCAAAAGCTGCGCACCAGGGCATAGACCTTGTTGGGATTCCTGAGCTCGAAGGCCGGATGGCGCATGAGTTCGCGCACGCTGGCCGTGGTGCCGGGCAGAGACGAAGTGGCCTGCACCTGCAGCCACTTGTCGACCACCAGGGCCTCGCCCTGCCAACGGGCGTAGAAACTTGCCAGCGCCGTCTCGCGCTCAGCCAGGTCAAGGTTGGCCAACGTGCTCAGCGCGGCCATCACGTCGGTCATGTTGTCGCCCTGCTCGAACTGGTCGAGCAGGCGCGGCAGGACAGCGGAGCGCAAATAGGCGTTGTCGCTCTGCGCGAGATAGCCCAGGCAAAGGTTGCGCAGCGCGCGCTGGCCGACCTGTACACCGTCAGGCGCATAGGCGGTCGTGCGAGCCAGATTCTGCCAGGCGGATTCCAGTTCGTCGCGCAGTTCGCTCGCCAGGAAACTGCGTAGCGCGCTGCGCGTAGCAAAGATAGTCTCGGGATCTATCGCCTGCCCCTGGGCGGCAACCACCTCGGCCATCTCCTTTTCGCCAGGCAGCATCAGGGCCTCGGCGGCCAGCGCCGCATCGCCGTCGAGCCCATCCTTCAGAATGCGCCGGCAGGCGTCGACATAAGCATGGGCAATCCAGCCCGACCCCTGCCCGCCGCCGGCGATACCGGCCAGCATCACCCGCGTGGCCAGCCGTTGGCCGGCCTCCCAGCGATTGAAGGGATCGCTGTCGTGCGCCATCAGGTGGGCCAACTCTGTTTCGCTCTGAGCGAGTTCCAGCATCACCGGTGCGGAGAAATTGCGCAGCAGCGAGGCGACCGGGGCAGCGGCGATGTCTTCGAAGACGAAGCACTGACGAGGCTCGGTCAATGACAGAACCCGGGTCGTGCCCTGGGCGCTCGCCTCGCCGGTGAGGCGCAGCGGCGCGTCGGTCCCATCGGGCAGCACCAGGCCCAGTGCGACCGGAATATGCAGCGATCCTTCTGCTACCGGCAGGCCGGCCTGGCGCAAGCGTTCCTCGTAGGCGCCCGCGGCCAGGTTCTGGCTGAGCGTCAGGGTGTAGCGACCAGTCGTGCTATCCCAACTGCCGCTCGCTTTGATCCGCGGCGTGCCGGCGCGCGCATACCAGAGGCGAAACTGCGTGAGATCCGTGCCCGAGGCATCCTGCATGGCGGCGACGAACTCCTCGCAGGTCACCGCCTGGCCATCATGGCGCTGGAAATAGAGATCCATGCCACGGCGGAAAGCCTCGCGCCCGATCAGCGTCTGGATCATGCGCACCACCTCGGCGCCCTTTTGGTAGACGGTAGCGGTGTAGAAATTGTTGATCTCGGCGTAGGAGGCCGGGCGCACCGGATGGGCCATAGGCCCGGCGTCCTCCGGAAACTGGGCCTGGCGCAGGCTGCGTACGTCCTGGATGCGAGTAACCGCGCAGCCATGCATATCGGCGCCGAATTCCTGGTCGCGGAACACGGTCAATCCCTCCTTGAGCGAGAGCTGAAACCAGTCGCGGCAGGTCACCCGGTTGCCCGTCCAATTGTGGAAGTATTCGTGGCCAACGACCCGATCGATGTTCTGGAAATCGCTGTCGGTGGCCGTGGCGGCGTCGGCCAGAACGTACTTGGTGTTGAAGATGTTGAGGCCCTTGTTCTCCATCGCCCCCATGTTGAAGTCGCTCACGGCGACGATCATATATTGATCGAGATCCATCTCCAGGCCGAAGCGCTGCTCGTCCCAGTGCATGGCGGCTTTCAACGCCGCCATGGTACGGCCGCACTGATTGCGCTTGCCAGGCTCGACATAGACGCCCAGCCGGACCTCGCGCCCCGATGCGGTGACGAAGCGATCCTCGACCACGTCAAGCTTGGCCGCCACCAGTGCGAAGAGATAACAGGGCTTGGCGCTCGGGTCCTCCCAGCGCGCCCAGTGCCGGCCCCGCCCGCCGCCACCGGTGGCGACCAGGTTACCGTTGCAGAGCAGTTGGGGAAACTCGTCGTAGTCGGCAAGGATGGTGCAACTGTAGCGGGACATGATGTCCGGCCGATCAGGAAAGTAGGTGATGCGGCGAAAGCCTTCGGCCTCGCACTGGGTGAAATAACCGTCCTTGGATCGGTACAGGCCAGACAGTTGCGTGTTGTTGTCGGGATCGATGCGCACCACGGTTTCCAGTTGGAAGGACTCCGGCAGATCGCCGGTCACGGTCAGCACATCGCCCTCGAGTATGACGCGCTCGCCCGGCAATTGCTGTCCGTCCAGGCGGACCGCTTGCGGCATCATCTCCTCGCCATTGAGCCGCAGCGGGGCGCGCGGTCCTTGCGGATTGCGCCGGCAGCCAAGTTTGGCCGAGACCTCGGTATAGAAATCGCCGATGGTGACATGGAGGTCGACCGTATCGATCAACCAGGCGGGCGGCAGGTAGTCCTTGAGGTATACCGGTTGCGGAATTTTGTTGCCCATGGCGTCTGTCCAGTTTGCGTTCGTAGGTGTTGCTACGGGTCGCCCCAAGGCTTCGATCAGGCCAAGACTCCATCAGCGCGTGAGCCCAACCAAGCGCATTTGGTCAGCCTGTAAAGTTCAGTGCGCAAAACCTTATGTTGATTTCTTAATCTTCTTGTGTTTGTGGTGGCGCACCTTGTTGCCACTTATGGCCTTCTTCCCGGACTTCACATGCTTGGCATGCATCTTCTTGTGATTTGGATGAGACATGTTCTGACCGCCGCCCATCATGTTCCGGTCGCGGTGCTTCGCCGCATGCTCAGGAGAAGCATTTCCTGACGAAACTGCCGGGCTTCTCGGAGCAACTGTACTTGCTTCCGCGTTGGCCTTTGCGAGACTAGGATCGATGCCAGCCTGCGCCCAGGCTGACGTGGACAGAGCTATCGAGGCGGCACAGACAAATAATTTCAAGTTCAATTGGATCTCCCGGAACAAAGCGTCGTACATTTTACCTTGCATTCCGCGCCGCCCATCGCGGTCCAAGGCGCGCATCAGTCCCTGGACCTTAAAGGCGATGTGGTCATGACGATTGACGCGCCTTAAGCCCAAGGACAAGACCGCCAGAGAGGGTGTCAATAAGCACGTTCCAGTCTACGCGCGATTCTCAGGTTTTTCTTGTGCTGCTCAAGGTCTAAGGGATCCATCGCTTGAGCCAAGTGGGCTTCGCCGAAACTGATGGGCAAGATATCCTTCTGTTGTGCGGAGCGCAGTCCCTCGCAGAAGCGATGCATAAAGTTCGAGGAAATCCGGGGTTCCGGAACGCAAGCGAACAAGAAAGCGGGGAAATGGTTGTTGGATGTCATGGCATAACTCCTTATCTCTATAATGTGCCTCTAATATAGAGAGGAATGCTGCAATGCACAAACTAAATTACTTTAGTAATGAATTACAATTACTGTCCTATCGGCGATAAACTAATTCATGCAAATACCTCTAAATTCCGCTCCAGAGAACAGTTATAGAGAAATAGTTAGCGATTCAAGTAGCATAATTTCGCGCTTACAGAATAACAATATTGTCTCATATGTCCGTGCCAGGTAAAGCTGCGATGGTAGCGCCGGTACGGTGAACCAAGGGAGATTCAGGCCTGCCAAACCCCGAACCCCGCCTCGCGCAAATCGATCGCCACCTCGACTTCCTTGTCGCGGGCGGCGTCGTAGGCCATCGGGTTGAATGCCTCATAGAGATCGGGCAGTAACCGCAATCCGTATTTCTGTGCATAGCGATTGGACTGGATACCGGCTTTGTGCTTGTCGAAGCGCAGGTCCGGGTCCAAGCCGGTCATGCCGACGTAGACGCATGGCCTGCCCGTGACATAGCCTGGATTGGCTTTCTTGAAACGCGCTTCGTGGAGAACGTCCACTGAAAGTTCTATCACATAGACGTGATAATGGCGGCGGCGTCCCATACCCTCAGCAAATATCCTCTCAACTTCAGGCCGACCTGCTCACCAGAGTCTTCCGGATCAGCGTCGCCCCATGCCCATCGTCCAACGAATAACTGCGTGAGACGACGAACCAGCCTCGACTCAATTCCACCTGGATCATCTCGTCGAGATCGCGCTTGTCGTCGGCGACAAGGCGCAGTTGGCCGGAGCGCATATGGTCGGCAATTGTTAGGGTCGGTTGCGGCTGCTGCTGGGCTTGGACGGCAATACGATCGATCACGCTTTCCATGGCTATCCCCGGAGTCCAAAAGAATAATTCTGGACTCGCCAAGACCAACCCAATGCCGGGAATTGCCATCGAAATGGCATTCTGATCGGACGAGCGCCAACGACCTTCTTCGCCATCGCCAGTCCTCATCGCAGCAGAATCCGTGGTATTTCCTGCTCGCGAAGCGCCCGCGAAAGGCGCGGTCATTTCCCCGCGTCCATGGGCAACGAAACTGAACCGATCTCGGAGCGCATCCCCTCGATCAGGGCGGCTGCCGCGGGAGTCGTGTGCCAATTGCGCAGAACCATGTAGCCGATCGAACCGCATGCGATCGACTCCTTGAGCGCAATGGCCTTGAGGCGATAGCGCAGACCTTTGTCCAACCAGACCGATGCCTGAATGAATGTTGCCATGTTGCTGTTTTCTGCGAGCCCAAGCCGGAGCATCGGCGAACTGGCCTCCACCGCTGCGGTCGGCGGCGGCCGGTTGAAGCTGGCGAAGGCTTCGTCGATGCGCTGCCGGTACACGGACCCCTGGCTCGGCAGCACGATGGGTTCCAGATCGATATTCCTTATTGAAGGCCTGCGCACACGTGCGGCCGGATGCTTACTGCCGGCAACCAGCAACAGGGTGTCGGTGAGCAGCGGCTCGAAGATGAAGTCGTTGTCGTGATCGTTGGCATTCGGGCGCATGCACAGAGCCATGTCGAGTTTGCGATCGCGCAATAGTTTCAACAGGGTCTCGGCGCCGCCGCCCTCGGTGACCGAAATGGTCAGGCCCGGTCGCGTGCGAATCACGCCCGACAGCAGGCGCGGGAGAACGCCTGCCGAGAGGAGCGGGATGCACCCTATGCTGACATGGCCGTAGGTGCCCTCGCGCAGGGCACCGAGTTCCTCCTCTGCGTCATTCAGTTCCCCGATGATCGTCTTCAGCCGCCGTATCAGGGCGTCCCCGAATGCGGTCGGCGCCATGCCCCGCGGCGAGCGATTGAAAAGCTTCAATCCGAGCACGCTCTCCAGATCGCTCAATGACCGCGACAGCGCGGGCTGCGCCACATTGAGCTCCCGCGAGGCCTTGAGGACGGACTTGTGTTCCTCGATGGCCAGCATCATGCGCATCTGGCGCATGCTGAGATGGCGCGATAGAGCGCCGGACTGTGAAAGGGTGGACATCGGCAGTCGTCTCCTGGTGCTATAACCAAAATATTATATCAATCTCGCAAATTGGTATTAGTCATATGATAACCAGGCGCGTAAATTTTGCCCATGCGGCTTCCATGGTCAAACAATGCCAGGCAAGCCGCTTCGCCAATCCTGGAACTGGATGGCGACGCAACACATCGGTCGGAGAGCCGCATTCCTCCTTCAGCGGGAGGAAAGAGCAAGACATGGAGGAAGACATGAAACGCGTCAAATTGCTTATCGGGCTGTTTGCGGTCATTGCACTGGTGTTTGCCCAGACGGCCTGGGCGCAGGACACCAAGCGCCTCCGCATTATCGTTCCCTATCCGCCCGGCGGCACGGCGGATGCGCTGCCGCGTCTGATCAGCGAAAGGCTCGGTTCGTTTCTCGGCCAGACTATCGTTATCGAGAACCGACCGGGCGCGGGCGCCAACATCGGCGCTGAACTGGTAGCGCGATCCGATCCGGACGGGCAGACGCTGCTGGTCGTTGCGCCGCACGTGCTCACTACCAACCACCTGCTCTACAAACTCTCATTCGATCCGGCCGCATTCGCGCCGGTCTCGATCATCGCGACCTACCCCATCGTATTGCTGGTGAATCCGAAAGTGCCGGCCAATACGCTGCAGGAGTTGATCGCTTACGCAAAGGCGAATCCGGGCAAACTCAACTTCGCGTCGCAGGGTAGCGGCACCAGTTCGCACCTGACCGGTGAGATGTTCAATGCTATGAGCGGAGCCAAGATGGTGCATGTGCCCTACAAGGGCACCGGCCCCGCGCTGATCGATCTGCTCGGGGGGCAGGTCCAAGTATTGTTCGACAACCTTCCTGCAACCATGCAGTACATCAAGGCCGGGCGCCTGCGCATTCTCGGCGTGGGCAGCGCTCACCGGCTCAGCGTGCTGCCCGAGGTGCCGGCCATTGCCGAGGTGCTGCCCGGGTTCTTGTCGGAGACATGGATGGGGCTTGTTGCGCCGCCTAAGACTCCGCTCGCCATCACCACCAGGATATCCACTGCGGTCGCCGAGGCGGTCAGAGTACCGGATATTGCAGCGCGCCTGATGAACCTCAATGCCGAGCCGGTGGGAAATACGCCGGCACAAATGGCCGAGATCGTCAGGCAGGACAAAGAGCGCTGGGTCGGCGTGATCCGTGCCGCCAATGTCACAGTAGATTAGATCATGCGAAAAGCACCTACAGCACCTACAACTTCCGCGCCCCATGCCGCGCTCGCGTTGCGAGCGGAGGCATGCCCGGAGCCAATCACATTAGGAGAGTAACTTGGCAAACATCGACACGATCACGCTTTCGACCGTCTGGCACGCATTTCAGTCCTTGTGCCGCGAGATGCGCGGCATGATGACCCGGACCTCGCAGAGTTACCTGATGGCGACCCTGAAGGATCTGTCGGTCGGGGTGTGGCTGGCAGACGGATCCACAGTCGCCGTTCCGGAGGGACTGCCGGGCCAATTTCTAGGCACGTCCTTCGCTATCGAGGCGATCTGCGAGAAGTTCAAGGACAACCTGCATCCCGGCGACGTGATCCTCACCAACGATCCTTACCACGGCGGCCACAATTCCCACCTCCCGGACTGGGGTTTCATCCGTCCGATTTTCCTCGATGGCGAACTGCTGTTCTTCACCATGGTGCGCGGGCATATGCAGGACACGGGCGGATCGTTTCCCGGCGGGTACTTCCCCAACGCCTACGACATCATCGCCGAAGGCCTGTGCATTCCCCCGCTCAAGATCATCAAGGCCGGGGTAGAGGACGCCGACCTGATGGCACTGATCTGGAACAACGTGCGCTTCCTCGACGAAATGAAGATCGACACCCACGCCATGATCGCCACCACGGTGTTTGCCGAGAACCGCATCGTGGAATTGTTGCGGCGTTATGGCAGGGATACCGTCATGGGGGCCGTCCACCAGATGATGGACCGCACCGAGGTAGCGGTTCGGGCGGAGATCGCGGCGATGCCTGACGGAACTTACAGCGGCGAGTCCGCCACCGACGATGACGGCACCACCCTGGATGAACCGGTGACGGTGCGGGTCGATGTGACCATCAAGGGCGAGGAGGTCACGCTGGACTTTTCCCGCAGCGACGCCCAGCGTACCGGGTTCGTCAACTGTGTCTACGCGGTGACCTACGCGCGGGCAGTCGCCGCCACCATCATCTACATGGACCCGGCTCTTGCCGATTTTCACAATACCGGATCGATGCGTCCGCTCAAGGTCATCGCTCCATTGGGCAGTGTGACCAATGCCAGATATCCGGCCACCGTGGGCGCAAGCCCCGTCAACGTCGGGTGCCAGGTCGTCGAGGCGGTGGTGGAAGCGCTGAGCAAGGCCCGGCCCGACCGGTCCATTGCAGGCTGGGGCAGGCATCGCGGCGACTACACCTTTGCCATGGACCCCAGAACCGGGGAGCGCTATGTGCGCACCACCTTCGACTATGACGGCAGCGCCGGTGCGGTCTGGGGCCACGACGGCATGATGGGGCCGACGACGCTCACCACCCTCGGATCGGTGCAACGGGGCAGTGTGGAGGAGGGAGAGATACGCTTCCCCTGGAAAATCCTGAATCTGGAAGCGCGCTCCGACTTCAACGGTACAGGGCGCTGGCGCGGCGGTGGTGGCATCGACTGGCGTGCGCTCAACGAGGGCTCCGACGGCCGCATGGCCACCGGCAGTTCCGACGGCGACGCGATTCATGTCAAGGGCGCGCAGGGCGGACGGCCCAACCCCAATGCCCGGACCTTCATCCTGCGCGGGAACGAGAAAATCCGGGTCAAGCCGCACCGGATGGCCGAAATCAAGAAAGGCGATATCGTCGTCAAGCTCAGTCCCGGTGGCGCGGGCGTCGGAGATCCCTGGGAACGGCCGATTGAAAAAGTCGTGACCGATGTCCGCAGGGACCTGGTCACCATAGAAGCAGCGCGGCTAATCTATGGGGTGGTCATCGATCCGGCGACGTTTGCGGTGGACGAGGCGGCTACCCGCAATTTGCGTTCGGCGCCTCCGGTACAACGCTACGGAGCAGTGATCAACGAGCAGACGCTGGACATCGAACTCAAGCCGGTTGGCGGACCAGAAGGAGCAGCATAATGAAGAGCCTCACTATCGATGTCGGTGGAACCTTCACTGACTGCCTCGTGCTCGACGAATCGGGCCAGTTGCAGCGCTTCAAGGCGTCGACGACGCCCGAAGACCCCACGCAGGGTTTTTTCGCTGCTGTGGGCAAGGCCGCCAAGCACTACCAGCAGACCCTGAATCAATTCCTGGGCGAAGTCGAGCAGATCGTCCATGGCACTACCCTGGGCACCAACATCCTGATCACCGAGCGCGGCGCCAAGGTCGGCATGATCACGACCAAGGGCTTCCGTGACATCCTCGAGATGCGCCGCGGCATCAGGAATCTGCACGGATCGATGTTCGACATGTTCATCGAGCCTTACCGGCCGCTGGTGCCCCGCGATCTGCGCTTCGGCGTGGAGGAACGCACGCGCTACGACGGCAGCATAGACACGCCCCTCGACGAAGAGGCATTGCGCGAGGCCGCACGGAAGCTGCTTGACCAGGACTGCACCGCGATCGCCATCTGCTTCCTGCACTCCTACGCCAACGGTGAGAACGAGCTCCGTGCCAAGCGCATCGTGCAGGACATGGCGCCGGAGGCGTACGTGACCACTTCACACGAGATCCTGCCGGTGTGGCGCGAGTTCGAGCGCTTCTCCACCGCGGTGGTGAGCGCCTATATCGGCCCTGCGGTGACCCGCTACGCGCGCAAGCTGCAAAGCGGCCTGAAGGACCAGGGCTTTCAAGGGCGCCTCTTGATGATGCTCGCCAATGGCATGGTGCAGGTTGTCGATCAGTGCGTCGACCGCGCCGTCTACCTGCTCAACTCCGGCCCGGCAGCGGCACCGTCGGCGGCGATGTACTTGGGCGCGTTGCACAAGAAGAACAGTCTGCTGTCGATGGACATGGGCGGCACCAGCTTCGACGTCTGCGTCATCAAGGACGGCGAGATTCCCACGACCTCGGAGTCCTGGGTGGGCGAACACCGGGTGGCGATCAAGATGGTGGACGTGCCGACCGTAGGGGCCGGCGGCGGCTCGCTGGCGCGCATCGACTCTCTCGGCCTGCTGCGGGTCGGCCCGCAGAGCGCCGGCGCGGATCCCGGTCCGGCGGCCTACGGCAAGGGTTTGGAGGCCGCAGTGACCGACGCGGACCTGGTGCTCGGCTACATCCCCGCCGACTATTTCCTCGGCGGCGACATCAAGCTCGACGTCAAGCGCGCGCACGAGGCGGTGGCGCGCGTCGGCAGCAAGCTGAACATGACCACCGACCAGACGGCGCAGGCGATGTTCACGACCGCCAACACCGTGATGTCCGACCTCATCACCGAGGTAGCCACCAAGCAGGGACGCGATGTGCGCGATTTCACCCTGGTCGCCGGCGGCGGCGCAGGCGGCATCCACGCGGCCGCGATCGCCCAGCAACTATCCATTCCGACAGTGATCGTGCCCCGGGTGGCCGCGCTGATGAGCGCCTTCGGCATGTTCGCCATGGATCTTGGGCTCGAATACGCACGCTCCTGCGCCCGCCGGCAGAGCCAACTGGATTTTGCCGAGATCGGCGGTCTGTACACCGACATGCGCCGGCGCGCGTGCGAGGACTTTGCCCGCGTTGGCATCGCCGAAGCGCAGCTGTCGTTCAAGCCCACTGTGGAAATGCGTTACGTCGGCCAGTACCACGAGGTGGAAATGGACATGCCCGCGGAGGCTCTCAGTGCGGAAAATCTTCCGGTCATGCTCGAGAATTTCCACGCCAAGTACCAAAAGATGTACACCTACTCCATGAAATGGCGGGCAGCGGAGTTCCTCACTTTCCGGCTGAAGGTGACGGCGCCCCAAAGGCCGCTGATCATGACGGCGCAAGCGAAGGCGGCCGGCAGCGTCGAAGCGGCCCGCCGCGGTTCCCGCGCCTGCCTGTTCCACGGCAATCCGGCGCGCGTGGACACTCCTGTCTACGATTGGGACCGGATGGGGCACGGCCACCATGTGGTCGGACCGGCGCTGATCGACGACAAGACCACCACGGTGATGGTGCCGCCGGGATTTTCCTGCGAGGTGGACCCCTATCACAACCTTGTGCTGAGTGCCCGGTGATGGCCACTGTCGGCGCGGGCCGGGAATTCTGCTGCCACCTTCTTGAGGTCAACAATGCAACGTAAAAATGATCCAGGCGAACGCGTGGCGGCGATGTTGCGCATCCGCCGTTTCGAGGAGCAATGCATCCTGCTCTCCAAGGACGGGCAATTTCCCGGTCACTACCACGTGTACATCGGTCAGGAGGCAACGGCAGTGGCTGCCTGCGCCGAACTGGGCACGGACGACTTCGTGTTCAGTAACTGGCGCAACCACGGACATCTACTGGCCCGGGGCGCCGCTCCAGACCGGATGATGGCTGAAATCCTCGGCAAAGCGGGCGGCTATGCGCGCGGCAAGAGCGGCACGCTGCACATGGCCGTGCGGGAACTGGGCGTTCCGGCGACATCGGCGCTGGTGGGCGGTAGCCTGCCGCTTGCGACCGGCGCAGCGCTGGCGTGCAAACGGCAGGGTCGCGGGGTGGTGGTCGCATTCTTCGGTGACGCCGCGCTGGAGGAAGGCGCCTGTTACGAGGCAATGATCCTGGCGTCGCTATGGAAGTTGCCCATCCTGTTCGTGTGCGAGAACAACAGTATCCCGCCGGCGCAGCGCCAGCGCGGGCAGTACACGTCATCCACTTTGCCTGCGGCCCAGCTCGTGGACGTTCCCCAGGCATTGCAGATCCGCACCGAGGCCGTTGACGGCGCCGATGCCGATGCACTGGCGGAGTGCTTCGACCGGCTGGTGGCCGAGGTGCGCAGCGAAGGCACGCCGCGCTTCGTGGAGGTGCGCTGCACCCGCTGGCCGGGCAACTTTCCGCTGTGGCCGGAGTTGCCGTGCGGCCAATGGCAGCTTGACTGGGCGTTCGGCCAGAGCCCCGATCGGGCCGACCTGGCGACCTGGCTGGAACAGAGCGATCCGCTGCTGCTCTACCTGCGCAAGATCGTCGCGGCAGGCGGGTTGACCCGTGAGCAGGTGCAGGCACTGGACGAGCGCGCTCGGGCAGAAATGGCTGGTGCCGTCCGCTTTGCGCTCGACAGCCCGTTTCCCGCTCCAGAGGAAGCCTACCAGCATGTCCGTGCGGAACAGGGAGCGACGCTATGAAGATCAGTTTCGCGCAAGGCGTGGCCATGGCGATATCGGAATCGCTGGCCGCCGATTCCCGGCTGCTGCTGATCGGCAACGGCTTCGTCGGCCTCAACATGGAGGCGCGGGCGCTACTGGAGCCGGCGTTGCGCGAGTTCGCCGACCGGATCCTGGTCGCACCGGTATCGGAACTGGCTCTTGCTGGGGCCGGAATCGGCGCCGCCATGGCAGGACAGCGCGCCGCGGTGGATCTCTCCACGGGAAGTTTCATCTTTCAGGCCTTTGCGCAGGTCGTCAACGAGGCGGCCAACGTGCATTACATGTCCGGCGGGCAGACCACCGCGCCGGTGACCTTCTGCTCGCTGGCCGGGATGAGGAGCGCCGGTGCCGCTCAACACTCGCATCGCATCCAGGCGATGCTCGGCCAGGTGCCCGGACTGCAGGTCCTGGTACCCGGCGGCGCCGACGACGCCTATCACATGTTGAAGTGGGCGCTGCTGCAAAGCCAGAACCCGACGGTGTTCATCAGCCACGCGCTGCTGCTGGGCGAGACAGGCGAATTGACGCCGGGTGCGCCGATGCTGCCGGTCGGAAAGGCACGCATACGCCGCGAGGGCCGCGACCTGAGCATCATCGCCAGCTCGATTACCGTTCCGCGGGCGCTCGAAGCCGCGCAGTCCCTGGAACGCGATCACGGCTTTTCGGTCGAGGTCGTGGATCTGCGCAGCATCGCCCCGCTGGACCGGGACACGGTGCTGAAGTCCGTCGCGAAAACCGGGCGGGCGGTGATTGCCGACGAATGCCACCGCAGTTTCGGCGTCGCAGCCGAGATCGCCGCCACCCTCGCCGAAGAGGGCCTGGCGTACCTGAAAGCGCCGGTGTGCCGCGTGGCCGTGCCCGATGTGCCGGTTCCCTTCAGCCCGCCGCTGGAGGCGGAACTGACGGTGACCGCTGACAAGATCGTTGCCGGCGCGTTGAAGGTTCTCAACGCAGGTTCCACGATGCGGAGGCCCGTGTGACGGATCTCGCGCTGGACAAACTGTATGGCTTCTACGAACAGCTGTGGCGGATACGCCTATTCGAGGGGCACGTGCAGCGCCTTGCAGCGAAGGGCGAGGTTCCCGGCTTTCCGCATCTGAGCACCGGACAGGAAGCCGTTGCGGTGGGCGTCTGTGCCCATCTCGCCGCCAACGACTACGTCTTCTCGAGCCATCGCGCGCACGGCCACGTGCTGGCCAAGGGAAGCGACCCGTATGCGACCTTCGCCGAAATCATTGGCCGGCAGGATGGCCTGTGCCGGGGACGCGGCGGCTCGATGCACCTGGTGGACGCGGCCAACGGCGTCATGGGCGCGACCGGCGTGGTGGCCGGAAATTTGTCGCTCGCTGCAGGCGCGGCATGGGCCGCGCAGGCCCTGGGCGACGGACGCATTGCCGTGGTGTTCTTTGGCGATGGCGCCACGGGTGCCGGCGTGTTTCACGAAACGCTGAACCTTGCGAGCCTGTGGCAATTGCCCTTGCTCTTCGTGTGCGAGAACAACGGCTACGCGGAATTCACCAGCCGGGAGGAGCACAGCAAGGTCGCCAAGGTAAGCGCATTCGCGGCGCCCTACCACCTGCCCGCCGAAACCATCGACGGCAACGATGTGCTGGTGGTCAACGCGGCTGCCGCGGCGGCGGTCCGTAGCATCCGCTCCGGAGCCGGCCCGCGGCTGCTGGAATGCATGACCTACCGGATGGCGGGCCATTACGTCGGCGACGCACAGCGCTATCGCTCCAAGGAGGAACTTGCGGCCATGAAGGAGAAAGATCCGATCGACCGCCTGCGCGCACATCTTACCCAGCGCGGTGAGCCGGCCGCCGAACTGGAGGCGATCGAAAAGCGCGTCGCCTCCGAGGTGCAGGCCGCCGTAGAGCGTGCCCGCCAGGCAGCGCGGCCGGACCCGGCGACGGTTCTGGATTACGTCTACAGCCAGCCCCTGTCCACGACTGCGGAGGCATAGCGTGGAAACCACCTTCATCGAAATCATGCGCCAGGCCCTCGACGAGGAAATGACGCGCGATGCCTCCGTGTATCTGATCGGCGAAGACGTTGCGGCCGGCGGGGCCTTCGGCGTCAGCCGTGGCCTGGTCGACAAGCACGGCCCGCTGCGCGTGCGCAATACGCCGATCAGCGAGGCGGCCATTACCGGGCTCGCCACCGGTGCCGCCCTGTGCGGCTTGCGGCCGGTGCTCGAGATCATGTTCATCGACTTCGCCACGCTGGCGATGGACTGTCTGGTCAACCAGTCTGCGAAGTACCGCTATATGTCAGGCGGTCAGCTCTCGGTTCCGATGGTCGTGCGCACCCAGGCAGGCGCGGCCGGAGGCGCGGCTGCCCAGCACTCGCAAAGCCTGGAATCGTGGTTCATTCATGTTCCCGGGCTGGTGGTGGTCGCACCCTCTTCTCCGGTGGAGGCCTATGGCCTGTTCAAGTCCTCGCTGCGGCTGGACGATCCGGTCCTGTTCATCGAGCACAAACGTCTCTATGCCATGAAGGAGCACCTGCCCGCGGATGCAGCAGCGATTCCCCTGGGACGCGCCCGCGTCGCCCGCGAGGGCAGCGACGTCACCGTCATCGCCTATTCGGCGATGGTGCGCACAGCGCTGGAGGCTGCGCAGCAGCTGGCGCAGGAAGGCGTATCCGTCGAAGTCATCGATCTGCGCACGCTGGCGCCTCTGGACATCGAGACGCTAGTGCGCTCTGTAACGAAGACGCGCCGGGTCGTGATCGCCCATGAAGCGGTGGAATGCGGCGGCGTCGGCGCCGAGGTGGCGGCACGCCTGGGCGCTGCGGCATTCGACGAACTCGACGCACCGATCATGCGAGTGGGCTGTCCATTCGCGCCGATACCGTTCGCGCCCGAGCTGGAACAGGCGCTGCTTCCGGGCCGTGAGCAGATCGTGCGCGCAGTGCGTGAACTGACAAGCTGAGGTCACACATGACTCGAATACTGATAGAGATTCCCCGCGTCGGCCTGGTCATGGAAACCGCCCGCGTGCTGCGCTGGCTGAAGGATATCGGCGACACCGTGGTGTCCGGAGAGCCGCTGCTCGAAGTGGAAACCGAGAAAACGACTGTCGAAATCGAAGCCAGCAGTACCGGAAAGCTGGTGGAAATTCTCGCCGTGCCGGAACAGGAGGTCGCCATCGGGGCCGCGATCGCGTGGCTGGAGGACGGTCAGGCCGAGGCGCTGCCGGCCACGCCTGCGGCGGTGACGGCAGCCGAGGCGGCACCCGAGGCGGCACCCGAGGCGGCGCCCGCTCCGGCGAGCCGGGAGTCAATCGCTGCGGACGGAAACAGGCAGCGTTCCTCGCCGGCTGCGCGAAGGCTCGCCGCGAACCACGGCATCGAACTCAGTAGTATCCGGGGTACCGGTCCGGGCGGGCGGATCCAGCTCGAGGACGTCGAGGCGCTAGCGGCGCAGGCGCAGGGGGCCGCGGCAGCGGCGCCCGAAGCCGTTCCGCTCAGCCCGATGCGCAGGGCCGTCGCGCGCGCAATGACCCTCAGCAACGCCACGGTCCCGCAGTTCACGGTGTCGCGTTCGGTCGACTGGACCGAAGTGCTGTCGCTCCAGTCCTCGCTGGCCGCAGACTCTCCGCCCGGCGCGGCGCGGCTCTCGATCAACGACTTTCTGCTCCAGGCGCTGGCGCTGACGCTGGTCGCGTTTCCCTCGATGAATGGCGTTTTCGCAGGGCATCCCGACGCCCCGGACGCTCGCATCGTTCCCGCGGCAGGTGCGAATATCGGGCTGGTGGTCGCAGTCGCGGGAGGCATGCTCGTGCCCGTGCTGAGCGGCGTGGAGTCCCTGGGACTGCGCGAACTGGCATGCCGGCGAAGCGACCTGGTGGCGCGTGCCCGCGACGGTCGCCTGCGCCAGGAGGACGCCAGCGGTGCGACCTTCAGCATTTCGAATATGGGCACCGGCGGTCCCGATCGCTTCACGGCCATGCTCAATCCGCCGGAGTCCGGCATCCTCGCGGTCGGCCGGATGCGGGACATGCCCGTCGTAAGGGATCGCAGCGTGGTAGTGCGCCCGTGTTCGGACCTCACGCTCACCCTCGATCACCGGGTGGCGGACGGCAAGCTCGGATCCGATTTTCTTGCGCGACTGACAAATATCCTCGAACAGCACGAATGGCTGATCTAGCACCTGCTTCGAGGCACAAGTGCACCTACCACCTCCTCCGCCCCTGACGATATGGAGAAATAACTATGACTGAGATCGATCCGATCACCCTCTCCACCATCTGGCATTCGTTTCAGACGCTGGTGCGGGAAATGCGCCACATGGTGACCCGCACTTCGCAGAGCTACCTGATGTCGCAGTTGAAGGACGTGTCGGTGGGTCTCTGGCTCGCTGACGGGTCCACCGTCGCGATGCCACAGGGCCTGCTGTGCCAGTTCATGGGCACCAAGTACGCGATCCAGGCCGTCAGAGAACAGTTCGGAGACGACCTGCACCCGGGCGACGTGATCCTGACCAACGACCCCTACAAGGGCATGACCGTGCATCTGCCCGACTGGGGCTTTATCCGGCCGATCTTTTTCGAGGGCGAGCTGCTGTTCTTCACGCTGGTGCGCGGTCACCAGATGGACACGGGCGGGTCGTTTCCCGGCGGCTATTTCCCCAACTCCGTCGACATTCACGCCGAGGGACTGTGCATCCCGCCGACCAAGGTGTTTGTGAACGACCAGGAACGCACCGACGTCATGCGCCTGATCTGGAACAACGTGCGCTGGCCCGAGGCGGTTCGGGTGGATAACTACGCCATGGTGGCCACCACGCGATTCGCGGAAAAGCGCGTGCACGAAGTGCTCAAGCGCTACGGCAAGGAAACCGTGATGCGCTGCATCCGCGAAATGCTCGAGCGCACCGAGCGCGCGGTGCGCTCGGAAATCGCCGCCATCCCCGACGGCACCTACTTCGGCGAGGCCGCCACCGACGACGACGGCACCGTGCTCGATGAGCCGGTCTGGGTGCGGGTTGAAATTACCGTCGCGGGCGATTCGATCACCGTCGACTTTTCCGGCAGCGATGCCCAGCGCAAGGGGTTTGTCAATTGCCCGTTTGCGGCTTCCTACGCGATCGCCGTAGGCTCGATGATGCTGCTGTTCGATCCCGCGCTGGCCGACTACCACAACGAGGGATCGCTCAAGCCCATTACCGTGATCACCCCGCCCGGCAGCGTGGTTCACCCGCTCTACCCGGCTACGGTGGGCGCGGCACCAGTCAATGTCGGCCACCAGATCGCAACGGCGGTGCATGCTGCGCTATCCAAGGCGCGGCCCAACCGCGCGATGGCCGCCTGGGGCAAGCGCCGAGGCGATTACGTGTCCGCCGTGGATCCGCGTAACGGCCAGCCGTACGTGCGCACCACGTTCGACTATGACGGCTCTGCGGGCGCCGTGACTGGACACGACGGCCCCACCGGGCCACTGTCGATCGGGTCGCTCGCCACGGTGATGCGCAGCAACGCCGAGGAAATGGAAATCCGCTTCCCCTGGCGGCTGCTGAAGTGGGAAGCTGCGACAGATCTGATGGGTGCCGGCCGCTGGCGCGGCGGCGGCGGCATCGATTGGCGTGCGCGCAACGAGGGCTCCGACGGCCGCATGGCCACCGGCAGTTCCGACGGCGACATGACCCCCGGCGAAGGAATTCAAGGCGGCAGCCCATCGCCGTTCTCGCGCACCTTCATGGTAAGGGACGGCAAGCCGATCCGGGTCAAACCCCACCGCATGGTCGAGATCAAGAAGGGCGACGTCGTGGTCAAGATCAGCGGCGGCGGCGGCGGCGTGGGCTTGCCCACCGATCGCCCTGCCGAACTGGTTGCGCTGGACGTGAAAAACCAGATGGTGTCGATTCACGCGGCGCGCGAGATTTACGGCGTCGCGGTCGACCCGGTCAGCTTCGCTGTGGACCAAACCGAAACGCAACGCCTGCGCTCTCTGCCGCAGAGCCGTTGGGACGTGACCATCGACGAGGAGAAGCTCACCGTCGGGATCGTGCCCGCCCCGGCCGCGTAGCGACGATTCTGGATTTTCGAAACAGCGTAGACGAAACGTCCACACACTGGAGAGCATTTCATGAAGCAGCTGACCATCGACGTAGGCGGGACCTTCACCGACTGCCTGGTGCTCGAGGAATCGGGGCAATTGCAACGCTTCAAGGCCTCGACCACACCGGACGACCCGACCGAGGGATTCTTCGCCGCAGTCGGCAAGGCCGCCGCGCACTACGGGCAATCCATGGCGACGTTCCTCGGGGATCTGGAGCAGATTGTCCACGGCACCACGCTCGGCACCAACATTCTGATCACCGATCGCGGCGCCAAGGTCGGCATGATCACGACCAAGGGCTTTCGCGATTCCATCGAGATGCGCCGGGGCATCAAGAATCTGCACGGGTCGATGTTCGATGTCTTCATCGAGCCCTACAAGCCGCTGATTCCGCGTTATCTGCGCCTCGGCGTGGAGGAGCGCACCCTGTACGATGGCAGCGTAGCCACGCCGCTGAACGAGGGCGAGCTGCGTACCGCCGCACGCGCTTTGCTCGATGACGACTGCACCGCCATCGCCATTTGCTTCCTGCACTCCTACGCCAACGGCGCGAACGAGCTGCAGGCCAAGCGCATCGTGCAGGAGATGGCCCCGCAGGTGTACGTGACCACCTCGCACGAGACCATGCCGGTGTGGCGCGAGTTCGAGCGCTTCTCCACCGCGGTGGTGAGCGCCTATATCGGCCCTGCGGTGACCCGCTACGCGCGCAAGCTGCAAAGCGGCCTGAAGGATCAGGGCTTTCGCGGGCGCCTCCTGATGATGCTGGCCAACGGACTGGTGCAGGTGGTGGACGAATGCGTCGACCGCGCCGTGTACCTGCTCAATTCGGGCCCGGCAGCGGCACCCTCCGCGGCGGTGTACCTGGGCGGCCTGCACGACAAGAAGAACCTGCTCTCGGTGGATATGGGTGGAACCAGCTTCGACGTCTGCGTCATCAAGGACGGTGAGATTCCCACCACGACCGAGTCCTGGGTGGGCGAGCACCGTGTGGCGATCAAGATGGTGGACGTGCCGACCGTGGGTGCCGGCGGCGGCTCGCTGGCGCGCGTCGACTCGCTGGGTTTGCTGCGGGTCGGCCCGCAGAGCGCGGGCGCGGATCCCGGTCCCGCCGCCTACGGCAAGGGCGAAGAAGCCGCAGTGACCGACGCGGACCTGGTGCTCGGCTACATCCCCGCCGACTATTTCCTCGGCGGCGACATCAAGCTCGACGTCAAGCGCGCCCACGAGGCGGTGGCGCGCGTGGGCAGCAAGCTGAAAATGAACGTCGGCCAGGCGGCGCAGGCGATGTTCACGACCATCAACACCGTGATGGCCGACCTGATCACCGAGGTATGCACGAAGCAGGGTCAAGACGTGCGCGATTTCACCCTGGTGGCCGGCGGCGGGGCGGGCGGCATCCATGCGGCCGCGATCGCCCGGCAGCTCTCCATTCCGATGGTGATCGTGCCTCGGGTGGCCGCGCTGATGAGCGCATTCGGCATGTTCGCCAAAGACCTGGGCTTTGAATACGCGCGCTCGTGCTTTCGCAGCCAGAAGCAACTGGACGTCGCCGAGATCAGCGGCCTGTACGCCGACATGCGCCGGCAAGCGCACGAGGACTTTGCCCGCATCGGGATCCCCGAGTCGCAGATGTCCTACCAGCCGACGGTGGAAATGCGCTATGAGGGCCAGTTCCATGAAGTGGAACTGGACATGCCCTCACAGACGCTGGATGCCGAGACGCTGCAGGCGCTGGTGAAGAATTTCCACGCCAGGTACGAGAAGATGTATACCTACTCGATGACCTGGAGGGATGCCGAGTTCCTCACCTTCCGGCTGAAGGTCACCGCGCCCCGGAGGCCGGTGAACCTTGCCTCGAACAAGCAGGCCGCCGGCAGCGTTGAAGCGGCCCGCCGCGGCTCGCGCCTCTGCCTGTTCGACGGCAATCCGCAGGCGGTTCAGACCCCGGCCTACGACTGGGACAGGATGGAGCCTGGACACAAGGTGGCGGGCCCCGCGCTCATCGACGATAAGACCACCACGGTGCTGGTGGTGCCGGGATTCAGCTGCGAGGTGGATGCGTACCGCAACCTGGTGTTGCGGGCCGAGTGACCCTCGATCGCCAAGACATGATGACCTTCACTGTAGGCAACATGATGATGAACAGCTTTCTGCGGCGCTGCGTCTGGTGGCTGGCAATGGTCGCGGCGCTTGGGGTCAGTCTTGCGGCACAGGCCGCAGGAGACGAATATCCGACAAAGCCCATCCGGATCGTTGTCGGATTTCCGCCCGGCGGGAATGCGGATCTGGTCGCCCGCCTACTCTCGCAGAAAATGCCCGAAATGCTCGGACAGCCCGTGATTGTGGAAAACAAACCGGGCGCAGGCGGCGCCATAGCCTCGTCATTCGTCGCCAAGGCCGCGCCGGACGGCTATACGCTGTTGCTGCTGCTGGGTGCGTTCACTGCTCAAGCCGCGATGCAGAAGACACTCCCGTTCGATCCGGTAGGCGACTTCGGCTGTATTTCGCTGCTCGGGACCTACCCCTTCGTCGTCGGCGTCAAAGCGGACTCCCCGTACAAGACGGTGGGCGATCTGATCGCTCAGGCGAAAAGGAATCCGGGGAAAATGAATTTCCCCGGCCCGCTCGGCACGCTGTATCACCTGACCGGCGAAATGTTCAATTCGATGGCCGGCACGGATATCGTCTTCATTCCGTACAAGGGCGGATCGGACGCGATCACGGAACTCCTGGGCGGACGCATGGACGTCATATTCGAGGCCGTCGCCACGGCGCAGCCGCACATTCAATCCGGCACCATCCGCGCGCTGGCGGTCACATCCAGGGATCCCGCGCGTTCGTTGCCGAACGTCCCCCCCGTTGCGGCGACCATTCCGGGATTCGACGTGACCTCGTTCGTGGGCATTGCGGGGCCCGCGGGGATGCCTCCGGCTGTCGTTGACCGGCTCAACCGCGAGATACGCAGGTTTCTCAGGCTGCCCGAGATCCAGCAGCGTTTCCTTGAATGGGGGGGGCAGGCCGTTCCGAGCACGCCGGCCGAGATGCGGAGCCGCGTCGAAACGGAAATCCAGAAGTGGAAAGAGGTCATGAAGGCGCGAAACATCGCTGCACAATGACGTGGCCGTTCGTTGCAAAGTAGTCCACATGACCGTATGGGGGAATGCTATGGCCAGAATCAATTCAAGCGGGCGGCACGCTCCGCGGAACCTGAATCAATCCGACGCAACGAAAGGAGATACATGGAAGGTGAACGCGTGAGAGCACCCGAACAGGTAACAAGCTTAATGACTCAAGCCTCAATGCAAAATAAAGATTCCGCACTCTTCATCCACTAGGAGACACAAAAACATGCAAAAGAAACTGATCGCTCTGGCAATTGCCGGCCTCGTGTCCGGCGGCGCTTTCGCCCAGTCATCGAACGTCACCATCTACGGCCGCGCCAATCTCGCGTTCGACAACTACTCCGCCACCGGTTCATTTGGCGGTGCCGCCACCGACTTCCAGGGGCGCAATCGTGTCGCTGACAGTTCATCGCGTATCGGCTTCAAGGGTATCGAGGATCTGGGCAACGGCCTGAACTTGAACTGGCAGTGCGAGTCGCAGGTCAACATGAACCAAGGCGGCACCAACACGATGGCCAACGTCGTGGGGAACAGTTCGGTCGGCCTGTGCGGACGACAGTCCTACGTCGGACTGTCGGGCAACTGGGGCGAATTCCGCCTGGGTCGTCAGGAAGTGTATTGGACCAACGGCCGCGTCAATGACATCGGCGCCAACGAACTCGTCACAGCCAGCCCCATATCCACTACCGGCGGCGGCCTTCTGTCCGCGCCATACAACCGCACCTCCAACGTGCTGTCTTACTTCACCCCGAGCGTCTCCGGCTTCCAGGGCGCGGTGTTCTATGTCGCCGGTGCCGAAGCTGCTGTGGCCGGTGCGTCAGCCAACGGCAAGGGCTATTCCCTCCAGTTGAATTACAACAACGGCCCGATCGCCGTCAAGTATGACTGGGCCAAGTCCTACGCGCAGGATACCTTGACGACTGGGCTGGACCCGGCCACTGGCGTCCCCACCGTCGCCGGTTCCAAGCTGGCTCTCGCCTACTTCTACCAGGGCGACAGCAAGGTCGGCCTGGTCCTGGCGCAACTGACAGCGAACAGTGTCGCTGGCAATGCCGTCAACACCATTGCCGGCAACAACCTGAAGCAGAGCACCTGGGACTTCAACTGGGAACATTACTGGGGCAGCGGCAACATCCAGTCCATCGTCAATTACGGCAAGATCGGCAACGCCAGCCTGGCTGCAGGCAACGGCAGCATCAGCGGCGTCGCGTTGAATTTCAACGCAAGCCAGACCGGGGCAACAGCATGGACCGTAGGCGGCAAGTATTTCTTCTCCAAGCGCACCGCGGTGTACCTGGAGACGGAAAAGATTACCAACGGTACGCAGCAATGGGCTGACTACGCTGCCGGCGGATATTCCGCAGGTATCGGTGGCCCAGCGGGCGGCATTGGTGCTGCCAGCCGCGGTGCAGACCCGAAGATCACCGCCATCGGCGTGATCCACAACTTCTGATCTGGCTTGATCTATCAAGTCATTCAGCAGGTACTAACAAGGCCACCGTTCGCGGTGGCTTTTTTTGTCTGTCATTCCGGTAAGCAGTCTGGTTGATCGGCACCAGCGCAGCATCGCCGCTGTGTCGCTAAATTGAGCGACGTGCGCGCCGATCCATTGAGAACATGCGCCAAGCCTGGCGCTGCGAACTCTAATCGACCGCTTCGATGTTGCTCGCTTTGGCGACAGCACGCCAACGAGCAAGATCCGAAGCGATCATTTTCGCAAACTGTTCCGACGTACTGTCCTGGGGGATCATTTGAAGCGTGCTGGCGAACTGTTCAAAATCCTTCATCTTGACTATTTGATGCATCTCCTGCTGAACCTTTCTCACGATTGCCATTGGTGTGCCTGCCGGAGCAACCAGCCCGTACCAACTTTGTATTTCCATTTCGGGTAGACCCGCTTCGGCGAAGGTCGGGATGTTTGGGTATGCCGCAAGTCTTCTTGGGGAAGTCACGGCCAGGGCGCGTACTCTGCCGCCAGTGAGGGCTGAAGAAGCCGGCCCCGAGTCTGCGATGGTCATCAGAACGTTTCCCGCCATGACGGGGATAATTGCCTCGCTGGTACCCCTATAGGGAATGAAATCACCGGCGTTTCCAGTGGCACTCTTGAACAGAGCGAACGCTAGTTGATGGATACCTCCGGCGCCGCTGAAGGTCGCGCTTTCTGGCTTGGCTTTCCAATATGCCAGCAGTTCTTGTAGCGTCGTTATCGGCTGTTGCGCGTTAACAAGGAGAATAAACGGGAAGCTGACCGCTGTGGATATTGGTACAAAGCTGCTCGCCGAATAGGGTACTTTCTTATAGATGACCGGGTTGGTCGTCATCATCCCGCTTGACGCGAAAAGCAGTGTATAGCCATCCGGCTTTGCCCTCGTGACATACTCTGCACCGATCATTCCCGCTGCCCCCGTCTTGTTTTCAACGATGACGGGTTGGCCCAGGCGTTCGGCGAGTTTCTTGCTCAGCATCCGCGCAACGATATCGCTGCCGCCTCCGGGGGAATATCCGACAATTAGGCGAATAGGCCGCAGTGGATAGTTCTCGCCAGGAATTGTTTGAGCTTGCGCAGAGGCAACAGCGGCGAGTGCCAAACCTATGATGCGAAGTGCATCCTTGAAATTCATTCTGTCTCCTCAGTTGTTTCCGTGTCAGCTTCCGGATTGAGGTGGCACACCGGCACGCCGGCTCCAGTATTCCCATGCGCGCTGCATTTGCGGCGACTCGGGATCGACTCCAGTGCGTACTTCGATCTCGCCTGGGGACAGGGGTGTCAGCGGGCCGCCCAGTCGCTTGGCCTCCATCAAGATTCGGGCGTTACGCGGCATATAGACCGCTGCCTTGATTGCCCCGAGCAGAGACTGTCCGGTTGTCGTAAAACCGTGGCCGCGCATCAGCACGGTGCGGTCGTGACCAAGGCAGCAGGCCAGGTCACGACCCTGCGCAATGTCGCTCACCAATAAATTGGTGTCGCCGAAATGGTCATGAATATCCCACACCCCGATGTGGGCCCCGATGTCGCTGGCGACATGGATGACCGGAATCAGCGGCTCGCGGGTGATGCTGAACGGCAGAACCTCATCGGCATGACTGTGGATGACCGCGTGGATGTCTGGCCGCGCTTCATAGATGGCACCGTGGATGAAGCGCTCAAGGTAAGGATGGTGACCGTCCTTGACGATCGCTACGCTGTCCAGCGCATATTCCTTGATGTCGCTGGCCTCAACCAGTTCAGGGCTGACTGAGCACGACAGCAGATAGCGGTCGGGGTGTTGCGGATGGCGTACGCTGACGTGACCGTAGGCGTCGACCACCCCTTCGTGGGCAAGTATGCGATTGGCAATCACGAGGTTCCGGATCGTTTTGTCGAGGAGATTCATGATGGTTTCCTGGAAAGTGTTGGATAAAGCCGCCGGCCATGGCATGGCGACCAAGTCTACTGCGGTTGCTAGTGCCCTGGGTTGTCTGAACGACAACCCAGGGCACTTGTGCCAGCGAAGCAGGTGCTAGTCGATCGCGGCGCCTGACTCGTCCACTACCTGCTTCCAATGCGCAACCTCTTCGCGGATGAAGGCGTCGAAGCGTACCGAGCTCATGTAGTCTGGCTGCACATCCTCCTGCGCCAGACGCCGGGCAACGTCAGGCTGTGCTATCGCGCGGCGGATCTGGTCGTTCAGGAAGCTGACAATCGGGGCCGGCATGCCGGCAGGGGCGATGACCCCGAACCAGGTAGGCGTATCGAAACCTTTCACGCCTAACTCCGCCAAGGTCGGCACCTCGGGCAGAGTCGGCAGGCGCTCTGCCGAGGCCACCGCGATTGCGCGCAGTGAACCCTGTTTGATGTGCGGCAACACGATGACCGGGGTGAAGAACTGCAGTTGAATACGTCCCGCCAGTAGATCTTGCAAGGCCAAGCCACTCGACTTGTAAGGGACATGGACCATCTTGATGCCGGTCCTGATCTTGAGCATTTCCCCAAACAGGTGCGCCGTGTTGCCCTGTCCCGACGAGCCGAAGCTGTACTTGTTCGAAGCCGATTTGATGAGCGCGATCAGTTCCTTGAAATTTTTGGCCTTGACGTCGGGATGGACGACCAGCACGAACGGCACCCGACCGATGAAACCGACCGGGGTGAAGTCCTTTAGCGTGTCGAACGGCAGCGACTTGTACAGCGCCCGATTCGTGGCCAGCATGTTGGCGGCACCGATCCCGATGGTGTAACCGTCGGGCTGCGCCTGAGCCAGTACCGATAGCCCGACGTTGCCGCCGGCGCCGGGGCGATTTTCAACGAAAACGGACTTGCCCAGGCTTTTCGTCAGTGCCGCCGCCAACTCGCGCGCGAGCGTATCGACCGTGCCGCCTGGAGCAAAGGGGGCAATGATGCGCACCTGACGTTCGGGATAGCGGCCGGGTGCCTGCTGCGCCGCCGCCGCCGATAGCGCGAAAGTAGCGAACGTGGCGACGGCAAGCAGCGCCAGACGGTGCAGGGGGATGCGTATCGCGTCATCGCTAAAGTTCTTCATGCTTGTCTCCTTCTACTGGATTGTGCATCTGTAGAGGTTCATGTCCTTGGTTTGATCGGGTTCAGCCTTCAGTGCTCTCCTGGAGGCGGCGTAATAAACAGCTCATCGATGACCAGCGGTTTGGCGATGATCGATTGCTCCACCATGTACGTCATCAGGGCTTGCAGGGTGCGGCGATTTGCGTCGACGCCGTAGGGCCATGGGTCGTCGCCGAACACCGCCTCGCTCTCGTCCAGATCGGCGGTCATCCAGGGCAGCATGTAACGCAGCGCGACCAGGTTGCGCATCTTGACCAGGGCGATCCGCTTCGATTCGCAGAACGCCCGGTACAGGCTGTCGGCGATCCACGGCTCGCGCTCGTAGACGTCGCGGCGGATTGCCACCAGATGCATGATCGGAAAAATTCCGGTGTCGCGATAGTAGGCTTTTTCCACCTCGCGGAAGTCCGGGAACAGCCGCCGGACGTCCGCATTGTGGCGACGCGAATCGGGCAGGCTGGTGCCGATGATGGCGTCGATGCTGCCCTCGTCGAGCAACTGGCTAAGGGACTTACCGCTGCGATTGACCTCGATCGGCAGATTGGACAGCAGGGGCAGCACCTTGGGTTCCCCGTGGGCGCCGGCCTGGTTTATCGCCCCCTGCACCCAGGTGATGGCAGAGAGGTCGACGCCGTACTGGTGTTGCAGGAGACCGCGGATCCAGATGGCCGCGGTCATGGTATAGAGCGGAACACCGATACGTTTGCCTGCCAGGTCCTGGGGCGTGCGGATACCGGATCGGGCGTTGATGGCGATGAAACCATGACGGAATACCCGCGATGGGAACACCGCCAGGGCCACGAACGATCGGTCGCCGGCGCTGCGCCGGGCGATGAATTCCGAGCACGACAGTTCGGCGGCGTCGAACTCGAGCGAACCGGTCATGCGGTCGAAGATCTTGCGCGGGGCGTCGATGGCCAGGAAATCCAGGTCGACGCCCTCGGGCCTCACTTCGCCGGTATAGAGGGCCTGCATGCGGTCATAGAGACCGCATGCGAATGTGAGACGGGTCATCCTTCTCTCCTTCGGTTGATGTTCCCGCGCACCCCGCCGCACGGAAACCGCTGCAACGCCTCTAGCCGTTTGCTCCCGATCGAACCCAGTCGAGCTTGCGCAGCAGGGGTTCATCGGACACACGCATCAGGACCGCATCGCTGGCGGCCTTGTGCTGGTGGTCATACCAACTGGGCAGTGCAATCATGTCGCCCCGCTGCCAAGTGAAATGCGCACCGCCGGCGTTGGAAGTTCCCTCTCCTTCAACGACGATGAAGATGGCGTTTACCGTCGAACGCGGCACTGTCCAGGTTGCGCCTTTCGCGATGCTCACCGCTACGCGGTCGAAGGTAGGCAAGCTGCTCGGACCCAGCAGCAGCGTCCGGACGCCCGCGGCCTGCTCGGCTTGATTCAGCAAACGGGGCTTGTATTCGGCGAAGGCAAAGCGCAGCGGCGAAGCGGTGGCGATCTCCTGGGCGGGTTCGAGCTCGCCAGGATGTCCCTCGAAGAACATCGGGCCGAGCAGATGAACCAGCGGTGAATCGAGGAAGTCGGCCCAGTAGGCCTCTTCATCGCTCTCATTGCTGTGCCCGTGATAGAACCAGTTTGGCGTCAACAGGACATCGCCCGGCGCCATCGGGATTTTCTTGCCTGCCACTATCGTGTAGGTGTGCGGTGCGGCCTCGAGCACCACGCGCATGGCATTGGGCGTGTGGCGATGGCTACGCGCGGTCTCGCCGGCCTGAACCATCTGGTAGGCACCCACCAGGGTCCGGACCGTCGGATAGTCATTGCCCGGGATAGGATTCGCCATGATCAGGTTGCGCCGTTCGGCCCACTCCGTAGCGACGAGGCTACCCGCCTTGTGCAGGGCGGCGCGTGCATCACGATAGCGCCAGTGCGCCGGCACAAAGGTCTGTTTGGGCTCCGGATAGAAGGATGGTACCGGCTTGGCCCATCCGTTCTTCATTTGCACCAGATCGAGCAAACCGTGGAGCGTCGCCAGGTCCGCTGCGGCAGCGAAATCGATGGAACTCATGATTCCTACCTCCTTATCAACGAACGTCCAGGGTCATCTCGCCGACCTGTTCGATGGCAATGCGCAGCTTATCGCCTCGCCGAATGGGTCCTACGCCCTCAGGCGTTCCCGTGGCGATGATGTCGCCGGGATGGAGAGTGGCCACGGCAGAAGCCAGTGCAATCATGCCGGGAATGTCCACGATCAGATCGCGCGTGTTGGCGTTCTGACGCAACTCACCATTGACCCACAGCCTCAACTGCAGATTTCCCGGATCGGCTACCTCGTCCGCCGTCACGATCCAGGGCCCGAACGGGCAGAAGGTGTCGTAAGACTTGCGCATCACGCGCTCCTCCTTGCCCCTGATCACCACATCGACCAGACAGGCGTAACCGAAAACATGTCGGTATGCGTCCTCGCGACTGATATTGCGACCACCCGGACCGATCACGATGCCCAGTTCGCACTCATGGTGGATTTCCCGGCCAGGAAGGTCCGGCAGCACGATGGCGTCGTTGGGTCCGCTGAGCGACGAGTTGGCCTTCAGGAAAAAGCCATTGAGGTCGGCGCGGTTGGCCGAGTTCATCTCCAGGCCGTGCTTGGCGTAGTTGACCGGATAGGCCAGCAGCTTGTTGGGCCACTCGATCGGCACTTCCAGGCGAACCTTGGCAATATCGATCGTTCGTGTCTTTTGATGCTCGGTTACATTCCTCATCTGCCGCTCGAAATTGGCAATCAGCTGCACCATCTGCACCGGTGGCCAAGCCGAGGGGTCGATGCCCAGTGCATCGGTGATGTCGTAGGAATGATCGGCGATGGTAATGCCGATGCGTCCGCCGTCAAAGCGAAACAGTTTCATGGCTGGTGCCTTTCAGGTTTCCTGTTGCAACGCTCAGAATGGAACGTAGCTCATCGGCGATGGAGTCGCCCCGCCATGCCACATGGCCATCTGGCCGGACCAAGATATAGCGCATCTCGTAGGCGAGCCTTAGCGCTGGGTCAAGCAGATGCACCACTTCCAGCGGGACGCCGAATTCTCGCGCCGTCTGCTCAACCACCATCTGCGCATCATCCGTCGTCGTTCCGAGGTCCAACAGGACGAAGCCTCTGCCGAAGAGATCCAAGGTCGAGCGTCCATCGGCCAACCATACGTGGGGCGCGCGGCAACCGGGGCGACTGGTCGGACGGTAATTTACTGCGTCCTCGTATTCGGCGACGATGGCCTCCCGGCTTTCGCCTCCGGGATAAATACAGATCGGCGAATCCATATAGCGATTACCCAGATGCATGTTCAGCGAGAACCATTCGCGCTTGAGGCCCGCCACGAGTGCCTCGCCGACCTTGCACCGCGCCGCCGCGCCCGCGGCACTGTCCTCGGCAATATCTGGACTCGTGGGCACCTGCTTCATGATCTGGAGATTGCCGGTGGAGAAGCGCGTGATCCTTTCGGCCACGGGCTTGCGTTCGAGATCGTAGGAACTCAACAGGGCTGGCCCAGCCCAGCCCTCGAGCGCTGCGGCCAGTTTCCACGAAAGGTCGACGGCATCGCCAATGCCGGTGTTCATGCCCAGGCCACCGGTGGGCGAGGTCAAATGACAGGCATCGCCGGCGAGGAACACGCGGCCGTCGTGGTAACGCTCGGCAACCAGTTCGGACCGGGTCCAGCGAAGAACGCTGAGTATCTCCAGGTCGAAGGGCTTGCCCATCATGCGCTGCGCAAACGCCTTGATCTCCGCGTCATCGTAGCGGTGACGCTGTTCGGCGCTGCCGATGATGGACATGCGCCAATGGGCGCGTCCGTTGATCGCCACGATGGTGCCGTAGGTTCCCTCGGGGCCGACGAACATGTAGCGATAACCTGGAGCCTTGTCGTGCAGTTCGTTGAAATTGTCGCAACGAAAGATGACGTTGGTCGTATGCGTAAGAACGCCCTTGCCGTGCATGGCAATGCCCAGCCGCTCGCGTACAGTACTGTGGCCGCCATCGCAGCCGACCAGGTAGCGAGAGCGCACGACGAATTCCCGCGCCGTCTTGAGATCGACCAGGACAGCGTTCACCCCGTCGCGGTCTTGCTCGAAGGACCGCAGTTCGTGGTGATAGCGTAGCTCGACGCCCTTCTGGCGCTCCGCGAAACCACGCAATATTGGATCGAACATGTTCTGCGGGCAGCGCTCGCGCTTCTGCGGACTTGCCACAGGCGGCTGCTCCGCGCGCATCGAAGGCATGGGCTGCCGGCCGAGTTCGTAGCCGGTGAGCGCGGTGAGAAAAACGTTATCCTGCGGATAGTCGCGGTTGTAGGGGCAGGCCTCGACCTCCTCCACTAAGCCCCAGCGTCTGCAGAACTCCATCGTGCGGATGCCCACGAGATCCATTTTCGGCTGGAAGATGGCGCCATCGCCCCGGTCGATGAGCAGGCAACGCCGCCCGCGCCAGCCCAGATCGCCGGCGAGTGCCAGGCCGACCGGTCCCGCGCCGACGACCAGCACCTCGCATTCTTGAATGTTCCGATTGCCAGTCATATCGTCATGACTAGGTTTGCGGCGTCAACAGGCTCAGCGCACGGGGCGCGTGCCGCCCCTGCGACAACTGTTCGATCAAGAGCATCGACTTCATCAATCGTCTGGCTGATGGTTGCGCGCGCACAGGACCGGCAACTTTTTCAAATCCGAACCGGAATATGGACCCCCGCTTTTACCGAACACAATTTTATGAACAAGTCGCCAATGACCGAGGTCAAGCCGACGAAAGCCAAAGACAGGGAAGTCTGCGCTACAGCAACGCCGCTTAGCAGAAAAACCGGCACGACCAGTCCCAGGAGCAGGATGCCGATATAGACATAGCCGGCGAGGTTGCCCTTGAACAACTCATGAAACGAGCGGCGCGCGGCACCATCGCCCGATGACATCACCGCCACGGCTTCCACCCCCCACAGGGCAATGACCAGACAGGTGATCCAGATCCAGGATTGCAGCAGGCTCGCTTCGAGCCGAGGTGCCAAGGCGTACATCGGCGCCAGCAGGAACAACAAGCCAGCGCCACCGCGCAAGGCATAGGCTATGTAGAGCACCGGGTGCAGTGGCGAGTTCCAGAACGGGATTGCCTTGGACACCATATAGGCGAAGCCCATATATCCGATCATGATGACCGCACCCACCCAGGCTATGGCTTCTCCAGTCTTGGCGATGAAGGAATCCGCTGACCAGAGAAAATCCGGGAAAACCAGAGCAGGCAGAAATATGATCCCGCCAACCATGAAAAAGCTGATGCCCCAAAAGCCGCGGGCAACCCAGGAAGTACGGATGCAACGCATCATGCGCCAGAATCTTTCCGGTCGCCCAAGGTTGATCAGGTGGCATAGGCCGCCCCCTACCGCCAGAAAGAATGAACAGACAAGGCTGGCGGGATGGTCAAAAAGGTGGCCGAAAATCCACGCCCCGCCCGCCACGCCGACGAGAAAGTGACCGATAATCAAATACAGCCCTCTCCCTTCGGCCCATTCCCGTTGCGGCCGGTATTCACGAGTCAGATCGACCATGAATTTCTCGTATTTCAATTGCCCGCTGGTCATGATTCGCGCTCTCTTCTGGTTACGCTGGTAAATAGTAGACATTGGGGCCAGTGCCCTTTTCCGGTTGCAGCGTAAATCCCCCGCGTTCCTTGATTAGTCTCGACACTTCGCTGGTCGGATCGGAGATATCGCCAATATGGCGAGCGATCGCCGGACAATTGGCGACGCAAGCGGGCTCCTTGCCCTCCATGATGCGATCGCGACAGAAATTGCATTTTCTGACCACTCCCAGCTGAGTCTTGGCATTCCAATAGGCTTCAATAATCGTCGGCCCTTTGTCGCCATAATAGTCCAGGCGTTCCGACACGAAATAGCGATTGGAGTATGGACAAGCCATCATGCAACTGCGACAGCCAACGCATTTGTCCGGATCGATATCGACAATGCCGCTATCCTCCCAGACGAAACTTGCACCGGTCGGACAGGAGGCGACGCAAGGCGCATCACTGCAATGGTTGCAGCCAACCGGCAGGGAAACCAGATTGACTGTCGGATACTCACCGATCTCCTGCTTGACCACCCGCGTGTTGAAGACTCCAGGCGGCGTGCCGTGCTCGGCCTTGCAGGCGATCTGGCAGCCATAGCAGCCGACGCAGCGCTTGAGATCGATAACCATGGCTAGTCTCATGGCGCCTCTCCGATCTTGGTGACTTTCACTTTGACGCAGAGATCGAGATTGAGGTTGACCGGGCTGGTGCGATCCCAGGTCAACTCGAGGAGGTCGTTGAAGAACACGCCTTGTCCTTTCGCCGTAGGCATACCCTTGGACCAGTGATTGGCAAGGCCAGCGACGCCGATACCTTCGGGATGGATACATTCGGTCAGCTTGACGCAGCCCTCGATTCGCCTTCCCGTCTCCGATTCGAGCACGATCGCATCGCCACTCTTCAGCCCCAGGCGCTGTCCCGATTTGTTATTGATGGCGATGGTGTAGGAAAAAGGACTCAAGCGTGCTGCCTCGTTGAGCCAGGCGTTTTCCGTCGTATAGCTGTTGGTGTGGATGGTATCCCGGTAGTAGAAGGCGAAAAAGTCGAAGCCCGGTTGTTGGCATTCGTGCGATTTGCAGGGCAGCCAATCAGGCATCGGCTGGTAATACTCCAAGGGGATGTGCAGGCCGCGAGGCTCGGCGAGTGCTGCCACCTTCGGACCTAAATCGACCATCCACTCCCAGTAGATTGGAACTCTGACGTCGATGAAATGGCGCCAGAAGATCTCTTCCGGTTTCTTCTTCCACTTGATGAGACCGTGCTCCTTGAACCACTCGAGGCCGCGCTCCTCGCCGAAATTCGTCTTCAGTTCGGCGTCGCAGATTTCCTCATAGCTGTATTTTTTGCTGACGTCGAGACGATGGGGCGCCTGCAGTTCGAGCGTGGCATTGAAGGCCGCCAGCATATCCGGCAGGAAACCGGCCTTGTCGGCAAGCTCCAGCAATACCTGGGTAAATGGCCGTTGTTCACCGTAGGGCGGCTGGACCGGCTGGCGAATCGGCCAGCTCCACTCGCCCATGCCGGAGGGGTGGCTGAAAATTGTCGGGAAGTTGGCGCGTGAGTCCACAGACTGCAAATAGCTGCAATCGGGGAGGATGAGATCGACAAAATCGGAGGTTTCGGTGAGGAACAGGTCGAACGAGACAATGAACTTGTACTTCGACAGCGAATCCGCCATCGTGTCCTTGTTGGCGATACTCATCAACAGATTCGAGCCCCAGTTGATCAGCATCTCGGGCCGGTAGTTGATGCCAAAACGTTCCCAGGTCTGCTCCCGGTCTGGCGCATCGAGGAGCGGCGAGGTCATGCCCATCGGGAACACCGCCTGCAGTCCCAGGGTCTGCGGCAATTGCGGATCATGAATCGGATAAGGATGATGCCAGCCCATCCAGGAGCCGACCTCCATCAGACCGTCGGGCGTCTGCACTGGGGCGTAGCTGGGACGACCGGTATCCGGATGGCCGTGATTGACCGGCGGAAAGCCCATGCACGAGCCAACCACGTCGGCGGCGCCCACCAGGTGATTCAGCAGATCGACGGCGAGAAAGTTGTAGACGGAATTTCGATGCCCCTGATTGCCGCGGAAGGCGATTGCAGCGGCTGGTCGGTAAGGCAGCGTCACGCCCTCGATAACGATGGTGCTGCCGATGCGCGCCTCGGTGGCAAATTCCTTGGCCAGCCGCCGCAGATTCGCCGCCGGCACGGTGCTGATCTTCTCCGCCCACTCGGGGGAAAATTTCTTCAGATGTTCCTTGAGCAAGGCGAAGGCCGGCCGATAGCGCGTGCCGCCCACGTCGAATTCACCCTCGAGCGCCATGTCTTCTGCCTTGGCGTCGGCAAAAGTTCGCGCCGCGCCGGCTGTGCTGTCCCAGACCATGGGTTTGTCGCTGCCGTGCTCTCTCAGGTACTTGCCATCCGGCCCGATCAGATAGGGTCCGTTGGTTTTCGCCTTGAGGTAGGGAATGTCCAGCGCACCGAGTTCGTTGGCCACGACATTGCACATGGCGAGCGCCACCGCGGCATCGGTTCCGACGCGCAGGGGCACCCATTCGGTCGCCTTCGCCGAGGCGAAATTGCACATCGGATCGAACACCACCAGCTTCATGCCGCGTGCGCGCGCATCCGCCGCCAAGCCGATGTTGGAGGTCGAACAGTGTCCGGCCGAATGCCCTTTCGACGCGCCAAAATACATCGCGTAGTTGCAATTCTCGAAATCCGGCACCACGCCCCACGACGCATGCATGATGCCACTGATGAGGTGGGCGCCATTGCCGCAATGCAGGCCACCACCGGATACAGACTGGTTCGGCGTGCCAAAACCAAAGGCGAACGCCTGCAACGGATTCTTGTTGGCGGTTACCGTGGTGGTCCTTTGAATGACCAGCTTGCGCGGGTCCTCCTGGCGGATACGCTTGAGGTTGCCGACGATCTCTGCTATCGCCTCGTCCCAGGATATCTCCTTCCAGCCGGGATCGACGCCGATGCCCTTATTGGGATTGGTTCGCCTCAGCGGCTTGGTCAGACGATTCGGATCGTAGTGAATCATCAGTCCGCTCGCGCCCTTAGCGCACAAGCGACCCTTGCCAACCGAACTCTCGGGATTCCCCTCGATCTTGACGATGACGTCATCCACCCGATGAACCAGTATCGAGCAGGAGCCATAGCAGAATGCGCAGGATGACGGAATCCATGAATCATCAACTGGCGGAGCTTGCGTTTTAACACTCGCTGTAGACTGGCGAACGGTCGTATTCATTGTTTCCTCTCCATCTTATCTTGCCTATTCCTCACGCGCGACTGCAAAAGCGCGCGTTCCTTCTGTCAACATGAACGTTGGATATCTGGCCAACAAAGATCGGCTGTCGCAACATCATGCGGCTCATCTTTCGTGAAAACATTTCGTCGTAATCCGGGCGGCTCCGGCCTTCGGCAATGACTGGACCCGGCTAAGATCCAAGTTGCACATTCATCGTAAGTTGCTCACAATCGGCCATCGGCAAGAAGGAAGTCATGCATGGGTCATGCATATATTGGTGGTACCATTGTGGTAGGACCAATCCTAAAAGGAACGAATGGCTATGTCAACCGCAGTTGCTAAAATTGTCGACGGGGGTGAAAAAGCGCTGATGCGCAGGATCCTTGAATTTTTCAAGGATCGCCGGTTCGAACCTGGCGAGCGACTGCCGGGCGAACGCGTATTGGCCGAGCGCTTCGGCGTTGGGCGCAATGCATTGCGAGAGGCCTTGGCGGCACTGATCTCTTTGCGGGTCATCGAAGCTCGCCCGAACTCGGGCATCTACCTGCGGCACTTTGCCTCCGAAAGCAGCTTCGACACCCTGGTCCTGCTGTCTGAAATGGGCGAACCGCCCTCGCCCCAGGAGATTCTGGAGTCCATCGAGGTGCGCAGCCCGCTCGAACGCGAGGCTTGCAGGCTCGCCTGCAAGCGCTGCACCAGCGATGACATCGACGCCTTGCGGCAGATCCTCGATGAAATTGATCGGGTTATTTCCGTCAAGGGCAATATCGCGGATCTCGACCAGGCCTTCCATGTCGCGCTGGTCGAGGCTACCCACAACAGCGTCCTGGTTCGCGTGCTGCATTCGTTTTACTGCCTGAGCATGGAGCGACGACGCGTATACTTTGCCAACCCGATGCGCGGCCAGGAATCTGCCAAAGCGCACCGACAAATTGTTGCTGCCATCGAGAAACGGGATGCCGCGAAAGCGGATCGACTGATGACTAAGCACCTGGATAACGCAAGAGTTTACTGGGGAGTGGTCCTGGGCTCCAGCCTCGATGCAGCAGGCGGTAGCCAGCCGCGCAGCAAGCGGCGGCGTCCCGCAGAAGACGTTTAGACCGGTGCTGGCATCTTCGGACGATCTTGAGACCACTCACACTATGGGTCTTTTGTCGGCACCAATTTTGTCGGCACCAATTTTGTCGGCACTAAGCGAACGCTAATCGACCGCTTCGATGTTGCTCGCTTTGGCGACGGCACGCCAGCGAGCAAGATCCGCAGCGATCATATTCGCAAACTGCTCCGGCGTATTGTCCTGAGGGATCAATAGAAGCGTGCTGGCGAACTGTTCGAAATCCTTCATCCTGACTATTTGATGCACCTCCTGCTGAAGCTTTCTCACGATCGCCATTGGCGTGCCCGCCGGAGCTACTAAGCCGAACCAACTCTGTATCTCCATTTCGGGCAGGCCCGCTTCGGCAAAGGTCGGCATGTTTGGGTACGCAGCAAGCCTTTTTGCGGAAGTTACCGCCAGAGCTCGCACCCTGTTGCCGCTGAGGGCAGTAGCGACCGGCGGTCCGTCTGCGATGGTCATCAGAACGTTTTCCGCCATGACGGCGTTAATGGCTTCATTGGTTCCTCTATAGGGAATAAATTCACCAGTGCTTCCAGTCGTGCTCTTGAATAGGGCGAAAGCCAGTTGGTGGATGCCCGCGGAACCGCTACAGTTCGCGGTTTCCGGTTTGGCCTTCCAGCTATCTCGCAATTCTTGTACCGTTGTTATCGGCTTTTGCGAGTTAACCAGGAGAAAAAACGGAAAGCTGACCACCGTGGAAATTGGGATGAAATTGCTCGCCGTATAGGGCACTCTCTTATACATGACCGGATTGGTCGTAAACATCGAACTCGCCGCGAAAAGCAGGGTATAACCGTCCGGCTTTGCCCGGGCCACATACTCTGCACCGATCATTCCTGCTGCCCCTGTCTTGTTTTCAACGATGACAGGCTGGCCCAATCGTTCAGAAAGTTTCTTGCTTAGTATCCTCGCAACGACATCGTTTGCGCCTCCTGCGGCATATCCCACCATCAGGTGAATGGGACGCAACGGATAGTTTTCGCTGGCGGGTGTTTGTGCTTGCGCGGAAGCAACGCTGGCTATAACCAGACCTATGATACGAAGCGCATCCTTGAAATTCATTCTGTCTCCTCTCTTTTGACATCGCACGTGATCCACGGATTCGTCGAATACCCGGCGCTTTCCTAGCCCAGTTCGACAATCTGCTCCGGGAATCTGTGCAGACGCTCAACGGCGCCCTTATCGTCGATCAGGTAATTGTCGGTAATCGTGTTGAAGAAACGCTTGGTGACGTAGTTGGGATGGCAAGCGATGTTCATGTTGGCCCGGATCAGCATCGGCTCGTCGTAACGGACCAGAGGCCGCTCCACCAGGTCGTAGCCCTGGCCGTGGCAATACAGCCGCTGTTCCGGCGGTCGGTCGTTGCTGCGCATGAAGTCGTTGTGCGCGTCCCAGATTTCCTTGCACGAAGCCCCGGGTTTGAGCATGGCCAAGGTCCGCCGGCGGGCTTCGAGGATAATCTGGAATTCGTCCTGCAATTCCTGCGGTGCCTTACCCAGCACGCAGCTGCGTCCCAGCTCGGTGTACATGCCGCCGGGACCGTTGGTCTCGACCAGCAGGGTGAACACGTCACCTTCCTGCAGCATTCTGTTTTGTACGTGCCCATTGCCCTGCCAGGCCGCCTGACCCACCGGATCGGAACCCGGGGTGGACGAACACAGGTAGATGCCGTGTTCGCCGCCGCCATCATGAATGGCGTGCTGGGCAATGGCGGCGATCTGCGACTCTCTCATGCCCGGCTTGACGCCGGCGAAGGCCAGCTTCATAGCCTTGTCCTGGAGTATGGCCGTCTCGCGGATAAGCACGATCTCCTCTGCGCTCTTGATCACTTTGATCTGGTCCACCAGATTCGAAGCGTCGACGAATTTTGCCTTGGACAATTTGCCATTTCTCAGGTGGTCGACCAGGGACACCGGCAGCGTGCCCAGCCCGACCAGGCCAATGGTGCCGCTGGCGTAGGGCGCCAGCGCAGTGGCGGCGAATTCTGCGTCATAGACCAGCGAGTAGGGGGCACTGGCGAAGCTGGAGGTGGTCATCAGCTGCTTCAGTCCGCGGTGCAAACCATTGCCTTCGGGCGGCATGGGCGTAGTGACGCCGATGGCGCCCTGGCCGACAAAGGACATCCGGTCGTCGCGGGGAAAAACCACGGTCACCGGGTAGCCGAACATCGCGGGAATGTCGGTGAAGTACTTCACATAGCCGCCCATGTGGTCATTGTTGTTCTGCATCAGCAGCACATCAATTTTCTGCTCTTCCATGGCGGCGCGTATGGCCGCCCAGCGCCGCTCCAGTTCCTGATTGGAGATTGGTCTGTTGATGCGTTCCGGCAGATAGCTCATCTCATGCTCCTAGATAAAAAGTGTTGGCAGCGCTGCCTGGGCGGATTCCGTCGCACCGGCAAACGCTCATGGTTCATAAAAATTTTTCATCCTCATCGACCAGCATGCGCGGCGCCTGGCCAGCCAGTACGGCGCTGACATGCCTCAGGGTCTGCGCCAGACCGAGGTCGGAGTTGGCGGCCTGGGCCGAGTTGTGCGGTGAGGCCACCAGGTTGTCGAGTTCGAGAAAGGGATGATCGGTGCGGAATTCCCCATGGCGGAACGGTTCGATCCACCAGACGTCGAGTCCGGCGCTAAAGCGCGGCTGGCGGCGCAGGCGCTCATAGAGCGAGGACTCGTCGATCAGGTCGGCGCGGGAGACATTGACCAGGATGGCGTCATCCTTCATCCACCCCAGTTCGCGAGCGCCGATCAGACCGGCGCTGGCCGAGGTCAGCGCCATGGTGATGACGATCAGGTCGGACCGGCACAGCACCTGCTGCAGATCGGCGACGGTGCCGATGAAGTCTACCGTCTGATCGGTCTTGCCCGAGCGATTGATCGCGTCGATGGCCATGCCCAGGCCGCGAAATATCTTCGCCGCAGCCTGGCCGGCGCCGCCAAAGCCGAGGATGGCGCAGCGTCCGCCGGCCAACACGCGCGGGCCAGCGGCGTAAGTATCGAACTGGCCGGCCCGCATCTTTCTGTCCTCCAGCGCAATCCGCCGCGAGCAAGCCAGCGCCAGTGCGGCAACGTGCTCGGCCATTTCCACCGCGCTCTTGCCGCGCGAGCAGGCGATGGGAACCCTGGGCAGCATGCTGAAGGGAATGTGGTCGGCACCGGAATGCAGCAGTTGGATAAAGCGCACGCGGCGCAGCTGCGCCGCCTCCCCGGCCGTCAGTTCGTTGCGCACGTGGCCGCAAATGAGTATGTCGGCCGCCGCCAGCGCGCGCGACCGCTCGGCACCGTCAAGCTCGGTGAGAAACTGCAGCTGGCAGCGATCGCCCAGGAGATCACGATAGATGCTCGCCGATGGCCGCGGCGGCGCCGTGACAAGTACGTTCTCCAAGGCCATCAGCCGCCCTCGTGCCCGGAGAGCAGGATCAGTTCTATGGTCGCACTGTCCGCGCTTACGGCCACCCGCGCAGACATGTCGCGTACCAACTGTCCGTCAAGCGAGACCTGGGTATGGCTGGCCTTGGCAGCGGCAGTGCGCATCACCAGATGGAGAAACTGGGCGCCGTAGATCACGCCAAGTGCGGCCAGGGCATCGCTGACGGTGGCGTCGCGGGGCAGGCGCAGGGTCGTCTTGTTCTCGCCGGTGGTCTGGCAAATCATCCCGAACATCAGCACCTGCACCTCGATCTGGGCTAGCGGTGCGGCGACCGCCGCTGGCGCGACAGGGTGCGGCATCAAGCGCATGCTGTTGCCCGAGCCGTGCTCAGTGAGCGATCATTCATTTTTGCTTCGAGCCTTCAGATGACAGATTGCGCGGGCTTGCTTGTGGCGGCTGTGGTAGGACCAGCTTGGTTGGACCAATCTTATAAGGATGGCCTGGGTCTGTCAACAGACAGGGTGCGAAGCACGATGGTTGCCCGAAATTTGAGCAAAACCCAAGTAGCGATAACTATGATTATCGTCAGTTGGCACCATAAATGACGGGAAGATATGCGAGTTTTAACTTAGGTGCTTGCTTTTATCTCACAGCATTTCAGTCTCTGATCTTCCCTGCTACGCGAACATTCGTCCGAAACCCTCTGCTGATGAATCGAGACCTGCGACTTTCATCACATCCCAAAATCCCGCGGGCGAACTGGATGTCGCAGGAATGTCCAGCTTTGCTTCAAGCGGCGCTAGGATATCCAGGGTTATCAAGCCTCCACAAGAGATGAACAGGCCATCGGCGCTGGGGTCGTCACGATACACAGCTTCGGACAACTCAATCAAAGTACTTTCCGGTACCTTGCCAACTGCGTCTACCCCGAGGATAGACAAGCCGCGTAGAGCCGTAACCTCAATCTCGTGGCTGCCGAGAAAGTCCTGCAGACGATTGTTCAGTTCGTCGATGTAGGAAGTCGCTACCGCTACCCGGCGTATCCCTAGCGCGCGCATTGCCCGAACGATGGCGTGGCTCATCGTTGTGCAGGGCACGCCGGTCGCCTCCTGCATAGCTGCGCGCAGGTCGTCGGTAAAAGCGGCTCCCCGATAGAAGCTCAGCGACGTGCCCATTAGCGAGATCGTGCTGGCGCCAGCGTCACGCAATTCCATCGCGCGATCCATGATGTGTTCGACTACCTTCTTGAAACCGCTGGGCGATACTTCGTCGAGACCCAGGCCACGAGCGATAAAGTGCGCCCGCCCGGCATAAAGTCGTTGGCCATCGCTTGGTACCAATCCAGCGGCGGGCGGCACGATCAAACCGATAGTGGGCGTCTTGGTGCTCATAGTAGGGTAGGTTTCCTGTGGGGCGAACAATTAAACGAGAGGCCGATCTTCTAGGGTAAGGCTCGAGCCCTTACTCAATTGAGATCTTTTCCTTTGGCTCATTTAGCGAATAACGTGGCTGGCTCATCTAGCGAGCCTGTGGAAGTGGATACTGGCTACATAGCGCACGGGCGCTGGAGCCAGGAGATGCAAAATGAGGACGAGAGAATTGGCAAGGCTCATCGGGACA